>JAEXRM010000071.1 GCA_023440865.1 Bacillota bacterium
TCTCTTGGGGGCGGGCGGCCCCCCCCCCACTTTCCAAGAGGCGGTTCACGCATCGTCTCCCATCCGCCATGGCCCATCCCGATCATCCGACACCGCGTGCCGGAAGCACGCCGGTTCCAGACTGGGCCGAAGGAGAAGCGAACGTCATGCGAAAGCCCCTGTACCAGACAATCCTGGACGAGCTTCGCTCGAAAATCCAGAACGGGACGCTCCAGCCCAACCAGGCGCTGCCAACCGAGCTGGAGCTCGCGGACATGTACAAGGTCAGCCGCATCACCTCCAAGCGCGCCATGGAGGAGCTCGAACGGGAAGGTCTCATCATCCGCAAGCGCGGGGTCGGCAGCGTGGTCGCGTCCCAGACGGAGCGGCATGAGACCTCATCCGGATTGATGGTCGCCATGATTTTCCCCTTCAAGTCCGTGGAGGGGTGGGTCCTGGAATATGTCCGCGGCGCTTCGGACTTCCTGGAGACACGCCGCTGTTTCCTGAGCATCCGCTGCTCGGGAGAACGGCCCGAGCACGAGGTGCTCGGCCAGGTGGTGCGGGAAGCCGTGGACGGCATCATCTATTACCCCGATACGACCATCGAGGCGGAGGAACTGCTGGCGACGATGCTCTACAGCGGCCTGCCCATCGTCTCGATCGACAAATACTATGACGGTCTCGAAATCAGCTCCGTTTCCTCGGACAACCAGGGGGGGATGCGTGAGATCGTCCAGCATCTCATCGATCTGGGACACCGCAGGATCGGCTTCTTCTCGATTGAGCCGCTGGCCCGCGTCACCTCGGTGCGCGACCGTTATCTTTCCTATTGCCGGACGCTGCTGGACAACCGCATACCGCTTGCGGACGAGCAGGTGGTGTGTTTTACGTACGAAGAGCACAGGAACAGCATCGACATCGATCATCTCGACCTTGTCGAGGAGAAGATGAAGGGGCTGCTTGAGGCCGGCGTGACCGCCATCGTGGCGGAGAACGACCTGACCGCCCTGTTTTTATATGTCGCCGCCCGCAATACGGGCAGGACCATACCCGGCGACTTCTCCCTCACCGGCTTTGACGACCTGTCGCTGCTGCGTCAGTTCAGCATCAGCATGACGACCGTGCGGCAGGATTCCTACGGCATCGGCTACAAGGCCGCGGAAGTGCTGTATGACCGCATCATCGGTCGAGATAAGGCATGCCTGCGGCTGACGCATCCCGTCGAGCTCGTGGTGCGTGCCACGACCGCCCCGCCGTACCACCATCAAGACAGGCCCGCCGCCATGGCGGGTGTATGAAAGGATCCGTCCATATGCAGTATTTGGCAGAACGCGTCCGAAAGACCGCGGAGGATCTTCGGAAACTGATCTACCGCGATGTGCGTCCCATTGAGTCGCTTCAGATGAGGGAGGGCCGGTTCGGCAATCTCGAGCAGGTGAACGCCGCCTCCGGCTCCTGGCGTGCATTTGGCCGTCAGGATGCCTGGGGCGGCTTTGAGCAGCATGCCTGGTTCCGCTTTGACGTGGAGGTGCCCGCCGAAATGGACGGGAAGCCTGTCTGCGTGCTGTTGGGCACCGCGCCGCTGGAATGGAACGGTTGGGATGCGACCAACCCGCAGTTCATCGTGCATGTGGACGGCGTCATCAAACAGGGCGTCGACACGAACCACAAGGAGATCCTGCTGGCGGAAAGCGCCCGGGCGGGCACCCGCCACACGCTCGATTTGCATGCATATGGCGGCCGGGCCATCGCCAAGGGCGAGAAACTGCGCCTGTCCGTTGATCTGGCCGTCATCGACCGCGAGGTGGAAAAACTGGCGTGGGACCTGCTCGTGCCCGTCACATCGCTGCCGCTGCTGTCGGACGAGCTGCCCGCAAAACATGCCGTGCTCCAGGTGCTCAACAACGCCGTGAACCGCATCGACACCCGCATGCCAGACAGTCCCGAATTCCGCGCCTCCGTCCGCGAGGCGGACGCACTGCTCGAGCGCGAGCTGTATGGTGCGCTTTGTGGAGAGACCGGCGTGACGGCCACCTGCGTGGGGCACACGCACATTGACGTCGCCTGGCACTGGACGGTCGCGCAAACCCGCGAAAAGGTTGTCCGCAGTTTTTCCACGGTGCTCGACCTGATGGACCAGTATCCCGAATATACCTTCATGTCCAGCCAACCCCAGCTGTATGACTTCCTCCGACAGGACCACCCGGAGGTGCTCGAGCGCATCCAGGCGCGCGTGTCCGAGGGCCGGTGGGAGGCCGAGGGCGGCATGTGGCTCGAGGCGGACTGCAACGTCACCTCCGGCGAGTCGCTGGTGCGCCAGATCCTCTACGGAAAGAAATTCTTCCAGGAGACCTTCGGCGTCGACAACCGCATCCTGTGGCTGCCCGACGTGTTCGGCTACAGCGCGGCGCTGCCGCAGATCCTCAAGAAGTCGGGCATCGACTGGTTCATGACGACGAAAATCGCCTGGAACCAGTTCAACAAGCTGCCATACGACACATTCAACTGGCGCGGCGTGGACGGCACCGAGATCCTGACCTACTTCATCACGACCACCGACCAGCCGGACAAGCCCTTCACCACCTACAACGGCAACACCGACCCGGCCTCCGTCAAGGGCACCTGGACGCGGTACCAGCAGAAGGAGATCAATGATGACGTCCTGATCTCCTACGGGCACGGGGACGGCGGCGGCGGCCCCACAAGGGAAATGCTCGAGAGCGCACGCCGGCTCGCCAAGGGCATTCCGGGCATGCCGAAGGTACAGCAGGGCACAAGCCGGGCCTTCTTCGAACGGCTGGACGCCCGGGTGAAGGACAATCCGCGGCTGCCGACCTGGGTGGGCGAGCTGTACCTGGAGTACCATCGCGGCACCTACACCTCGATGGCCCGCAACAAGCGATACAACCGACAGAACGAGATCCTGTGGGGCGAGGTGGAGTTCCTCTCGATCCTGTCGGGCCTGGTGGGCGACGCGTATCCCAGGGAACGCATCGACGCGGCATGGAAGATCATCCTGCTCAACCAGTTCCATGACATCCTGCCCGGCTCCTCGATCTGGGACGTGTACGAGGTGTCGCGCGACGAGTACGAACAGATCCTGGCAGACGGACGCGCGCTGGTGGAACAGGCGTTGCGCCTGCTCGCCGACCGTGTCGCCGCCAGAAGCGCCGCCCTGGTGGCGGTCAACACGCTGGGCTTTGTCCGTGACGACCTGGTCGCTGTCGAAACGCCCGTTGGCGTGACACATCCCGCCATTCTGGCGGATGGCGTCTGGCATCCCGGCCAGCGGATCACCACCCCGGAGGGGGACCGTGTGCTGTTCCTGGCACCTTCCGTCCCGGCGAAGGGCTATCGGGCTTATCCGATCGGCGAGGCGCCGGCGGACGCCGACACGGCCGTGGAGGCGCAGGCGCAGGCGGATGGGTGGACGGTTTCCGCCACCCGGCTGGAAAACCGGTTCTTCCGCATCGAGCTGGATGCGGCCGGCCAGTTCTCGTCCGTCTGGGACAAACGCGCCTGCCGCGAGGTCCTCAAGACCGGGCAAAAGGGCAATGTCCTGACCGCCTTCGAGGACCGGCCGATGAACTACAGCAACTGGGACATCGACATGTACTACACCGAGAAGTCGTGGCCGGTGGACGGACTCGAATCGATCGAGGTGGTCGAGCGGGGCCCCGTGCGCGGCACGCTGCGCCTGCGCCGCCGTTTCGGCGAAACGGTGCTCGATCAGGACATCCACCTGTACCGCGACATCCCGCGCGTGGATTTCGAGACCCATGTCGACTGGCAGATGTCGCAGGTGCTGCTCAAAGTCGCGTTCCCGGTGGAGATCAACGCCGACAAGGCCACCTACGAAATCCAGTTCGGGCACGTGGAACGGCCGACCCATTGGAACACGTCCTGGGACTGGGCCCGGTTCGAAGTCTGCGGCCATCGCTGGGCCGACCTGTCCGAGGCAGGGTACGGCGTGAGCCTGTTGAACGACTGCAAGTACGGCCACGACATCAAGGACGGCGTGATGCGCCTGACGCTCATCAAGAGCGGCATCGAGCCCAATCCGGTGACCGATCGGGGCGAGCACGTCTTCACGTACTCGTTCTTCCCGCATGCGGATTCCTGGCGGGAGGCCGGCACGCTGCCCATGGCCGCGCGCCTGAACACACCGCTCAAGGGGCTGGTCGCGGCACCCCGCACCGACGGCGGCGCACAGGGGACCGCGATGTCGTTCGTTTCCTGCGACGCGCCGCATGTGCTCGTGGAGACCGTCAAGCAGGCCGAGGACGGGGATGGCGTCATTGTACGCATGTACGAGTCGGAGAACCGGCGCGGATCGGTGAACCTCCGCTTCCATCGCCCGTTGGCCCGGGTGCAGGCCTGCAACCTGATGGAAATGAACGAGGGCGATGCCGCCTTTGCCGCCGACACGCTGCCGGTTCAGCTCAAGCCGCTGGAGATCCGGACCTTCCGGGTGCATTTCGCCGATTGAGCGGTACTGCGGGTTCACAGGAACGATTGATCCGTCACCGGTTCCCCCGTCACCTGGAGTGTTGAAAGGAGTCAAGACATGGCCACCATCATCGGCAACAACCTGCCCGGCATGCCCTGGGAAGACCGCCCCGCGGGCGACAGGAACGTCATGTGGCGCTACACCGGCAATCCCATCATCAAGCGCGACCACCTGCCCGACTCGAACAGCATCTTCAACAGTGCCGTCGTGCCGTTTGAAGGCGGGTACGCCGGCGTGTTCCGCTGCGACAACACCGGCCGCTACATGCGCATCCACGCGGGTTTTTCCAAGGATGCCATCCACTGGGACATCAACCCGAAGCCCATCGTGATGACATGCGACGATCCGGAGATCGGCCGGTTCGACTATGCCTATGATCCGCGCGTCGTCTGGATCGAGGACCGCTATTACGTCACCTGGTGCAACGGCTATCACGGTCCGACCATCGGCATTGCCTGGACGAAGGACTTCAAGCGCTTCCATCAGCTCGAGAACGCCTTCCTGCCGTTCAACCGCAACGGCGTGCTGTTCCCGCGCAAGATCGGCGGGAAGTTCGCCATGGTCAGCCGTCCGAGCGACAACGGCCACACCCCGTTCGGCGACATCTTCTACAGCGAGAGCCCCGATCTGGTGCACTGGGGCAGGCACCGCCACGTCATGAGCCCCCGGGGCTCCTGGCAGAGCACGAAGATCGGTCCCGGCCCCATCCCGATCGAAACCACCGAGGGCTGGCTGATGATCTATCACGGCGTGCTGACCAGCTGCAACGGCTTCGTCTACCATGTGGGCTCGGCGCTGCTCGACATCAACGAACCGTGGAAGGTGCGCTACCGCACCGATCCCTACATCCTCAACCCGCGCGAATACTACGAGTGTGTGGGCGACGTGCCGAATGTCGTGTTCCCGTGCGCGACCCTGTCCGACGCCGCCACCGGCCGCATCGCCATGTATTATGGCGGAGCGGACACCGTGACCTGCATCGCGTTCACCCAGGTGGACGAGCTGATCGCATTCACGAAGGCGAACTCCGTGGTGTGATGACGGGCGTCCACTGGATGCGTCCTGCCGGATGCGCCCGCCCGCCGTGACGAAAATCGGGCCAATCCGTCTCCATGCCGTTGTACTGGCGGCGGGGGCGGATTGGCCCGATTCGTTTGTGCGGCATCAACGCGCGACCCATTCGACCGATCGGCGGCGACATGGGGTGAATCGTTTCTCCGGCATCAGCGCGGGCCCGGCGCATACATGGGATACAGGCGGCGGTCGAGCGGCCGGTCATCCGCAAACAGCCAGGGATTGCGCTCCAGCAGCACATACAGGATCTCCGTCAGGCGCAGGGTGTCGACGATGCGAACCGTCGCACCGCCGAACGTGCCGGTGCGCATGGCGCCGTTCTCCAGCAGGAGGGGCTCGACCTTCCAGAAGGTGTCGGACCGATGCCCCTTGTGCTGGCGTTGCCGCACCGGCACCACCGTGCCGTCCGGGCGCTCGGTGAACAGCGTCACCATCGAGTCCGTCAGGTTGTCCGGGATGTCGAGCCATTCCTCGACCCCGTGCATGTAGGTGTTTTTGGTCAGGTCGCACCCGATGAACAGCAGGGTGGCGCGGCGGTCGAGCAGACGCCCCCAGGGTCCGCTGCGGTGAAGCGGGGTTTCGAAGCAGGCATCGCCTTCCGTGAAGGCGATGGCGTCGCGGCCCAGCGCGGCCACCGAATGGGTGGGGTGCTGGGACCGGATGACGCCGGGCCGCTTCCGGAACCGCTCGGGCAGGATGCCCACGCAGCAAGGGGTATCCGTGACGGAAAACACGGGCTGGTCGGCGTTGATGCGGTCCCAGGTATGGGTGGGCAGCACCAGCAGCCCGTCCCGCATGTGCTCGGACAAGGCGTCGAGGACGGTGTCCGCCCCGCCGTCGACCGGTCCGATCGCTTTCATCGAGGAGTGGACGAGCAGGGTGCCGGCGGGATCGACCGACAGCCGGTGCAGATCCCCGATCAGGTGTTGCTTGTCGTACATGGCGTCCTCCCGGGGGATCAATAGAAAATGGGATGAATCAGGCGGGGAAGCCGGTCGGACGGAGGCTGGGCTCCCGACGCGACACGGTACAGGCTCCTGTGGCATGCCGTGACGCCGTCGAGGAACGCTGCATGCGGCGTCTGGCAGACGTCCACCAGGCCGATGTTGTAGTTCTCCCCGTCGAAACGGCCCAGGGCCGGCTGGTCGCAAAACTGGAAGTAGTGTGTCCCCACGCAGTGCGGGGAGGCGGCGGCGCGTTCGACGTAGGCGCGGTAGGCGATGCCCCGCTCCGTTTGGTTTGCCGCGCCGCGGATGCCGGTGGCGGACAGGCCCCGGTCCAGCCCGCCGAAATGGAACTCGCCGATCATGACCGGCAGACCGGTCGCCGCACCGGCCTTCTCGACGGCTTCGCGGGGATCGACATCATAACAGTTGATGGAGAACACATCGAAACAATCGCTGCCGGCAAGCAGGTCCCCGCTCGAGAGGAAGGCATAGCGCATGCCCAGGTTCAGGTGGTTCGGATCGACACGGCGGACCGCCTCGCTGGGAATGCGCACATACCGGTCGACCAGCTGGCGCGAAAATGCGGAAAGATCGGCGCGGGCGCCTGGAAAGCGGCGTGCGCGGATCACTGGTTCGCGCAGCGCCTCAAAGCGGTCGAAGCTGGTTCCCCAGACGGCGTTGAGCCGCTCGACGCCATGGCCGTACCGTTGTGCGAGCATGTCGATCAGCGCGTCGCGGCTGTGGGACGGGAAACCGGTTTCCAGCAGCTCCTCGGCCAGGTCCAGATCGTGGACGAAGGCCCATTCGGGCTCGTTGCGCAGGAAGTAGCCGATGAGGTTGCGGTCGTCGCGCAGGCCGGCCATCTGCGTGGCAAAGGCGTCGGCCGCCTTTTGGTAGGCCGGGCTGAACACATCGGGAAAGTCGCGGAACAGGCGGGTCTCCGTGGTGGGGAAGTCGTGCATCGGGTACACCCAGGGAAGTCCTGCGGCTGCTGCGAACGGCTGGGAGGACCAGTTGCCGACCGTGTTGAAGCCCCACGCGCGCAGGCGGGCGGCCGTGATGCGGGTCCAGGCGTCGCGCCATCCGTCGCCGAACGCGTGGATGAGGTTGGCGACGGCGTGGTTGTACAGGTCCGCCTGCCACGGTCCGTGACGGGAGGCCCAGGCATCGGCATACGGTCCGGCGCGGTCCGGCAGCGTGCCGCTCAGCGGCCGGATGCCGGTTGTGTTCATGCTGTCGCCGGGATGGACGCAATCGACGCCGGCGCTGAAGAAGGCGTACCCTTCCGGTGTCGCCAGCCACCAGCGGCCACCGTCCCGCTGCACGCGGAAGAAGCCGGTACCCTCGAAGCGTTTCTCGCGCCAGCCGCCGTCAGCGGCCCAGTCCGGGAAGAAAGCGCCTTCGTGCGAGGCGGCAAGCGTCGCCTGCAGGGTTCGCACCAGCGTGGAGCGGTCGGGTGTCTTGCCCGGCCAGTCGCCCTGTGCCCATTGCCCCAAGTCGTCGATCAGGGCGCCAGCGGGCAGCGGGTAGTCCGGCTCCTCCGTGCTCAGATGCAGATTTGACAGGAGGAGGATCTGCTCCGTCGATGCGCGGCGGTGGCCGATCGACAGGTGCGAGGGCCGATGGATGCGGTTGCCGTGCATCACGGTCTTGAGCTTGCCGGGCGTGCGTGGCAGGAAAAGCTGCTGCGCGTCCAGCGCGGCCAGCGGCAGGCTCACCCGTGTGGGCATACCGGGCAGGAGACCCATGATGCACGCCATGTGCGGCTTCCCGCCGGATAGTCCGACGGCGGCCGCCGCCTGGGCGGTCGGTTCATCCGTGAGGGCGGAGGTGGGGGAGGCTGTGGCGGCATGCGCCGGGTCCCCTTCCCAGAACGACAGGGCGAGCGTGAGCGAGTCCGGCCCCTGGTTGACGGCATCGAACCACAGCCAGCGGGCTTCGTTCCATGCGGTTTCGTTCCATGCGGACAGCGGGGAGATGAAGTAACCGTCACGATCAGCCGGGAACCGCAATGTGCAGCGGCAGGCATCGTCCGGTCGGTCGGCAGCGCAATCGCTTTCGACAAAGCGGGTGAACGGAATGCGGTGATCCATGCTGGCCTCCTTGCGCGAGGTGGTGTTGACACCATTATATGCGCACCGGTCCGCCGCGGGGAGAGAGAATTGCAATCGATTTCATGGAGAATCCCGTCGAAATCCGCCCGTTGTCGTTTGGACACGAAAAAGGGGATGCCCCATTTGTCCTGGGGCATCCCCGGCTTTCGCAGGGACAATCAATACGGGGATTCGGGCATGATGATCCAGGCCAGCAAGTACAACAGCCCGCCGGTGCCGAACACGAACACCGAGATGGCCCAGATGATGCGCACGATCGTCGGATCGATGCCGAAATAGTCCGCGACGCCTGCGCAAACGCCGCCTATCATCTTGTTGCTTCTGGAACGGAACAGTTTCTTGTCCATGTGATCTCCTTCCGGCGGGAATGCGTGCCTTTGCCGCGTCCTTTTCGTACCGCCTTGGCTTTGATGACCATGGTACGCGGCGTACCGCGGCGCTGTCTGCCCGGGCAGATTGGGATTGGATGAGAATCGCGTGAGAAGGATGATGGGCAAGCCGCCAGGGAGGGGGCGGGACTGGCTGCGCACGGGTGGGTGCGGATTTGTATCAAGATCACACAGGGCACTGTTTGCAGACACGCAAATAAGGGACATAACAAGTAAGGGGGCATGCCGGTCAAGCCGCGGCGGACCCGGCTCTCCCGACAGGACTCACAGGCATGATGATGCGGGCTTCCGGCCCTGCGGTCACAATAGATGGAGGCAACATGCGCAATGGACCAGACCCTGCCGATATCCACGACGCCATGCTCGATGGCACCTTGCTGTACGACGCAATCCTGTCCGGCGCGGGCAACGTGATCCTCAATGAACGCCTGCTCAACCGCATCAACGTGTTCCCGGTTCCGGACGGCGACACCGGTACGAATCTGGCGCTGACGCTGCGCACCGTCATGGCCAAGGCCGTGCGGGAGCCGGCGGTTTCCCGCACGATGGCCTCCATTTCCAGTGCCGCGGTTGAGAACGCCTATGGCAATTCCGGCATGATCTTCGCCCAGTTCCTGCATGGGCTGTCACAGGCCGTGCAGTCCAAGGAGCGGCTCACGCCCGATGAATTCGCCGTTTCCTGCGGATACGCGGCGCATCACGCACGGGCGGCGGTCGCCGTGCCGCAGGAGGGAACCATTCTCACCGTCATGCACGAGTGGGCCGAGTCGCTCAAGCGACAGAATCCGGATCTGGGCCTGGAAGCATGGCTTGCCCCCGCAGTCGGGCATGCGCGCGACGTTGTGGAGCAGACACGCAACATGATGCGGATTTTTCGTGAACGCAATGTCGTCGACTCCGGCGCCAAGGGATTTCTGCTGTTCCTGGAGGGTATTCTGGCCCGCGTTCGCCATGGCGGGACCGATGCGGCGGCCGCGGCGCTGCAGCTGGAGGAGGAGGCCGAGGTCGAGCCGGTTCCGGTGGAGCCCCCCCGATATCGCTACTGCACGCAGTTCACGCTCCGCCTGGATCATCCTTCCCCCGCGACGCTTCTTGCAGAGAAGCTGGCAGGCATGGGAGACTCGCTTGTGGTCGGCGGGGTGCTCCCGTTGGCGCAGGTGCATGTCCATGCCGATGATCCGGCGGCGGTCATGGACGTCTTGACCGGGGTGGGCCAGGTGATCTCCCACAAGGTCGACGACATGGCCCTGCAGCAGGAGATGGTGGCGCATCCGAGCCGCCGCATCGCCATCGTGACCGATTCGATCGCGGACCTGCCCCCGCAATGGCTGAAGGCGTCACAGGTGCTTGTGCTGCCGGTCCACATCATCCAGGACGGCACCGCATACCTCGACAAGCAGACCATGACCCACGAGCGGTTTTTCCGCGATGTCGACACCCAGGCGATGCATCCGACCAGCGCGCAGCCGACGGCCGCATCCATCGAGCGGGTGTTCGCGTTCGCGCTGGCACATTTTGACGCGGTCCTGGGCGTGTTCGTCTCGTCGCAGATGAGCGGGCTCGTACGGCAGGCGCGACTCGTCGCCGACCGCATGACGGGTGGGGATGGGCGTGTGCGCATCGTGGACACGCGGCTCAACTCAGCCGCCGAGGGGCTGGCCGTGGCGGAGGCCGTGCGGCTGTCCGATGAAGGACTGCCACTCGGCGAGGTGGCGGAGCGACTGGAGGCGTTCTGCTCACGGACGCGCATTCTGGTCAGCGTCGCCACCCTGAAGTACATGCTCAAGGGCGGCCGCGTCTCCAGGGTCAAGGGGGCGTTGCTGGGCCTGTTGCGGCTCAAGCCCGTGGTTTCGATCGATGCTTCCGGCAAGGGCAGCATCGCTGCCAAGACATTCACCCGGCACGGTGCCATGCGCCGCATGCTCCGGCAGGTGGAAAGGGATCACCGGCGGTTCGGTGTCCTGCAGTACAGCCTTGTGCATGCGGATGATCCGGCCGTGCTCGAACCCTTTCGCAGACAGGTGGAAGCCATCGTGGGCAGGCCGCCGGACCATGTGACCCCCATTTCCTCGGTGGTCGCGCTCAATGCGGGGCGCGGTGCATTCGCCATCGCCTATGCGGTGGGAGAAGCGGCGGTGGCGCATGCGTGACTGGATGGCCGGCCTTGTTCCCGCACCGGAGGCGGTCCGCATGCTGCTGTGGAGCGGTGTGTTTCTGCTTGCCTACTTCACCCTGTGGTATCTGCTGGGAGAACGCCTGCGCAACGCGGGCCTGGTCGACATCGGATGGGGTGCGGGTTTTGTCGTGCTTGCCGCGGCTGCCGCATGCCTGTCCCCGTCGGTTCCTGGATTCATGCTGGCTGCCGCGGTTGGCGTCTGGGGGGTCCGGCTCGCCGTCCATATCGGCCGGCGGAACATCGGTAAGCCCGAGGATCCCCGTTACCGGGACTTCCGGCAGGCGTGGGGCAAAAGCTGGCCATTGCGTGCCTGGCTGCAGCTGTTCCTGTTCCAGGGCCTGATGATGGGCATCATCGCATCTCCCTTCCTGCTGGGCATCCGGGCCTCCGGCATCTCCGGACCCGATGGCATCCTCCGGAAGTTGCTGCTGGGTGCCGGTCTGCTGCTGTGGGGGTGCGGTTTTTCACTCGAGGCGGTGGCGGATGCCCAACTGGCGCGGTTTCTCAACAACCGGCGACAGGCGGGTCTGGTGCTCGATACCGGTGCATGGGCATGGTCGCGGCATCCGAACTACTTCGGGGAGGCGTTGGCCTGGTGGGGGATCTTCGTGGCTTCCCTCGCGCTTGGCGCACCCGCCTGGACGGTCATCGGCCCCGTGACAATCACCTGGCTGGTGCGTTGGGTTTCCGGCGTGCCCCTGCTGGAGAAGCGCATGGCATCACGCCCCGGGTATGCCGCTTATGCGGCCCGCACACCGGTGTTCGTTCCCAGGCCGCCGCAGCGGAGGAAGGAGACTTGACCATGGAGTTCCTCAAATGGCTTGCCCGTTATGGGATCCTGTTCGGTGTGTTTCTTGTGATCGACATGATCTGGCTGGTTGTGGTGGCGCGGAAATTTTACGCCCGCCACCTGGGCTTTCTCATGCGCGATCCGGTCAATCTGCCGGCTGCGTTGATCTTCTACCTGCTGTTCGTCGCAGGCATCCTGTTTTTTGTGCTGGAGCCCGCGCTCCGGCGCGACAGCCTGGGGCACGCCGCGTTGGCGGGCGCGCTGTTCGGGCTGGTGACCTATGCCACGTACGATCTGACGAATCTGGCGACCATCAGGGATTGGCCGCTGCTGGTGACGGTCGTGGACCTCGCCTGGGGAACCGGTGTCAGTCTCGCCGTCTCCGTGGCCGGATTCCTGCTGGTACGCCGTTTTGTTCCGTGAGTCCGGGTGGCGTGCGTGACGGGTGGTCGGCACTCACATCATCTTCTTCAGTGTGGTCAGCAGTTCATCCACCACCTCCAGGTCGCCCGCCTGGATCCTGTCGATCAGGCAGCTCTTCATGTGCCGTTCGAGCACGAGCCGACCGATGGCGTCGAGTGCGGCGGAAGTCGCCTGCAGCTGGTTGAGGATGTCGTCGCAGTAAACGTCGCGCTCGAGCATGCCGCGGATGCCGCGGATTTGTCCCTCGGCCCGGTTGCAGCGGCTGATGAGGGCGGCCTTCTCGCGGTCGTCGCGTTGTGTCGTGCGGGCGCAATGACTGCAGGCCGGTTTTGACGGTGTGGCCGATGTGTCGTCCCTCGTTGTGTCGCCATGGCGGGATGCTGTCTTTTCTTCCTTCATGAGACCTCCTTGCCGATGGGGGGCATCCGCGACCGCCTGATGCCGATGCGGGTCAGACGGGCACCGTGAACAGGAACAGGGTGCCGAACAACGCCAGTCCGGCGAAGTTCAGACCGTGGAACCAGGCGAGGTAACGCGTGCCGTGATGGTGACGGGCGAAGAGCCGCCAGGAGATGAGGCTGGCCATCGAGGCGATGAGCGTGCCCATGCCGCCGATGTTCACCCCGAGGAAGACAGCCCGCCAGTGTTCCGTGAACGGTGCCAGCATCAGCGCGGCGGGGACATTGCTGATGCCCTGCGACAGCAGCAGGCCGGCGAGGTAGGTGCCCCGCGCATCCGCCAGCAGTCCGGACACCGTTTCGGCGACCACAGGCATCCGTGTGAGGTTGCCGATGGCGATGAAAAAGCACACGAATGTCAGCAGCAGGAAGATGTCCAGTTTTCGCAGCAAGGGCTTGTCAAGCACATACAGCAGCAACAAGGCGGCGACCGCCACGCCAGCGACGGGCAGCAGCCTGAACACGCCGGCGACACCCGCCAGGAACAACGCCAGATACGTGACCGTACGCATGCGGCCGACCTCGCGCTCCATGCCGATGTGGAAGCGGATGGGATTCGCCGGGGTCAGCAGGCATGCCAAAAGACAGAGGACACCCAGCCCGGCGGCGACGAACGGCAGTGCGGCGCCGAAGACCTGGAACGGGGTCAGCCCGTAATGGCTGTACAGGAACAGGTTCTGCGGGTTGCCCATCGGTGTGAGCGTGCTGCCGATGTTCGCCGCCAACGTCTGCAGGATGACGGCCTTCATCGGGTCGAAGCCGGCCTTGCGGCCGATCAGCAGCATCAGCGGCACCAGGGAGATGAGGGCGACGTCGTTCGTGACGGCCATGGCCAGAACGCCGGTCAGCAGCACCATGACGAGCGTGACCCGCCGTTCGTCGGAGAACCGGCGCACCAGCCGCACGGCGATGGCATCGAACAGACGGACCCGTTCCAGTCCCAGCACGGCGGTCATCAGGTTGAAGAGGGAGCCGACCACATGCCAGTCGATGTCTGCGGCGGAAGGCCTTCTGACGAGGGACGTGACGACGGCCAGAACCAGGGAGACGGCAAAGACCGTCTCTTCATGGAGCTTGTTGCGGATGGTGCGGATCATGTGCCCTTCCCCTTGATGTCCGATTTGCCGCGGCGGGAGCCGGGGTTCGCCACGCATCCGCCGTCAAGGACGTAGCGTGATGGCGGAATCGGGCCTTGGCGGTCAGCCTTCGGCCCCCTTGTGGTCATACACCCCGCCCAGCTTGTGGGACAGGTCGTCCATCACGCTCTCGGCGATGTTCTTGCAGCTGTCGGACATGCGTTCGATGTAATGGATGAGCTCCACGAAGGCGATCGCGGTTTCGGGCCGGCACGCGCCGCTGTTGAGGCGGGCGATGTGCCGTTCGCGCAGGCGTGCCTCGAGTCCGTCGATTTCGTCCTCCTGTGTGATGACGAGCCGTGCCGCTTCCATGTCCTCCTTCTCGTAGGCCTGGATGGTGTCCGAGACAACCCCCAGGATCTTGTCGAAGGCATCGGCGAGCTCGGCGACCGCGCTGTCGGACATGACGACCTTGTTGGCAAGCATGCCGCGCGAGATCTTCATGATGTCCTTGCCGTTGTCGCCGATGCGCTCGATGTCATGCGCCATGTGCATCAGGCCGGTGAGCCGGATCGACTGCTTGTCCGTCAGCGCGCCGGCCGACAGGATGCGGGACAGGTAATCGATGATCTCGTTCTTGAGCACGTCCGTCTGGTCCTCGAGACGGCTGACTTCGTCATGGAGGGCGGGATCGCGTGTGATGAGGGCCTCCTTGGCCTTCTCCACGAGAGTCCGCGTGACATGGCCCATGCGCACCAGCTCGCCGACCGCCAGATCCATGGCGATGGCGGGCGTATGGAGCACCTTGGTGTCGATATGGGCGAGCAGCGATTCGGGCTCGCCCCCCTTGCCGGGCAGGATGCGGCAGACCGCCTTTTCCAGCAGCCCGATCATCGGAAGGAACAGCAATGTGGCTGTCACGTTGAAGAGCGTATGGAAGTTGGCGATGGCCAGGTCCATGTGAGCAGCGTCCGGTGTGCCGCCCATGATCCATTCCACCAGCCGGGCCGACGGACCGATGAGGAACATGAACAGGACGGAGCCGCCGACATTGAACAGCGTGTGCACCATCGCCGCGCGCCGGGCGCTGCGCGATCCCCCGATGGAGGCCAGCTGCGCCGTCATGGTCGTGCCGATGTTGCTGCCGAGCACGAGCGGGATGGCGGCGGCCAGTGAAATGAGCGGCAGGCCGTCGGCCGTGGAGGAGACGGCCAGCTTCTGGATGACGGCGATGACCGCCGAGCTGCTCTGTATGATGCCCGTGACGCCGGTACCGATCGCGACGCCCAGCAGCGGCTTGTCGGAGACGGCCAGCATCAGCTGCATCAGCTCCTCGCTCCTGGCCAGCGGCTTCATGGCGTCACTCATGACGTTCAAGCCGATGAACAGCAGGCCGAAGCCGAACACCACCTGTCCGATGTGCTTGACCTTCTGGTTGGCGATGAAGAACAGCAGGATGAAGCCGATGAAGGCGATCGGGAAGGCCATTTCGCTGATCTTGATCGATACGAGCCAGGCAGTGATCGTGGTGCCGATGTTCGCGCCCATGATGACGCCGATGGCCTGCCGCAGCGTCATGAGGCCGGCGGATACGAAACCGATGACCATGACGGTGGTGGCGCTGCTGCTCTGCAGCACGCAGGTGACCAGCGTGCCGACCAGGATGCCGACGAACGGGTTGACCGTCAGCAGCTGCAGGATGCGGCGCATTTTTTCGCCGGCCGCCTTCTGCAGGCCTTCTCCCATGTAGTTCATGCCGAAGATGAAGACGGCCAGTCCGCCGAACACGGTCGGAAGGGCCTTGAGCAGGATGTCCCTGAGCATGCGTTCCTCCTGGGGATGGTTGCGCCGATTCCGCGGCGCCGTCTGGGTGCCACACAAAGATATCATATCCGTCGAAGCCGAATCCAACCAGAAAACGGAAGCGACATGACGGAATGCGAGACGACCATGCATCCGATCTACAGCAGAAGCCATTCCTGGAGAAGGTTTACGGCATATCATGCGGACCCGGATCCGGTCTGCCGGACTGTGTTAAGGCAATGTTAAAAATGTTGCCGTTCTTGCAAAACGAACCGGGAATCGATAGGATGTATGATGGCGGCGTGCGTGGGGCTGCATGTATACAGAATGCGTGACCCGGTATTGGGAAGCGTTGACATGAAGGCGTTTCGCCTGCCCCGTCATGTGACCAACAAGGATTCCCCACATTGGATGGAGGTCGTGGATGGCTGGTTTCTCCTTGGGTTTGGGCATCGTTCTTTTCCTCGTCCTGTGCTCCGTCTTCGTCAACGGGTGGACCGACGCCCCCAATGCCATCGCCACGGTGGTATCCACACGCGCGATGCGCCCGAAGCCGGCCATCGCCATGGCGGCCGTATTCAACCTCATCGGTGCGTGCACGATGGGAACGGCCGTTGCTAACACGGTCGGCAAGATCATCGACATTTCCCCCGGGCAGAATGGTCTGGTGACCATCGCCGCCGCGCAGTGCGCCATTGTCATCTGGGCCGTATCCGCCTGGGCGTTCGGCATCCCGACAAGCGAGAGCCACGCCCTGATCGCGGCACTCACGGGCGCCGGCCTGGCATCCGGCGGCGGCTGGGAGTCGGTCAGCTGGGAGCAGTGGAAGAAGGTGCTTGTCGGACTGGTCGCGTCCTCGGTGGTCGGCTTCACCGTCGGCCTTGCCCTTGTCGCGCTCGTCGTGCTGATCTTCTCACGTGTGCGGCGCCGGCATGCGAACAGTTTCTTCACTGTCGGCCAGATTGTCTCGGCCGCCTCGATGGCCTTCACGCACGGCGCGCAGGACGGCCAGAAATTCGCCGGCATCTTCGCCCTGGCGCTGGCCACGGGCATTCCCACCCTGAACATGATGTCGGGAGGCAAGCTTCACATCCCGCTGTGGATCCTCATCCTGGTGGCGCTGGTCATGGGATTCGGCACCTCCATCGGCGGGTACCGCATCATCAAGACGATGGGCATGGACATGGTCAAGCTGGAACGATATCAGGGCTTCACGGCGGAAATCGCCGCATCGGGCTGCATGACCGTCCTGACATGGCTCGGCATCCCGGTATCCACCACGCAGATGAAGGCCACCGCCATCATGGGTGTCGGTGCCATCCGAGGCACGCGCGCCATCAACTGGAAGGTGGTTGGCGACATGGTGCTGGCCTGGGTGCTGACATTCCCCGCCTGCTTCCTCATCGGATTCGTCATGACGAAGGTTTTCACCCGCATATTCTGACATGGTTCCACCGCGGCATCTGGTATGGAAGAACGACCGCCGACAGCGTGTCCGCAACCGAGGGTGCGGAATCCGGACTGCGCGGGCAGTCATGGCATCGGCACACGACCGGCCCGAAGGCGGACCGGCATGATGGAGGAGACAATGGCCAACAAGGAAGCAAAATCCACGGAGAAGCAGGCGCGCAAGGACAAGAAGCAGGATTGGTTCGACATGTACATCGAAGCCGTCATGTGCGCGCGCGAGGCTGGACACCAACTGTATGGCATGCTGACGATGTACGAGCACCTCGAGTTGAAGACGCGGGAGATCAAGGAACTCGAGCACAAGGGTGATGCCTACCTCCACGACTTTTTCGAGAAGCTGACCAACGCGTTCATCACCCCGGTCGACCGCGACGCGATGGGCGACATGATGCGTTCCATCGACAACATCACCGACAACATCGAGCATTCGGCCAGCAAATTCCTCATTTATGACATCAAGACCGTATCCCCGCACGCCATCGCGATGACGGAGGTCATGAACGAGTGCCTGGCCGCCCTGGTCGAGGCATCCGTCGAATTCCGCAGCTACAAGAAGAGCACGCGGCTGCGCGACCTCATCATCGAGGTCAACCGCCTCGAGGAGGTGGGCGACCAGCTCTACCGAAAGGCTGTCAGCGAGCTGTTCCGGAATCCGGAGAATGTCCTTGACGTGCTCCGGTGGAAGGACATCTTCGATACCATGGAGACCGTTCTCGATTCCTGCGAGGATGTGGCGGACTACATGGAGACGGTGCTGCTGATGGTGGGGTGAACCGCCAGCGGCGGGATGAACGGCCGATGATGGGACGAACCGCCGATGGCGGGATCATCCAGTGAACATCCGTCCGCAACGGCATCACGCGCACGAACGGCATGTTGCGCAAGTCATGAGAGGGACCTCCGGTGTTGCCGGACCGTCCCTTTTCCCATATGCGTGGTCATGCGTTTTTTCTCATGGGGACTGCCGCCGT
Source organism: Bacillota bacterium (assembly GCA_023440865.1). Classification (GTDB taxonomy): domain Bacteria; phylum Bacillota; class Clostridia; order DSM-8532; family DSM-8532; genus JAEWSN01. The sequence continues at coordinate 18,184 of JAEXRM010000071.1, forward strand.
GGCCCATGCATGCCGATATATGTGGTGAGACGCCGCTTCGGGCGTGGAAAGGGGGGGCGGACGATGTCAACCGATGGCATCACCCTGTTGCGACAAGGAACGGCAGCCAGTGCCTGGAGAGGCTTGCAGGCGACATCAGCCGGTTCCGGCGACGCCGTGTTCTCCGATATCTTGGCCACCACGCTGGCGGCGGAAGCGGATGCGGGGGTCGCCCGGTCGGCTGTGGCGGGCGCGGGCATCACGCCTGCGGGGGATGCGCGGACGATCACCGCTGGTGCCGGTTCGCCCGCAGCCACCCAGGGCCTGACCGCCGATGTGCCGTGGAATGTGCAGCAGCCGGTCGTCCCGGCAGACGGAACCCTTCTCGTGGAAACACCCGGTCTGCTCCGCACGACGGGAAACGCCGAGGCGGATGATCTGGTTGGGCGGGTGATGCGCCTGCGTACCGCGGGAGGATTGACTGCAGCGGAGGCGGATCGCGATGTCGCGGCCGCCCAGAGCCTGCTGGTCGCCCAGGGGTATGGCGTGGGTTCCTTCGGACCATATGGCAATGGGGTGGACGGCATCCTGGGTCCGGTGACATCGGATGCGCTGCGCCGGTTCCAGCGCGACCGGGGTCTTGCCGAGACAGGAACGCTGACTGAAGAGACCGCCGCGCGACTGCTTGCCGGCGGCACACCGATGCTGGACGCGATCACGGCACGCTGGCAGACGACGTTGGCTGACAGTGCGTTCTCAGCCACGGCCTACCAGGGAACGGCCAATCCTTTCTGGTATGTCCGTTTTGTTGCGGAGGCCGGTGATGACGAGGACACCATGGGAGACATCGACCCGGTGTTCAAGGGTCGGCTGGCCGCTCTCGCACGTGACGCGGGCGCCTCGGCCGAGTTCGGGGAGGGCCTGCGCAGTCTGGATCGTCAGGCGGAACTGTACCGGCAGTACCTCGACGGGACGGGCGCCCTTGCCGCGAAGCCCGGGCAAAGCCTCCACAACATGGGACTGGCCGTGGACACGCGGAGTGCGTGGCTGCTTGCGCTGGGGGATGGCCTGCCTGTGGAGCGCCAGACGGCGCTGCTTGAATACGGGTTGTGCAAGCCGCTGGCTGATGCGGCAGGTGTCGCCCGCGAGGCATGGCACGTCGTGCCGGTCGAGGCGCACACCCAGAAGGTGTGATGCCCGTGTCCGCAAACGGCTTATAGTGGATTGTTCCCTTGTAGCCGCGCGCGGAGCGCCGTAGAATGTACTTGTACGGTGCACACCGCACACGCGCGGCTTCCGGGGCCGACTTTCGCAAGAAAGGAAGTGATCCAGTTGATTCACAACAAGGAGGTGGCTGTCGTCTGACAGCCGCCCGGAGGGGCTTCCCGGCGGCCAACGCCCCGGGGGGCCCTTTTCTTGTGCGGGTCTTGCCGCGAACGGCATAAGCGCGGCCCTCATCCGGACGGATGCATCCGGAGGTGGGCGCGAATGGTTCCGAAATGTTTTTGCGCTTGACGCTCCGGTATGGGAAGTCATATACTGTCATTGTCCGAAGCGCCATCGCCTCGGACCCCACGGCGGCGCACAGGCTGTTTCGGCCGAAGGCGTGCTGAATCATAAGAAGGGAGTCAGTGAAAAGATGAAGATCAAGAACAGGAATATTGCCATTGCAGAGGTCACCCTGTCTTAACTGAATCAAGAGCGGCCGCACCCGGTCCTTTCGGACGCGTCCCACCATCTTTGGGCGATGAGGCGGGGTTGTTGCCGCGAACACGGAGTATTCCCTTCCACCTGGATGATACAGGCAGGAGCATGATGTGGGAATCATGCTTTTTTTGTGTCCGTGATGGGGTATCCGTTGCGGACCTTTTCATTTCCTCCGGGAAATGGAATGGCGCCCACACCCGGTGCCCGGGTGCGGAGACTTCCCCTGGTCCGTACGGGATGCCCCTCGCAATTGAGGAGTGTGTCGCTGTGAAATACATCAATGCAAAGGAAGTCCTTCCTGAAACCCTTCTGCTGCAGCTGCAGGAATACGTCCAGGGCAAGATGATCTACATACCCGGCCGCGACGCGGAGCGTGCCGCCTGGGGCGAGTCCAACGGCACCCGCGCGCAGTACCTGGAACGCAATCGGGAAATCGTCACACTCTACCGCAGCGGCCTGCGGGTCGACGACCTGGCCGAACGGTATCACCTTTCACCGTGCAGCATCCGCAAGATCGTCCACGGCAAGGCGGGCCATGATATCCTTTCGCGCTACATGCCGGAAGGAAAGCCCGCGTGAGTCACGTCATGAAAGACGGCACGGGCGAGACGCACCAGGGAGGAGGGCGGCACCTCCACCTGGAACCCGATTTTTCCGGCACTCACGATGAGTGTCGCAAGGCCTTCCGCAGATCCGTCAACGACGGTCGGGAAGGCCTTTTTCATGCCAAAGGGCGAACATCCGCCGCGCACGTAGCCCGTCGTCCGTTCCAGGTCCGCAGGTTTGAGCATGGCGAGCGATTTCTCTCCCACGGCGCGTGCGGCGGCCTTCAGATCGAGTTCCCGGCATACGGGTATCACAAAGACACAAACGCCCCGGACGGGGCCAACCGTCACCAGGGTTTTGAACACCTTGCCCGGATCCTCGCCGATGCGGGCCGCCACGGTCTCCCCATCCGGCACCGTGTCGCCGGCCTCATAGGCATGCACCCTGTAGGGGACGCCCGCCTTTTCGAGCAGACGCATCGCATTTGTCTTGTCCATCGTTGCCACAGTCCCATCCTTCCGGGCGCAGTCCGGCCGTGAAGCCACCCTGCGGACGGCCTGACGCCGCTCCGTGCCTTCTCTGTGCCTTCTCCGTGCCGTTCCGTGCCTGCCGCCGGTTGCACCTGCTCCTTCCCCTCATCATACAGGGAACACAGCGGGCTGTCACCGCCATGCAGCGTGCGGACCACTCAATCTTTCTTTCAGACACCGGCGGTATCATGGGAGCATGGCAGGCGCTCCGGTTCCTCCGCAGCATCCTGCCGGGAGCTCCCCGCGGGATGGCTTGATTCGCACGATCCGGTCACCTGCGGACGACAGTCGGCACAAGGCTTGAACGCCCACGCGGCGTGTATCAGGAAAGGTTGGTATCCCATGCACATGCAGATGAAGAAGCGAAAGGGCGGCATGCTGTCCGCCTCCCTCGCCGCCATGATGACCGCGTCGATCCTTTCGGCCTGCTCCGGCACGACCGCGGCGACACATGCGTCCGCCGGAGGAGCCGAAACGATAGTCGCAGCGGCAGGTACCGTCTCCGCCACGGCGGCGGGGGCATCCGGCTCGGTGCTGCCGTCAACGGACGGCTCGACGACGGCGGTGAACCTGTCCGATGGCAACCCGCGCACCTCCGGCGTCAGCTATGATGCGATCGACACCGATGAAGCCTGGCAGGCCGATGCCGCAACTGCCATCACGTTCCGCGACGGTGGCGCTGACATCGCGGGCACCGGCGCGACCCTGACGGGTGGCGTTGTCACCATCACACTCCCGGGCACCTACGTGCTCGAAGGGGCATCCGCCGATGCCTGCCTCATTGTCCATACGGAGCTTGATGACGCCGTCCGGCTGGTTCTGAACGGTGTGTCGCTCGCGAATGCCGACGCGTCTCCCATCCAGGTCAGAAAGGGCAAGAAGCTCGTGCTGCTGCTGGCTGAAGGCACGGACAACCGCATTTCCGACGGCACGGCCGGCCAGGATGCGCATCTGGGCGCGGATGATCCCGATGCGGCGATCTGGAGCAAGGGCGACATCACCATCAACGGCACCGGAACGCTGACGGTCGAAGCCTATCGCAAGATTGGGATCAGCAGCAAGGACGGGCTGAAGATCGTTTCCGGCACGGTCAACATCAAGGCTGTGTCCGACGGCATCAAGGCACGCGACTATGTGGCCGTCGCCGGTGGCGACTTGACGGTCGATGCGGGCGCGGACGGCATCCAGGCCAGCAACGGCGAGGCTGCAGACAAGGGGTTCGTCGCCATGGAGGGCGGTCGCATCCGCATCACGGCGCAAAAGGACGGCATCCAGGCGGAAACCGACATCCTGCTGCTGGCAGGCGACATCGCCATCCTGTCAGGCGGAGGGACCGCCAATGCGCCGGTCCATCAGGAAGCCGACATGTGGGGAGGCATGGGTGGACGGAACGCCACAACCGCCGCCGCATCGGACGCCACCGTCAGCCAGAAGGGCCTGAAGGCGGCGGACGGGATCCTGATCGCCGGCGGCACGCTCACGGTGGATGCCGCGGATGACACCATCCATTCGGACAATGTCGTGCTGATCGAAGGCGGCACGCTCACACTGGCTGCCGGAGACGACGCGGTTCACGGCGGCAGCGCCGTGATCGTGGAGGACGGCACGATCGACATCACGGCCAGCTACGAGGCCTTCGAGAGCCTGGCGATCACCATCAACGGCGGCCGGATCGACATGGTCTCGGCGGACGACGGCTTCAACTGCGCCGGCGGTGCGGACAATTCCTCCGGCATGCAGGACATGTTCGCCGTGACCGAAGGCGCGATGCTCGCCATCAACGGCGGCACCATCCACCTCAATGCCGGTGGCGACGGTCTCGACAGCAACGGTTCCATCGCGATGACCGGCGGCACGGTGGTCGTGTACGGCCCGACCGCAAGCAACAATGGCGCCATCGACTACAACGGCACCTTCCAGCTCACCGGCGGCAGCCTCCTGGCTGTCGGCAGCGCCGGCATGGCGGAAGCCCCGGACTCTTCCTCGACCCAGAACATCCTGTCCGTCACCCTCGGCCAGTCCCAGGCGGCCGGCACGCTGGTGCGCATCGTGGACAGCGCGGGGTTGACCGTGCTTGCGGCGGCACCGGAAAAGGACTATCAGTCCGTGGTCTTCTCCTCGGCCGCACTGAAAACCGGGGAGAGCTATACCGTCCTCACCGGAGGAACCGCCACCGGCACCGTCGTCAACGGCATCTACACGGAGGGCGCGTACAGCGGGGGAACCGAACAGGCGAGCCTGACGGTCTCCTCCGTCCTCACAACGTACGGAGCATCCGGTGGCTGGGGGGGCATGAAGGGCGGCATGGGCGGCATGCCCGGCGGAGCCCGGCCGGCGCGCACCCGTTGACCGGATGCGTGGGACGCGATCCTGCGAACCGGCCGGCCCTGGCATCGCGGGATGCGGCTGTACCGGCCGCTCCCGGATGCCAGGCATGTGATGCGCCAATCAGTCGAAGCCGCACGAAGCCGGCCGGGCGTTCCGGCCGGCTTCGTGGCGTCCGGCCCGCCACTATGGTAAAATGGTGAGGCTCGCCACAGGCGGCACGAGGCGATGTCGGCCGGCTGATCCGGCCGCGGCCGCCCGGAATCGGAACCGGAGGTACCCCCCGCCCATGATCGATCTCGAAGGCCTGAACCCGGAACAGAAGGCGGCCGTCCTGCACACGGAGGGGCCGCTGCTGGTGCTCGCCGGCGCCGGTTCCGGCAAGACCCGCGTGCTCACGCACCGCATCGCCCATCTCGTGCAGGACCTCGGAGTCCGGCCCTGGCAGATTCTTTCCATCACCTTCACAAACAAGGCGGCCCGCGAAATGAAGGAGCGCCTGGAGGCGCTCATCGGACCTGCGGCACTCGATCTGTGGGTGGGCACCTTCCACTCTGTCTGCGTCCGCATCCTGCGGCGCGACATCGACAAGCTCGGATATGACAAAAGCTATGTGATCTATGATACGGACGACCAGACCTCGGTCATCAAGTCGTGCATCGAGCAGCTGGGCATCAACGACAAGCAGTTCCCGCCCAAAACCATTCTTGGAGAGATCTCGCGCGCCAAGGACGAGCTGGTCACGCCCGACCAGTACAAGAAGATGTACGCGTCCGATTTCCGCATGGGCAAGATCGCGGCCGCCTACGAGCTGTACCAGAAAAAGCTCAAGGCCAACAACGCCGTCGACTTCGACGACATCATCCTGCTGACAATCCGTCTCTTGAACGAGTTCCCGGACATCCTGTCCTTCTACCAGGACAAGTTCCGCTATGTGCTCGTCGACGAGTACCAGGACACGAACACCGCGCAGTACATGCTGGTGAGCCTGTTCGCGAACCGGTCGCGCAACCTGTGCGTGGTCGGGGACGACGACCAGATGATCTACGGCTGGCGCGGCGCGAACCTGCGCAACATCCTCGATTTCGAGGAGGATTTCCCGGGGTGCCGCACCATCAAGCTCGAGCAGAACTACCGGTCCACGAAGAACATCCTCGACGCGGCCAACGGCGTCATCCACAACAACCGCGGCCGCAAGCAGAAAAAGCTGTGGACCCAGAGCGACGCCGGCGCGCCCATCCACCGCTTCGAGGCGGGAACCGAGCACGAGGAGGCCTTTTTCATTGTCGACATGGCCAAGGCGCTGCACCGCGAGGGCCGCAAGTATGGCGACATGGCCGTGCTGTACCGCCTCAACGCCCAGTCCCGCATTTATGAGGATACCCTGAAAAAGCAGGGCATCCCCTACAAGATCGTCGGCGGCATCCGGTACTTCGACCGCAAGGAAATCAAGGACGTCATCGCCTGGCTGCGGGTGCTGCAAAACCCGAATGACGAGGTGTCCCTGCAGCGCATCGTGAACGTGCCCAAGCGCGGCATCGGCAAGACGACGCTCGAGCGGGTCGCCCAGCTTGCGGCCATGCATGACGTGTCGATGTTCATGATCATGGCCGAGGTGCACGCCCATCCCGAGCTTGGGCGCGCGGCCCCGAACCTGCAGGATTTCGTCCGGTTCGTCAACGCCATGCGCGAGACGATGGCCGCGACCGACCTGGTGACCGCCGTCGAGGCGCTCATCGAAAAGAGCGGCCTCATCCGCGAGCTGCAGGCCGAGAACTCCGAGGAGGCAGTCGCCCGCATCGAGAACATCAAGGAATTCGTATCGGTCGCCCGGGAATTCACGGAAACCACCGAGGAGGAGCCGAATCTGCAGAACTTCCTCGCCCAGCTGGCGCTGGTCGCGGACGTCGACTCGCTCGAGGAGGATGTGGATCATCTCGTGCTGATGACCATCCACAGCTCGAAGGGCCTCGAGTTCCCGGTGGTGTTCCTGGCGGGCATGGAGGAGGGCGTGTTCCCGAGCTACCGGTCCATGACCGAGGGCGAGGACAAGCTTGAGGAGGAACGGCGGCTGGCCTATGTCGGCATCACCCGGGCCCGCGAGGCGCTGTACCTCACCAATGCCAGAAGTCGCATGCTGTTCGGCAGTACGCAGTACAACCGGGTTTCCCGGTTCGTCGAGGAGATTCCCGCCCATCTGATGGACGGCACCGGCGATCGGTTCGGGGGAGGCGGCTCCGGTCGCGGCGGCATGGATTTCTCCGGGCTCAACGCGCCGACCGGCGGCGGATATGGCGGGTATGGCGGCATGGGTGGCGCAGCGGCGTCCCGTGCCGGCAATCGCGAACAGGCGCCGGTTTCACCGAGCGTCGCGCGGTATGGCCTCAACACCCCGGGAGGGGCTCCGTCACGGGGTGTCACCCGGACCTCCGGTCATGACGGTGCGGCACGTTCCGGCACCGTCGGCGCGCGTGCGGACACGGCCGGATCGGTCTTTTCCGATGCGACGGATCTCTCGGACCTGAAAGACCGCATCCGCCAGTTCACCGGACCGGTGGCGGGCGGTGACGGGCCGGTGGCCGTCGGCGACCGGGTGATGCACAAGAAGTTCGGGGAAGGTACGGTCAAGACCCGTATTCCCGAAGGCGGCGACTTCCGCCTGGACATCCTGTTCGACGGCGCGGGCATGAAACGGCTGATGGAAAGCTTCGCACGACTGAAGAAACTGTAGGGGGACATGCGTGGAACAGGGCAAGGCGGTCATCTTCGACAACGACGGTGTCATCATCGACAGCGAACCCATGCACATCGAGGCGGATCTGCGCATCCTGGCCGAGTATGGCGTCCACTGGGCGCCGGAGGAACTCTTTCGCTTCATCGGCGTGCGCGACAGCGAGATGTGGCGGATCCTGGTCCGGGAGCTCCGGCTGCCCGATTCTCCGGACATGCTCGCCGAGAAGAAGGCCCGCATCCGCGGGGAGGTTTTCGCACCGCATCGCATCCGGCCCATCGACGGCATTCCCGAGATGTTTGCGGCGCTCAAGGCCGCGGGGTGGAAGGTGGCGGTCGCCAGTTCCTCGATGCGGTCGCTCATCGGGCCATGGCTGGAGGCGATGGGGCTGCTGGGCCAACTCGACGCGTTTGTCGCAGGCGACGATGTGGTGCATGGAAAACCGCACCCCGAACCGTATCTGCTGGCCGCGGCGCGCTTGGGCACCGATCCCGGGCGCTGTGTGTCTGTCGAGGATTCTCCGCACGGCATCGCGTCCGCCAAGGCGGCTGGCTGCCGCTGCATTGCGTTCCGCAATCCGTTCGGCCCCGCCCAGGATCTTTCGGGTGCGGATGAGGTCGTGGAATCGATCCGCGAAATCCTCGACAAGCGACTGCTGGGACTGTGAGCGCGCGATGGGGCGGAGACGGTGGATTTTCCCGCCAGGCCTGCGGACAGAGCGCGTCGTTTCGCGTATGATGGAAGTATGATTTTCGGCGGTGCTCCGCACCGGGAAACGATGAGAACACCGCCGAGGCCCGACAGCAACGATTTTCCCCGTCCCCACCGCCCGAGGCGGTGGTGCGTGCGGGTGCAAGGAGGCACAGGATGACCGACGGCAACGGCAATCCGAATCGTCCGGATCAAGGTGGCACGAATCCGTCCGCGCCCCGGAGTCCGTATCCCGCAAATCCGGCCGGCCCCGCCGGTCCGGGGGTGAACCCGGGTGCCGGTCCGTCCGGCGGACCACGGCCCAATCCGGCCGGCCCCGCCGGTCCGGGTGTGAGTCCGGGTGCCGGTC
>JAEXRM010000081.1 GCA_023440865.1 Bacillota bacterium
GCCATGCAATCACCCGCCCGTCCGCCATGCAATCGTCAGCCCGTCCGCCGTGTGGCGTAACAGGAAACCGCGTCCCGTCCATCCTCTGCAGCCTGCCGGCATCCGCTGTTCGACGCAGGCTTCCACAGGATCACCTGCGCCTTTTTGTGCGTGTTCGTGCGTATCCTGTTGTGAAAGGGGAATACTGACAACAGGGCAGTACGTGCGACACGGTCCCCCAGACGATCCATAGACCGCCCCGCGATCCAAGCATGCCGGGAAACCGTGATCACCCCCGCTGCCCCGGGGAGGTTCGGATGAACAGCCAGCAAGCCAGCGCCTACGACACGGCAGGGCGTTCCGTCGCGACAGGCGACCCGGGCACAGGTGCGCCGCCCGTCATCGAAATCAGCCATCTCACGAAGACATATCCCCACCATGCCCGCGGCATCATCGATGTGAGCTTCGACGTGCGGGAGGGGGAAATCTTCGGCTTCATCGGACCCAACGGAGCCGGCAAGTCCACCACCATCCGCACCCTGCTGGGCCTGATCTTTCCGACCTCCGGCAGCGCGACCATCTTCGGGCGCGACTGCATCCGGCACGGCCACGAGATCCGGCTCCAGGTGGGTTATCTGCCCTCCGAGGTCTTCTACTACGACAACATGCGGGTCATCGACCTGCTGCGGTACTCCGCATCCTTTTTCGGCCCCGTCGACATGCCGCGCATCCGGGAACTCGCCGGCAGCATGGACCTCGACCTGACGCGCAAGATCGACGACCTCAGCTACGGCAACAAGAAGAAGGTCGGCATCGTGCAGGGTCTGCTGCACCGGCCGAAGCTCATCCTGCTGGACGAACCGACCAGCGGGCTCGACCCGCTGATGCAGCAGAAGTTTTTCGGACTCATCCAGGAAGAGAACCGTCAGGGCGCAACCGTCCTGATGTCCTCCCACATCCTGCCGGAAGTCCAGAAGCTGTGCGCACGCGTCGGCATCATCAAGGAAGGGCGCATGCTGCGCATCGAGGACATCCGCTCGATGCGGAACACCGCCTACAAGAAAATCCGCATCACCTCTCCCGACGCGTCGCTGCTCGACAGTCTCGCGCAGGCGGCGGGCGTCACACAGCTCGAACGAACCGGAGACGAGGCGGGCTTCCTGTACAAGGGAACCGTCAACGATCTGGTCCGCCTGTTCACGGATCGCAATCTGGCCAACCTGACCATCGAGGAACCCGACCTCGAGGAGATCTTCCTGCATTACTACAAGGAAGATGGCACAGACCGCGCAGAATGAACACCGATGGCCGGCCGGACATTGTTCCCGGCTCCATCCAAGGAGGCAACGGCATGAACGTACTGCGCATGGAACTCAAGCGCACCTTCCCTTCCTGGCTCGCATATACGGTCAGCCTGGCCGCGGTGCTTGTCATCTTCATGACGTTCTTCCTGGGCTTTCGGGAGGACGCCGCACTGCTGGACGAGCTGCTGCAGAATTTCCCGATCGAGTTCCGCGCCGCTTTCGGCTTCGCCCATGTCGACCTGTCGCAGGTCAACGGCTACCTGAGCTTCCTTGCCGGCTACATCGTGCTGATCGGCGCCGTCTACGGCATGAAGCTCGGCGTGTCGCTGCTGTCGGAGGAACCGCGCCGCAAAACGACAGATTTCCTTCTCTCCAGGCCCGTGCGGCGTGACAGCATCTTCGCCGCAAAGCTCGGAGCCGCCCTCATCGGCTGTCTCGCCCAGAACCTGGTGCTGGTGCTGGCCGGACTGGTCTCCGTACCGCTGATCATCGGCGAGGGCGGCGATGCCTTTGTCCTGACGCTGCTGCTGCTCTCCACTTTGCTCGTGCAGCTGTTCTTCCTGGGCATCGGGCAGGTCGTCGCGGTGTCCTTCCAACGCATCAAGCAGGTGATGCCGATTGCGCTGGGCGTGGTTTTCTTCTTCTTCATCGCGGAGATGATCAACGAATCGCTGCTCGAGAAGGCATTGACGTACCTGACGCCCTTTGCGTATTTCCAGGGATCCGCCATCCTGACACGGCGCGGATACGACCCGGTGTATCTGCTCATCGACCTGGCCGTCTTTGCCGCGGCAACACTGGTCGCCGGATACATCTACCGCACCCGCGACCTGCACGCCGTCTAGAAGGGACACCGGACCTCGGACGGTCCGATCCGATCCGGTATAAAAGGCCGTATGCCTTCCCCCCGCATGTGGCGGCACATACGCCGCAGGACCCGAAAGCGAGGCGATCCGATGAACATCTTTCTGCGCGAGCTGCGTGCGCACCTGCGCTCCTTCCTGGTATGGAGCGCCACGATGATCTTTCTGATTGCCGCGGGCATGATGAAGTACGGCGCATTCCAAAAGACCGGAGAGGCCGTCAACGAAATCTTCGCCTCCCTGCCCGCAGGCCTGCAGGCCGTGCTGGGCATGGCGCCAGGCATGGACCTCACGTCGGTCGGCGTGTTCTACAGCATCTTCTATCTGTACTTCCTGCTGCTGATGTCCGTCCATGGCACCATGCTGGGCGCGTCGATCATCGCCAAGGAGGAACGCGACAAGACGGCCGATTTTCTCTTTGTGAAGCCGCTGCGCCGTCGCTGCGCCATCACGGCGAAGATTGCGGCGGCCATGGTGCAGATTCTCCTCTACAACCTGGTGACCGGCACCGCGTCCGTGCTGTTCACCGAGCCGCTCAACACGACCGGCACATCGCTGGTCGGACCCATCTTCCGGCTTATGGGCATCCTGTTCGCCGTCCAGTGCCTCTTTCTGGGAATCGGCCTGTTCCTCGGGGCATCCGCCCGCAGCGCGGAGCGCGCTTCCGGCTTCGGCACCGCGGTCATTCTCGGCGCCTTCGTGCTCAAGGTGCTGATCGACTTGAACAAGGACCTCGACATGCTGCAGTTCCTGACACCATTTAGCTACTTCGATTCCTATGAGATCCTGTTCGAGGGAACCTTTGCCGTGCCATATCTCATCGTCTGCCTGGCCGTCGCGGGGTTGGGGATCGCCGGGACCTACGGCAGCTATCGCCAACGAGACCTGCGCTGCTAGCGGGATGGCCGGCGGATCTTAATGGTTCCCCGACCGCCATCCACGGTCGCTTCATCCCCATTTGCCAACATCGCGGTTGCATTGCCCACGCCGAGAACCGCAGGCATGCCATATTCGCGCGCCACGATCGCGGCATGGGACAAGGGTCCGCCCGTATCACACACCACGGCGCAGGCCACGGAAAACAACGGTGTCCAAACCGGATCGGTGAACCTGCATACGAGCACTTCCCCTTTTTGCAGCAGGTTGAATTCATCAGGGCCACGAATGATCCTGACAGGCCCCTTGATAATGCCGGGGCTTGCCGACAGGCCATGAAGCATGTCGGAGCGGTCCCCCTCCCCTTCCTTCAGGGGCGTGTTCCAGGCACGCTCCGCCAGGAACCGATGCGCCTTTCTTGTGGCGGCCGATTCAAGGAGCGCCCTGCTGTCCGGCGCATCTGCCATGACCCGCCCGAGCTCATGCAATGTGAGGTACCGGATATCATCGGGTTCGGCCAACACCCCGCGCCCATGCAACCGTTGTGCCGCCTCGGCAACGCCCCGGCGCGCAACCACATAACATTGTTCCATCCGGAAAACCAGTTCCTCGCGCCCCATATGGGCTGAACGAAACTGCCCCAGAAGACGGTCAAAGCGTTTTCTTTTTGTCTTGGGCAGCTGCCGGTTCATCTTGTCCTTGAGGTCGATGAACCTTCCGGCACCGTTGCGCTGTTGTTCCAGCGTCTTGTGAACACCTCCGGCCTTGAGGATGGATGTCAGTGCGCTGAAAAGCAATGCGGGACGCTCCGCCCAGGACTCGGCCGAAAAGGGTGTATAGGCCTTCATCGTTCTGGCGCCGTATTCTCTGAGGAAACCGGCAACGGATCCGTATGCCGCATGGTATTCAGGATCCCTTTCGAGCATTGTTCCGATGTCTTCCGGGTTCCCCCCGAGAAACAGCCGCCTGGCTGCGGGCATGCTGTCCAGCTGTTCCGCCAACCGATACAGCGCGTGCTCGATTTCAGCAGTCTTGTAGTCAAGGCCCGCCAAAAAATCATACGGGGTAATGACTTGCCCAGGCGATTTCGCCTTGCTGAGCAGCCTGCCAAACCGGAACCCTGTCAAGACCATCGGGAACACATATGCCCGAAATCGCAGAGAGGTCCACTGCATGGCAAGATCCACCGCATGGGTGACATGGTCGTAAAGCGCCTGGTTGTCCAGGGATGACACGCTCGTTTTGTCAAGCGCGTTGAACGCATCCAGCAATCTGTCTTTTTCCTTGCGGACAGCATCGCTTGCGCTGAACCGGAGCAGCCGCCCCAGGGTGATGGGCGCCCATGCAAGCCGGATGTTGGGATGCGGAAGGGTTTTCCCCACCGAAAGAACACCATGCCCATCCATCAGGACCATTTTTCGCTGGGGCGGCATGGTGATGCCCAGTTCATGAAAGATGGCATTCTTCCTTTCGTTCAGCAGCAACAGCGGTTCATAATCCAACGGATAGGGAGCATCCGGGATATGCTCCCTGAGGTTGTCCAGGATTTAGCGTTGCATGCGGCTTGTTCTCCGGGTTCTGCCGCCGCCACCTGCGGCGATGCCGGTTGGTTCCCCGGGCGCCACAGCGGTGATGGGACGCGCCTGAAGCAGATACAGCTTTTTTCCGGCAATGGCCCATTCGATGTCCTGCGGACTCCCATAATGACGTTCCACACGCAACCCGAGCGCGCGCAATCGCCGCAGCTCCGACACACCCAGGCAGGACCTGCCTCTCATCTCCTCCAGCACGTCGGTTTCAGTGATCGCCCCGTCAGGTCCGGTCGTCATTTGCGTTTCCTTCGTGCCTGCGCGCTTGTGCAGGATCAAGCGGACGCCCTGCTTCGACAGGTGATAGATGTCGGGCGTAACCCGGCCGGAAACAATGGTCTCTCCCAGACCGTAGGCGGCATTGACCATCATCTCGCCCATGCGGCCCGTAACGGGATTGGCGGTAAACAGCACCCCGGACTTCTCAGACTGCACCATGGCCTGCACCACGACGGCAAGCGCCACCTGCTCATGTGCAAAGCCATTCCTGTGACGGTAGACGATGGCGCGCACCGTCCACAAGGAGGCCCAGCACGCTTTGACATGTGCGAGCAATGGCGCTTCGCCACAGACCGAAAGAAACGTCTCCTGTTGACCGGCAAAGCTTGCGGTTGGCAAGTCCTCTGCGGTCGCGGAGGAACGAACCGACACCTTGGCCGTTCCCATGGCTGAAAGCTTGCGGTAGGCCATGCGGATTTCCTGCTCGGCTCCTTCCGACAAGTCTGCCGCAACGATCATGCCGCGCACCTTTTCGGAAACCTCATGCAGCCGCGCCATGTCATCCTGCCGGACCAGGTTGGCCAGCAGCGCCATATATGGCGCCAGCTCCAGATTGCGCAGATGCGCCCGATAAACGGCGGTCGTAATGCAAAAGCCCGGCGGCACAGGAAACCCGTTTCGCGTCATTTCCCCCAGGTTGGCGCCCTTGCCGCCAGCTTCGGAAATGGCTTGTCTGTCGATATCGTCAAACCATAAAATCATTGCCCGCACTCCCCCGTTCACGATTGGCAAGCCGCTGCCTTCCCCGGCATGGCCAGCAACACGAAGGCCGAAATCCCCACGGCCGCCAGGCACATGAACACACACGCAAGACCCGTCTCGGTCTGCAGCGGTCCCGAGATCAGGATGCCAAGCAGCGACACGCCGATCGTGCCGCCCAGGTTGCGGGACAGCTGAACCATGCCGCCGGAGACGGCCCGGTTCGACTCATCCGCATGAGCCTGGGACCCTCCCAGATACAGCGGAAGCAGATAGCCCGTTCCCAGCCCCACGGGAATGGATAACAGCACGACAATCGACCAGCCGAACAGACCGTTGAGCCATGTCATGCCGGCATAGGACAGCCCCGTCAACAGCCACATCAGCAGCCCCACCCGATGCTGCATGCGTTTTGGCACTTTTCCGAAGAACACGCTGGCCATACCGGCCGCAAGCAACATCGGCAGCAACAGACCGCCGGCAGCCATCGCACTCTTCCCCAGCACCCTTTGATAGAACAAGGA
>JAEXRM010000125.1 GCA_023440865.1 Bacillota bacterium
TGCGGATGCCGCCACCCGCGCCGGCCCAGGTGGCGCGCCATCCGCCGCTGTTGTAGTAGGCCTGCGAACGGAACCAGGCGGTGTGGATCCAGGTGGCGCGCACCAGCCTGCCCAGCTCGCCGCTGTCAATGAGGTCCTTGAGCTTGAGGTAGTGCGGGTAGGTGCGCTCCATGAACATCAGGCCGTAGACCAGGCCCGGGTATTTCTTTTTTGCCGCCTCATAGGCCGCGTCCATCCTTCTCGCGTCATTGACGTGCACCGCGACCGGCTTCTCGCACATCACATGGATGCCCATGCCCAGCGCTTCGACAGTGATGGGGGTATGGTCGTAATGAGGCACGGCGATGACGATCGCCTCGAGGCCCGGCACCGCGAGCAGGTCGCGGTGGTCGTAATACGCCGTGGTGCCGCATTCCGCGGCGAACCTGTCCGCCCGGTCGCGCAGGATGTCGCACACGCCGACCAGCTCAACCTCCGGCATGTCGCGCAGGTCGCGCGCATGCGAGGAACCCATGTTCCCCAGACCGATCAGACCCACCCTCACTTGCTTGTCCGCCATGTTCCGTTCCTCCTTCAAGGGCGCTCCCGCCGCGGCACCCGTCGGCTGCCTGCTGCAGGGTCGCACCGGCCCGTCTGAAAACATGGTATACTAGTCGAAAAGCATGATCTTTGCAATTATTGACCGTTCTGTGGTTTTTCTTGGCTTCCAGCCGTATGGCATCCAGCCAGCCGCAGGCGGTCCCCAAGGGAGGCGCCATGCCCGGCATCGACGAGCGAAAAACCCCATGGCCCCTGATCTTCAGCCACATCCAGGTACCGCGTCCCCGTGTCGAGTTCCACCTGCACGACGGGTACGAGATCTATTTCCTGATCTCCGGCGATGTGAAGTACTTCGTCGAAAAGAAAATCTATCCGCTATCCTACGGGGACCTCATCTTCACGAACAACCGCGAGATCCACAAGCCCTCGTTCCAGTCCGACAGGCTGTACGAACGCATCTGCCTCGAGTTCCAGCCCGCAATCATCAAGCCCTTCTGCCCGCCCGACTTCGACCTGCTCGGCTGCTTCACGAACCGGCAGAACGGCGAGCAGAACAAGCTTACGCTGACCCCATGGCAAACGGAGGACGTCATGGTGCTGTTCAACCGCATCGAGCGCCTGAGCGCCGATGAGCGGCCGGGCAGCGACCTGCTGCGGATCACCAGCGCCGTGGAACTGCTGGTGTACATCAACCGGTTGTTCCTGCACATCGGGCAGGACACGGAACGCACAAACATACCGGAGAAGCTCGCGCCCGTGCTCGACCACATCGATGCCAACCTGGAGGGCGACCTGAGCCTGGAAACACTGGAGAAGACGTTCTACCTCAACCGCTTCTATCTGAGCAAGCTCTTCAAGGAAAGCATCGGCAGCAACCTGCACAGCTACATTCTCTTCAAGCGCATCGCGGCCGCCAAGCAGCTGCTGGCGGAAGGCGCGAGCGTCAGCCAGGCGTGCGCCCGTTCCGGCTTCAACGACTACTCAAATTTCCTCAAGCAGTTCAAGAAAACAGTCGGCGTCTCACCGGGCGCATACCGAAGACATGGCTGACCGAGCTCCGCGCATGTCGAAGTGGTCATCCTGTTGTCCCCTTCGACATGGTACGATGGTGTCAGATTCCGGAACGGGCGCCGTCGAGGATGCCGGCTGACAATCGCCGCATGCCGCCCCGAACGCCATTCCGTCGCGGAGGTGCTTTCCCATGGCGCATTTGCATACATATGGCGATTTCCTGGCCCGCATCGACCAGGCGGGCTTCCTGTTTTTGTCCGATGTCCTGTCCGGCATGCCTTCCGTTTGGAGCGAAACCGCGGACGCGCAGTGGCACACGGGCGACCCCGATACCGATCCGTGGCAGTGGAAGGACCGCGCCGCAGCGGAAAAGCGCCTCGCCTTCGGCTGTGTGCTGGGCGGCCACAAGGGCTTCATCGCCCCCCGTCTCTATGCCGCCTTCGTCCGTGCCTGCCAGCCCGACGGCGCGCTGGAGGAGCGTCATGACGAGGGCCTCGTCAAGCCGGCTGTCTGGGATTTGTGGCAATGCTTCGAAGAGACGCCCGTGCTCGGCTCGAACGATCTCAACCGCCTGTGGAAGCAGTCCGGCCGAAAGTCCGGCGGACTGGAAGGGGCAATCCGCGAGCTGCAGCGCGAGTTCTGGATCACGGTCTCCGGCAACCGCCGCAAGCTCGACCGGTTCGGGCAGCCAACCGGCTGGGCGCACCTGTTGTACGAGCGGGTGGACATCTGGGCACCTGCGGAATGGCTCGCGCCCGCGGCCGGCATGTCTGCGGCCCAGGCGCGCGCATCCATCCTTGACGCCGCGCGGCGCATGGCGCCGGACGTTCCGACAGCCGCCGTCATCCGCACGCTCCGCCTTCCCGCCGGCCACCGGTGACCGATGTGCGCGCCTCCCGTTTTTCGGCGGCAGGGACGGGTAAGAATCATCAGATCCGTCCCCTCCCTGTCCGAACACGCCGCAACAGGAGGCACCCATGGCGAAGTCCATTCTGCTGGTGGATGACGAAAGGCAGATCTTGCGGGCCTTTTCCCGCCTGTTCATCGACTCCCCCCATGAAATCCATCTGGTGGACAACGGGCGCGACGCC
Organism: Bacillota bacterium; assembly: GCA_023440865.1. GTDB lineage: Bacteria > Bacillota > Clostridia > DSM-8532 > DSM-8532 > JAEWSN01. The sequence goes on from JAEXRM010000125.1 coordinate 2,643, forward strand.
CTGGAACTGCTGGAACGCACCCCGGTCGACATGGTCATATCCGACATGCGCATGCCCGAAATGGACGGATACGCCCTGCTGCGCGAGGTGAAGAAACGTCATCCCGACACGATCCGCCTCATCCTCAGCGGGTATGCGGACGAACGGGTCATTTTCGACGCGCTGCAGAACAACCTGGCGAAGCTCTACCTGTTCAAGCCCTGGAACAACGAGGAGCTGCTCGGCATCGTCGACCGCATTCTCAATACGGAGGACGAGCTGCGCAGCATGCGGCTGTTTGACACCATCAACGGACTCGACGACCTCCAGGTGCGGATGACCACCTACAACCGGCTGGTGGCGCTGATCAACGAGGATGCAAGCATGGACAGCCTTGCCGGCGTCATCGAAGAGGATCCAGCCATCACCACGCGTGTCCTGCGCATCGCGAATTCCGCCTTTTTCGGCAGTGCGACCGGTTCGGTCCGACAGGCCATCACGTATCTGGGCCTGATCAATGTGCGCAACATCGTGTTGACGAGCAGCATCCTCGAGACCATGCCCAAGGATCCGGTTGTCCGGCAGCGCGTGGACATGCTCTGGCGGCAATCCGCCCTGACAAGCCGCATCATGCTGCTGCTGTACCAGAAGGCCCTCAACCGCAAGCCGGCCGGCGATCTGCTGACGGCGGGACTGTTGCACGACGTGGGCAAGCTCATCACCCTCAACCGGTTTCCTGACAGGTTCGCCAAGTTGTTTGACAACCCCGATCTGACGGATGTCCCCTGGCAGGATGAAATGGAGATCTCCCTCTTCGGCAGCACCCATACCGATGTCGGCGCCTACCTGTTGAACTGGTGGGGCATGCCGTACTCCCTGATGGAGGCGGCCAGATACCATCACCGTCCGGATGACGACCGCACCGTCAACCGCGAGCTCATCTCGGTGATCCATCTGGCGGACTGCCTCGCGTGGGAGCTGCTCGGCATGCCGCCCAAGCATGGGATCAATCCTGTCGCGCTGCGGCAGCTCAACCTCGATGTGGAACGGCTGCGCGACATCGTCTCAGCGGAGGCCGAGATCCTGCTCGCCAACATTCCCTGATGGGGCCTGTCCCATGGCTGGCCTTGCCACGCAGGTCTGCCGGCTGGTCACTTGGGGCGATACCGGCGCATGCCGCGGACACGTCTCACCAGTGCCTGGAGGAGGCGATAGGCCGGATAGGCGGCGACCGACCCACCGAGCAGCACGCTGGAAAACAATCTGGCAAAGCCGCTGTCGAGCTGGAGCGCCTTGACGTCGACAAGCAGCGTCAGGGCCGAAAACAGCACCGATATCACATAGATCACGATCAGCAGCAGGTTGATCCGTTCCTGCCCCTTAGCGACCTTGTAGTCGTAGAACTCCTCGTACTCCTTCTGCACTTCCTCGAACAGCGCGGGCAGGTCGAAGGTTTTCTGCCACTTTTTCCACAGGTCCATGCCGTGCTCGGAGTTCGTGATCTGCGAAAACCAGCTCAGATGCGTGAATCGCGTGAATCGGCGCTTCATCTCGTCCACCTTCAGGCTGTCCCCCTTGAGCAGCTCCTCCGAGAACAGGATGAGCGAGAGCCGCTGGTAGAAAGCCAACAGCAGGATGTAGGCATACATCGTTTCGAAATGCAGCGGCAGCTTCGTGACATTGAAAGGCTCACAGGCGGATGCCAGCACCACGCCGGCCTCGCGTGAAAATCCGAAGAGGGAATACTTCCACCGCTTGTAGGTGTCATCCCTCACCTCCCGGTAGGAGGGTTCGAATTCCGCTCCATAATCGGAAGGCAGGCAATGCTGGAACTTGTAGAACTCGTTGAGGAATTCGGACATCTCATGTGATTCGTTCCAGGCATCACGGTCAAGACAAAGGAAGGAGTAGGTGAACAGCCTGTCATAATAGGCACTGCCGGTCTCCACATCCTCGAAGCCGTACAGCAGGTGGGAGATGAAGGCGGACAAGTCGCCCGCATCGCCAAACCGCTTGTTTCGGATGGCGATGCCCTCGCCCTTCCGCTTTTTCAGGTAGCGCGGACTCATGGTGCGGAACCGGTTGTTGAAATCGAGCACATCGGACACGGTCAGTCCGTTCTTGGTGTCGAGTTCCGTCTTGATGACCAGGAACCCGATGCCGGACTCGAACACATGCAGGGTGATGCGTGTGATGTCCACACCGATCGCGGCGCGCGTGAACGGGCCCTTGCCCAGGGGTGACCGCTCCAGTGCCAGGTCGAAATCCACACTCGGCAGACTCGCCGCCACGGCCAGCCGCTTTCTCAGCGGCATGCGGTCGAAGGCGCCACGGAATGCGTCCGACCAGTCGGCGGTCGGAAACAGCAGCCTGCGCACATAGGGAAGGAAATATGCCTGTGTGCTCAGATCGGCCTCGTCGCGGCCCGTGTTCATGCGCCAGGCGTTGTCCGCCAGCAGCTTCTCCAGAAAGCGCGGCCGCTTGCCGGCGGGAATGACGATGGGATGAATGAAATAGGAATACTGGAATACCGCCTTCATGCTCAAGCGTATCATCCTCCTGCCCGTTTTCGCCGCGTCGTCACCGATGCGCATGTGCGACCCGTTCCATGATAGCACAAGCGGCTGTCTCATGATGATGTCCCCAACAGGTGGAAATCCGTCGACAACCGGGACATCGCCCTGGCACGGCCGCCTGGTTTGACAATGAGGAGAGCGGTTTGATAGAATCCGAATTGTGGGAAACAATCACACACCGGTGCAATCCCGCCGGAAGAAATCGGGGAAAGGAGCTCAGGATACGGTCTAGATTGGGATTCCCGGCCGCAGGGTGTCGCGGCGCAAAATCAAGCGCTGAATCGTAAAAGAGCGGGAGACCCAACTTCGGGGGTGAATCACGGCCATTGCCGTGTAGGGCTAATCTCTTCGGCCCGAATCCGTCAGCTAATCTCGCAAGCGTTGATGAGAGGGTGCGTTGGTACGCAGGCATGCCGAAACACATTCGTGTCGGCATGAGAGGTGACCGCGGAGTCTTCTCCGTGGTTTTTTGCTTTTCCGGCAATTTCAACGTAGCCTCTCCCCTAAGGGGAGGAGAACCATGAACCGAATCGAACGTCATACCACGAGTCCACGTCTCAAACTCGCCGTCATCGGACTTGGCAAGGCCGGCTGTGAAATCGCGCGCTATCTGCTCGAACAGCCCGATGTGCGCCTTGTGGGCGCCTACTGCCGCAACGGCGGCGACAAGGCCGGCAAGGATCTGGGCGAGCTGCTCAACATGCGCGACACCGGCATCATCGTCAAGGGCGATTCCTTCCTTCACGAGGACATGCGACGCCTGCGACCGGACGCCGTCATCGACTTCAGCACGCCTGAGGGAACGCTGCGGCATGCGGCGGTTCTCTGCCCGCTGCGCATCCGCATGGTCATCGGGACAACCGGTTTTTCCGACATCGCCCTCAAACGGCTCAAGGTCATGACCCGGCGGCACGGGAATGGCGTGGTGAACGCCCCGAACATCACGACCGGCGTCAATGTCATGATGCTGCTGACGCATCTGGCCGCCAGCCTGCTGAGCCATTACGATTTCCATATCACGGAAACCCATCATGTCCGCAAGAAGGATGCGCCATCGGGCACGGCGAAAAAGATCGCCCGTGAAATCGAGAAGGGGCTGGCTGAAGCGGGAGTCGAAGACACCGAGGGCCGGGTTCCCATTCAGGCCATCCGCGCCGGCGGGGTCGTGGGTGTGCACGAGGTCCTCGTCGTTGGCGAACAGGATCAGATCCGCATCACGCACGAGTCCTTCAGCCGCCGCATATTCGCCGAGGGCGCGCTGCGGGCTGCGCGCTATGTGGCCCACAAGACCGGATGGTTTGAAATGAAGGATACCCTGCAGATGACGCAAGCGCTGGAATCATACCTTGGCATCTCGTCACGCGGCGCCACCGGCAACCGCGGACCGGCACGGTACGAGTCTCCCGAACGGCATCAGGGAATCATGCTCAGCGCCATGCAATGACACAGGCCGCATGGATCGGGCCGGACTGCCATTCCCACCGGATGGCGGTCCGGCCTTCATGTCGTGCCCGGAGTCATGTCAGCACCCATCTGTCGGTCTGATCCTGCCTTTGCCCTGACTCCACCTGTCGACCGGATCCTCTCGGTCGACAGGCGTCCCTCGGTCGACCGGCGTCCCTCAGTCGACCGGTTCAGCGGCGCAGACTGCCGATGCGGCGCAACGAGGAGTTCTCCCCCATGACCGTCAGTATCTCACCGGCATGCAGCATGGTGGAGGCGGTCGGGAACAGCAGCTTGCCGTTCTGGTCACGGACCGCGATCAGATTCAGTCCGTGGCGCGTCCTCAAGGCAAGCTCTCCCAGCGTCTTCCCGATCCACGGCTCCGGGGTCGCGACCGATGCGATGCTGTGGTCCGCCGAAAGCTCCACCGTATCAAGCAGCGTTTCCGCTACCAGGCCATGCGCCGTCTTGACACCGAGATCCCGCTCGGGAAGAACAACCATGTCGGCGCCGAGCTTCAGCAGGACCTTCTCCTGAAAGTCATCCTGCGCCTTTGCGATGATGCGTCTGGCATTGAGCTCCCGCAGCAGGACAGTCGCCATGATGGAAACCTGCATGCTGTCGCCGACCGCGACAATGACCGCGTCGAAATGGGGAATGTCCAGCGACTTGAGGAAATCCTCACTCGTGATGTCCGCCTGCAACGCTTCCGTCAGATGGCGTGAAACGTCCTGTACGATGCGCTCGTCGCCATCGACGCCAAGCACCTCATGCCCGAGCGAGGCGAGCGTCGTGGCAACGGACCGGCCGAATCGGCCCAATCCCAGGACAAGAAATGATTTCATGACACCCTCCTTCGTATCTCAACCGACGATGACTTCCCCCTCGGGGTAGCGGAAAGCGGTTCCCGCTGCTGTTTGACTGGTTCTGAACGCCATGAAGGCCGATATGATGCCGATGCGTCCTGCAAGCATGGTCACACACAGCATCAATTTGCCGGCCAGCCCCAAATCCGGCGTGATGCCCAAGGACAACCCCACCGTGGCAAATGCGGACACGGCTTCAAAGAGCGAATCGCGGAACGGGTGACCCTCCAGTGTCAGCACGAAGGTCGACAGCATCACCAGAAAGCCCGACAGGATGACGATGACGGCCGCACGGGTCACGACCTCCACCGGGATGCGGCGATGGAACGCGACCGTATCGCTGCGCCCCTGGAAGAAGGCGCGGATGGCACACACCAGCACGAAGGCCGTCGTCACTTTCACACCGCCTCCCGTTGAAGCGGGTGCGGCGCCGATGAACATCAAAACGATCGTCACAAGATCGGCGCCATCCCCGAAACGGTCGAGTGCAAGCGCATTGAACCCGGCCGTCCTTGACGTGGCGGACTGAAAGAAAGCGTTCGTCAGCGCCTGAACTGGCGTCATGGCCGCAAACGCGCCATGCCATTCCGTAGCCAGGAACAGGACGGTTCCGCAGAGGAGCAGCATGCCCGTCGAGACAACCACGATCTTCGCATGCAGGGACATGCCGTTGAATGAACGTGCCTTCACGAGATCACGCCAGACGGGAAATCCCAGGCCGCCAAGGATGATCAGCAGGGCTGTCGCCACGAGGAAAAACGCGTTGTCTCCAAATCCCGTCAGGCTTGCAAACGGTGCCTCTGCCGAGCCGAAGAGGTCGAAACCGGCGTTGCAGAAAGCAGAGATTGCGTGAAACACGCTCTTGGCGATACCATCCGCCCATCCAATACGGGGGATGAGCATGAAGGAGAACACAACCGCCCCCAGCACCTCGATGGTGCAGGTCGCAAGCAGGATCCGGCGGAACGTTCCACCCACATCATGCAGGGATTGCCTGCCGATCGAGTCCTTGAGCGTGATGCGTTCGAGCAGCGTCAGCGACCTTCCGGTCAGGGACGCATAAAAGGTGACAACAGTCATGAAACCAAGCGCGCCGATTTGAATCAGGGCGAGGAGCACGCATCGCCCAAACCAGGTCCAGGTCGTGGCGCTGTCCCGTGTGACCAGTCCGGTCACGCAGACCGCCGAGGTGGCGGTAAACAGCGCATCCATGAAGGTGACATCCCCTTTGGCGGCTGCAACAGGCAAGCTGAGCAGCAATGAGCCCGTCAAAATCAGGGTGCCGAATCCGGCTGCCAAAAAACGGGCGGGTGTCCATTTCCAGCGCATGTGCCTCATCATCCATCCTCCGTGCCTACAGACATTATACTGGATTCGCGCTGTCATGGGGGATGCGGTTGCGTGCTTGACAGACATGCATATATGGCATAAGATGACACATATTAGTTGTTTTATTTGTTACTACTATAAAAGGAGGCGACATCATGTCCGATGCATCCCCTATCCAGACAACGACACACATCCCGGATGACACCGCCTGCCGGCGACGGGCAGCCGCGCCGGTTACACTTCGATGGGACCAATGCCTGCCCGCCGATGCGCTGGGCGCGCTGTTCCTTTCGGTCGGCTGGGAGTCCGGCCGTTTTCCGGACCGCCTGCAGCATGCCATGCAGGGGTCTCACAGCGTCTGCACCGCCTGGAGCGGAGATCGTCTGGTCGGCTTGATGAACGCCCTCTCGGACGGTGACATGACGGTATACCACCACTACCTGCTGGTGGATCCGGGCTTTCAGAAGCAGGGTATCGGCGCCCGGCTCGTGGAGGCCATGAAGGCGCGGTATGCCGGCTGCCTGCGGCAGGTGCTCATCGCCTATGAGACGGCGCTGCCCTTCTACTTGAGGATGGGCTTCAAGAAAGGGGACCACCATGCCTCCGTTTCCATCGACCGCTTCTGACGGGAGGCATGTCCGGCTGCATGCGGTTCTCTCGGTCACAAGCCGGCGGCGGATCAAGCATCGCCGAGGGGGGCGAACCCGTATAAGCAAGCTCGGAGTTGATATCAATATCCACACATGCTATATTTCGCTCGAATACAGCCTGAGTGGAGGACCAAATGGAGCTGAGAAAAATCGATCTGGGCAATGTGTATGATGTCATCAAGTTGAAGGTCGCCGAAGCACAACAGGGATTCGTGGCTTCGAACACCGACAGCCTGGTCGACGCCTATGCGACGATCCAGTCCGGGTACACCGCTTATCCCTTCGGCCTGTACGAGGAGGGTGTGCCTGTCGGTTTCGCCATGCTTGGATATGACACGACGGAGGATGACGACGAGCCGCCCATCGCCAGGGGCAACTATTGCCTGTGGCGCTTCATGATCGATGAGAAGCATCAGGGAAAAGGACTCGGAAAAAAGGCAATGGAAGCCGTCCTGAACCATGTCCGCTCGTTCCCGTACGGGCCGGCGGCATACTGCTGGCTATCCTACGAGCCGGACAACATCGCCGCCAGGGCGCTGTACGCAAAATACGGCTTCTTGGAAAACGGCGAGCTGTGCGGTGACGAGATCGTGGCCTGCCTGAAGCTGTAAGGGCGGATCCGGCGGCATGCTTCTGCCGATCGCCCGCCTAACGACACAAGCGGCATGCTATTGCCGATCGCCCGCCTGGCGGCGCAGGCGGTCTCCTTTGCCGTACGGACGGCGGTTCCAGCCCTCTGCAGGCGGTGTGTTCCTCAGGGCAGATCGTGTCCGTGACGGCGCCCCCGCGCGGACACCAGGCCCGATACGGTGCCCAGCACGCCGAGCACCCCGCCTGTTCCGACAAGGACCGGCAGCAGGCCCGCCGAGAGGATGTGAATGTCAGGCAGCGGCAAGAACGGGACAGGGGACGCACCTGCCCCGACCAGGATCCGCATGCCAGCAAGCAACAGGCCCGCCGCCAAGGCGCCGCCCCCGGCACCCAACAGCAGGCCCAGCAAAAAGAAGGGGGACGCGACATGTCCCTCCGGTGCGCCCAGAAGGCGCAGTGTCCGGATCTGTTCCCGGTTGTGCACCACACCGACACGGGTGATGTGGGAAAGCAGCACCAGCGTGAACAGCGCCACGGCGCCGCCGAACACCAGCCCGGCCACCCGAAGCGCCTGCTCGATGCGGACAAGGCTGTCCAGCACCTCCCGGTTGTCCCGTACGGTTTCGACGCCGGATATCCGGCCGGCTTCCTCCGCGACGGCCTGCGCCGCTTCAAGATGAACACGCACTTCCAGGAAGGGGCGGAACGGATTCCGCTCCAGATGGGACAACACGCCCGACTCACCCCCGAGCAGTGCCGCCATGCGGTCCTGGGCCGCCTCGGCCGACACGGTCTCCACCAGCGCCACGCCCTGCATCTCCTGCAGCTGCGTCCGTACTGTCCCGAACTGCGCCTCGGTGGCATCCGCCGACAGGAACACCTGGATCTCCGCCTCGGCGCGGATCAAGGCGACCCAGTGCGCGCTGGCTCGCCAGCCCACCAGAATCAGCCCGAGAAACAGGAACACCAGTGTCGTGCTCAGCAGTGACAGCAGGTTGGATATCTTGTTGGTGCCAAAGAGCACGATCATCTCGCGCAGGTGATGCACCGCGTTCTCCATGCGTCCCCTCATGCCCTGTCCTCCATGCGTTCCACGGACGCCATGCCGTTGTCCATTCGTCCCACGGGCATACTGCCATTGTCCACCCGCTCCCTGGACACCGTGCCGTTGTCGTGGCGACCCACGGACACCGTGCCATTGTCGATGCGCACCAGCACGTCAGCGCCGAAGTCCTCGATCAGGTGGGTGGCATGTGTCGTGATGACGACGGTGGTGCTGCGGTCACGGAAGGAAGCGAGCAGGGAAAGGATGCGCAACGCGTTTTCGCGGTCGAGGTTGCCGGTCGGCTCGTCCGCCAGGATGAGCCGCGGCTTGCGGGCCACGGCCCGGGCGATCGACACGCGTTGCCGCTCCCCCCAGGACAGGTGCTCCACAGGGGTGAACGCCTTGCCCGCCAATCCTACCCGTTCCAGCGCGGCCAGCGCGTCCCTGCGGCAGTCCATGGGATGCGGCTTGAGAAAGCGGAGCCCGGCCATGACGTTCTCGAGCGCGTGCCGCCCCGGGGTGAGACGGAAGTCCTGGAATACCGGACCCGTCTGCTGCCTCAGCCGGCGCAGTCCCCCGTCCCGGATCGAGGCCATGTCATACCCCAGCACGGCGAGGCTGCCTTCCGTCGGACGATACATGCCCAGCAGCATCTGCAGCAGGCTGGTCTTGCCCGAACCGCTGGGACCGGTCACAAACGCCAGTTCCCCCTCCCCGACCGTCAGATCCGCCGGATGGATGGCCTGCGTGCCATCGGGATAAACCAGTGCGAGCCTTCTTGCCTCGATCATGCGTTCCCCTCTCCCCGTGTCTGTTGCCGTGATGCCATCAGAACAACCCCACATTGACCGACAGGGTGAACTGCCCTTCCTGCAGCCGGATCCTCTTGATGGTCGCGCCCTGCAGGATCGGTTCCAGCCGGAACTGGAGCGCCCCGCGTCGTGACAGGTCCGACAGCTGCTCGGCCGTCAGCGCGAGACCGCCCTGCGAGCCGGACAAGGGACGGAACTCGAGGGTGCTGCCATCGATGATGACAAAATCGCCCTCCAGCGCCAGTTCCGCCGACTCGACCCGCAAGGACGCACTGTCCTGCCGAAACCGGAAAACGGTCCCGGGCAGGCGCCGGTCTGCATCCAGGATCGCCTGGAACCGCTCCTGCCGCATGACGGCGTTCATGCCGGCCAGTCCGAACGTCAGGGAGAGCGCATCCGGCGGAAAGGCGCCTTCGGTGATGATGCGCGAGAATCCTTCCGTCAGCTCGGGAAACACATTCATTGCCTTGTCCCAGCTGCGTTCGAGGGCGGCCAGCCGGGCCTCGTAGGCTGCCCGGTCTTTTTCGAGCGCGGCCAGGGAGGCTTCGAGCTCCGTTTCCTTGCCACGCTTGTCTTCCAGTGTCTTTGCCAGCATCGCCCGTTCCAGTGCGAGCCTGTCCAGCAGCGCCTGCTTGTCTGCCTGTTGCGTCACGAGCGCGTTCCGGCCGGCGTCCAGCGCCTCGAGCAGCCCGGCCGTATCGCGGTCGAGCTGGCGCAACGCGGACAGCCGGCGCAGAAAGGCGGACAGGCTGTCCGAGGACAACAGCAGCTCCAGCCGGGAACCGGGTCCGGCCTGCTGGTAGGCGGCCAGCACGGCTGCCAGCGTGTCACGGTTGTCATTGTAGCGGTCCGTCTCCCTGGCGATGTCGCGTTCAAGGGTCTCGAGCTGGCTCCTGCCTTGCGTCAATGCGGCGGTCAGGCGCTCCATGTCCGCCACATCACGCGCAATGTCGAGCTTGAGGGCCCGCAATTCCGAGAGGATGGCTGCTTCCGTCCGCTCCACTACCGCAGGATACCCGGAAGCGTCCGCCGGTGCGGCGGTCGGCGATGCGGCGGACGCGGCTGCCTCCGTGGTGGCGGCCACCACCTCCGGAGCGCATGCCAGCGAGGCGGCGAGCCATATGGCGGCAAGCAGCCCGGCAGTGGCGCCACGATGATGCCTGCGCTTCATGTTCGCCCCCATCAGTCACCGTGCCTCCCGGCGTGCGAGCCATTCCGCCAGCTCGCACGTCTGTGCGATCGTACCGTCCGCGCCCGCTTCAATCAGCCGTTCCGTCCCGAAGGACGAGGTCACGGCGACGCAGGCCATGCCGGCCGCCTTCGCGGCCCGGATGCCGGAAATCGCATCCTCGACGACCAGACAGTCCGCCGGGTCGACGTCCAGCCGCCTCGCGGCCAACAGGAAGATGTCGGGTGCCGGCTTCTTGTGGACCACATCCTCGCCGCAAACGATCACATCGAACAGGTTGTCGTCTATGCCGGCCGCAGGCAGGTTTGCGTTCACCTTGACTGCATCCGCGCTGCTTGCGACGGCCGTGCGCATGCCGTCGGCGCGCAGGGTGGCCAGCAGCTCGGGGATGCCGGGATAGGTGCCGATCTCCGCGGCGACAATGTCCAAATAGATCGCATAGGTGCGCCGCTTCATGTCCAGCCGGTAGGGAACGCCGTACTTCTCGGCGACGCCGCCGATGAAACGGTCCTCCCCCATGCCGGTGAAGGGATGAAAATCGGCATCCTGTGCGGGGACGCCAAACTCCGTCAACGCCAGCCGCGCCGCCTTGGTGATGACGGGCTCCGAATCGACCAGCACGCCGTCCATGTCGAATATGACTGCCTGAATGGGCATACGGACTCCTCCAGCTTGATCGGCGGAGCGGGAACCGGCAACGTGCCGCCGCGTGCCGCCTTTCTCCCATCCTATCCTGTCCATGCGCCGCTTGGCAATGGATTTGGCAATGCACGGCGCGCAACCTGCATTGTGCTACAATGGAACTGTTCAACATGTCTGCATGCGGATGGCAGCCGCCCGATACGAGTACGCATCACAGCGGAGGTTCAGGACAGCATGAAGAAGATCTCCACTCGAAACCTGAAGTTGCGTCATTATCGCTCCCTGTCGGTTGCAATTCTCCTGACGGCGCCCCTGATGTACATCCTGTTCGCCGGAAATGGCAAACTGGCTTATGTCATGGCGGGCGCCGTGTGCATCCTTTCCATCCTGGCGGGAACCGGATACAGGTGCCCGAACTGTCGTACGATCCTGGACATCAGAATGAATGCCGACGACCTGCACCACTGCCCGAAATGTGCCACTCGGCTTGATCCATGACATGCCTCGTCCCGGTCCGTGCACGCAGGAGCCGACGAAGGAGGGAGATTCCTCCCTTTTCATTGGCGGGCAAACACGCATGATCCATGCTGCGCCCTGTTCATTCCGTGTTTCATTGCGGTTAATTGTCTTGACACACCCGACCTTTGTCCCGGGCGGGTGGTATACTGTATGTGAAGCAAAAGGCGAATGGCCGGAACACATGCGGCAGAGGCTGCCGCGGAAAGAGGACGAAGCATGAAGTCACCACTGGAACTCAATCTGGAAAAGGAGCTCTCCGCCATGCTCTCGGGCAAGGCGCACGATATCGCCGAAATCCTGTTCAATGACGAAGAGATCCACACCTACCAGGAGATGGCGAACACCGTCTCGATCAAACGCCTTGGTTTCAACGACCACGGCCCCGTCCACATGCGCAAGGTCACCATCAACGCCATGCTCATGTTCAACCTGCTGATGGAGGCCGGTATCAAGCCAAGTCTGGTCAAGGAGGAAATCGGCACCGAGGAGGACAGCCGCATTGCGGTGCTGATGGCCGCCTTCCTGCATGATATCGGCATGTCGATCGGCCGCCAGAATCACGAGATGAGCTCGTTCATCCTGGCGAATTCGCTGGTGGAGCGGGTGCTCAAGGACGTATTCCCGGGACAGACCGCCCGCTGGATCGCCATCAAGAGCGTCGTGCTCGAGGGCATCATGGGACACATGACCCACCACACCATCCATACGCTCGAGGCGGGCCTCATCCTCATCGCGGACGGATGCGACATGGCCAAGGGGCGTGCCCGCATCCCGATGCTCATCAACCAGGAATCGCGCGTGGGCGACATCCACAAGTACTCCTCCTCGGCTGTCGAGCGCGTTTCCATCGGGAAGGGCTCCGAGAAGCCGCTGAAGATCGAAATCGAAATGTCCGCCTCCGTCGGTTTCTTCCAGGTGGAGGAGGTGCTGATCGGCAAGATCATGGCGAGCACCGCCAAAAAGTACATCGAGCTGTACGCATTCGTCACGGGGCGCGATGTCAAGCGCTACCTGTGACCATTCGTCACGGGGCGCGATGTCAAGCGCTGCCTGTGACCATTCGTCACGATGCTCTGTATCAAGCGTCACCTGTGAGTACGCCGCAAGGCGCATGCGCATTAGAAACGGGAGGCGGCCATGAGGGGCCGCCTCCTTCTTGTTTCCCTGAAAATCAGCCTCGCGCCCGTCCAGCCGGCACTCACGCCAGCGACGCGTTCCAATCGTCCACGATGCGCCCCACCAGCCGCACCCGTTCGATGTTGCCGGTCGAGGACATCTCGTCGGAGATGCCCAGAATCAGTCTTCCCGCGAACATGTCGATGAGCCGTTTCGTCTGGTCGACAAGCTGCGCTTCCGGCCAGCTGTCGTCGAACAGGATGGCGGCGATGCCGTCGATGAGGAACACCTCGTCTCCCAGCGCGGCCTTCATCTCCTCGAGTGTCACATCGCCCTGCGGCTTGGGCGTGATCGCCTCGATGCCGTCGAGACCGCATTCCCGGGCGAAGGGGAGCAGCGGCTTCGTGTCGCCGTCCCAGTGCGAGAAGGTGAACTTCCCCGCACGGTGCAGCTGCTCGTTCCGCTTGAGGTAGGCCGGCAGCAGATACTTCCTGAACAGCTCCGGCGGCAGGATGCCACCGTGCAGGTTGTCGCCGAAATTGATGTACTCGATGGGAGATGCGTTCACCACATCGATGAGGCGGGCATGGCTTTCATCCAGCACCCGGAAGTACGCCTCCACCAGATCCGGCCAATCGTACAGCGCATAGATGCCGTTCTCGACCCCCATGGAGTCGAGCAGCAGGCTCTGGATGTTCGTACGGGGCAGGAATACGGCAGGCAGGCCGATGTGCCCCCACTCGGCGAAGGTGCGGTCGTAATGGTCCTGGTCCCATACCCAGGTGGCGCGCTCCTCCATCCACAGCAGCACGCGCATGTCCTGCTCATCCGTGATCCACCACTTCTTCGGGAACGTGCCGTAATTGGAGGTGTTGGCCACCAGATTCATCGTGACGCGCCCGACCGGGGTTTCGATGATGTGCTCGGTCTCGAGTGGGGAGACCTGCCGTGTGGACCGCCGCACGTCCGGATGGTCGATCTTCCGGAAGCAGCCGTTGTAGTCGTAGATGCGGTTCGAGCAGCCCAGCGCGCGGTACATCTGGGGAGGCGTCATGCCGGTGAGCGGTGCGGGCAGGCCGACACCCGTGAACATGCGGTCGTCGTACCAGCAGAGAATGCGCGGCTGCCAGATGACACGCCCGCCGGCCCTTCTGCGGATGATGTCGCGGTTCAATGCGAGCAGGTCGATGTGCGTGTGATCTGTCGGTCTTCCGGAAACGGGCACCGGCTTGTTTCCTTCCATGGGCTCACCTCCATATGTCCGTACGCATCCCATCATATCCGAAGCAATGCCCTGCGACTTGTCCTCCAGCGATCATTTTTGTGCTATGCTTGCATTGCGGAACAGGCACTTTCGCAGCCCGGCCGCATCCACAGCCCGGCCGCAACCACCCCCCCCCGCC
>JAEXRM010000168.1 GCA_023440865.1 Bacillota bacterium
TGACTTGTGCCAGGCAGCCCGGCGCAACGGCAGAACTGATGTCCGCCCGATACAGCCTGTTCCCATGATACCAATGGGAGCGGGAACCTGTCAATCATGCCGCCTGCATGCGCATGCGGCAGTTTGACAACCCCCGGGGCCTCTTGTATCATGAAGGAACGGCTGCGGGAATCATACCCGAAAGGCGGATCCCGCCCGCGCAGGCCCATACCCGGAAGGAAGCCCCATGGTTCGCTCGAAGTTCGAACAGTTCCTCCAATACCGGCAGAGTCTCCTCATCCAGTATCGGATGGGTGATCTGACCAAGCACGAATTCATCATGGAGAGCTACCATCACCTCGAGCATCTGGGCATCCGGCCGTTCGAGCGCATCGACAACATCCGCAAGGCCATCTACAACTACCACTACTTCAACGTGCGGGCAAAGTACTGGCAGCGCATGGCGACCTCGCCGCGCCTGCCGGAGCCCGAGCGCATCGCCTGCCGGCAGGAGGCCAACGAGGAGTACCGCCAGAAGGACCATGCCACGCTGAAGCTGCTGCGCCTGATCGATTTCCGGGGGGTGGAGGCATATCCGGTGGTTGTCCGCTCCCGGATGCTGAAGGATTCGCTGATCGAAATCGTGCTGCGGGATCCGGACACCCTGCTGGAGATTCGGGCCATCCAGCCCATGGATGCGGCCGTCGATGGCGACGACCTGGTGCTGCACACGCGCAGCCGCATGATCGCCGACATCCTGCGGGAAAACGGCGTTTTCACCGAGCAGAAGCGGCACTCGCTCACGGGGGACTACATCAACTCGATGGATTAGTCGGATATCATGCGCAATGCGTATTGCGTTCAGTCCGCCGTGGCCGATTGGCCGCGAAACGCTGTGACGGCTTCCCGCGCACCGGCATCCGGCGGCAACACGTACAGGCCTGCCAAAATGGTTTGCGTCAGGCCTTCCTTGCGGGCAAGAATCTCGAACTCCAGTGTGTCTTCCAGAAAACCGGCCCGTTTCAGCCGATCCGCCAGCTCCGTCACGCGCAGATCCGCCGGCAGCTCAATCCGCCACCGGCCGTCCTCCAGCACCGTGATGCCTTCCACTCCGGCCTTGGGCTGCATGACCATGCCCAGCTCCGTGGCCCTGCGCATCACGCGTTCGTCGGAAAAGGAAGGAGACAGCAGCGGGGACAGAACAATTCCCAGCAGGGCTGCAAGCACCAGTCCCACACCCAGCCCCAACAGCAGGCTCGGTCCGTGCATGCGCTTCATGTGCCGCTCCCGATGCGGGCGATCAGTTCGATTTCCCCTTTTCCCATGTGAAGCGCTTTCGCGATTTCCTCATGCGGCATGCCACGCCGTGCCAGCCGCAGCACCTCGGCACGCCGGGAATGGAGCGGCAGCACGCGGCCGCGGCTGCCGGACGCGCCGTCCGCCACGGGATGAAAATCCGCCGTCTCTTCTTCGGCTGCAGTTCCGGAAAGCCCGTCCGTCGGTGATGCGACGGAGGCCTGCGGAGATGTGGCACCGGTGTCGGGGACCTCGTCGACGGCTGCCGCGGGGTGTTGCATCCGAGCGAAGGATGCGGCGGGTTCAGGCCCGGCTGCGGTGACGGCGCGGGACGCGGCAAGTCGTGACTCGAGGACGGCACAGGCACCCGATACCTGGCTGACAAGCCTGTCGGCACGGCGGATGGTCTCCTCCACCTGCATGCGCTTGTCCTCGCACTGTGACGCGACGTAATCGGCAAACCGGTTCATCTCCCCAACCAGCGCGTCGGCATCATCCATCGCATCCACGAGGGCATCGCGCCGCTCGCTGACATCCACCCGGTAGTCGTGTGCACGGCTTTTGTCCGCGAATACGAGCACCAGGGCGATGGCCGCAATAAATGCCCCAAACAGGATGATGGCGATGTAGAAACCGGTCATGTGCGGTGGTTACCCTCCGTCAGAGTCGAATGTCGATGGTTCGCCCTTCCGTGGGCTGCTCCGGTTTTTTGTGTGATGCAGCGGATGTGTCGGCGGCTTCCCGCCCATCCTGCTCCTTTTCGGTCTTCTTGCGTTCCTTGCGCCGGTCCTCGCGTTTCTCGCGGATCCCGGCCTTTTGGGCGCCATCCTGCTGGTGCACCGTCTGGGTCTGCGCCTGTGCGCCGCGGGCGGCCTGATCGGCCTGCTGCTGCTGCTGGGCGATGTTGCGGTGCGTCTCCTCATTTTGCATGCGGGTCTGCTCGTTCACCTTCGGGACCATGCCATGAAAATCGATCGGGCGCAGGGACATGACACCACCTCAGATCGGACCGACGCGCACATCCGCGCCATCGCGATACAGCGTACAATACTGCAGGGTTTCCTTCACATACATCGAACAGCTGCCGATCGAGACGCGCACGCCATTGTAGGCAGAACCCAGGACCTTGACCCGGCCGGCGCCCTCCTGTTGCAGACGCGCCTCGATCTCCACCAGCTCCTTGCGGTTTTCCATCAGCCGGCTTTCGTAGAAGAACTTGGCGCGGGTACTCTTGGCAAGCATTTCGCGCTTGTCCTCCGTAAGCTGGGACACGCTGTCGAGTTTCTTGAGCAGCGCGATGGCCTGGTTGGACTTCACGAGATTCTCCTCATGCGACGGGATCTCGGCCCGCAGCGTCTTGAGCCGCTCGCGCAGGTTCGGATCGACCCCCACCTCGAGCACCGTGACAGTCGACATGGGGCTGCCGATGACCTTGGCTTCGATCTCGCGACCGACACGTGCGACACCGCCGACCAGCAAGCCCTTCTTCCCGCCAAGCTCCAGCTTGCCGCCACACTTGATGTCGCTGTGCATGATGGCTTCGGAGCGGATGTCGCCCTTGGCTTCAAGGGTCGCGTTCTCGATGTACTTGGCGATGATGTCGCCGCCGGCCGAGAGAAGACCCTTGTTGTTGCCGATCATGCCCCGCTTGAGAATGATGCTGCCACCGGCCTTGATGACAGCCCCCTCGACAACGCCCTCAACCTCGACATTGCCGCCGGCCTCGACGCTGAAGCCCGCCAGCACGTTGCCACGGACCGTGACATTGCCGACGACATGGATGTTGCCTGTGCTGTTGTCGACATCCGCCTTGACCTCGTATGTCGCGAACACGCTGATCTTGCCGTCCGCATACAGAATCTGGCCGTCCAGGTCCGCCAGCAGGTACTGCCCGTCCGGACTGGTGATCACATTGCGACCTTTGGAGAAGACGGCCGGCTTTCCGTCGACCGGCTTCATCTCGGTACCCGTGACCATGCGGCCGAGTGTGCCCGGTACGGGCGGAATGAGCTGGGCAAGCGCCTGACCCTTCGTCACGTTCTCGATGATGTTCATGTCCTTGTAATCGACTGTGCCATCCTCGCGAATCGTGGGCTTCCGGTCCTTGTTGATGTCCACCAGCCAAGTGACATAACCATTCTTGCCGTTGACGGAAGGGATTCCCTCAGCCACCTGGATGTTCTGCCCGTATACGGGAAAACGCTCAAGATCCTCGATCACAACGGGATTGATGCCAAAAACGACGCCCTTCTCGCGCAGTGCATCCAGCATCATGCTCTTTGTGGGCGCGGCCCCGCCCCCTTCCGGCGGGCGAATCTTGAGAAAGGCCTTCATCTTGTCGGGAGAAGCACTGGCCTCCACCAGCGCGTCAATGCGCTCCTGTGGCTGCGGATCGGCGATCCGCGCCCACTGGCCGTCCGCCTTGCGGACTGTTTCGGATATGACTGCAGCATTAAAGGCACGGACACGCATGCGCCGCACCTCATCCATCACTTCGTTTTCGGTTGTGGCGGCTTGCATGCCACCTGGTCGATTGACCCGCAGAAAGACCCCGTCGGATCGGTACTCGATCGCGAACAGCGACAGGTCGGGGGAGCCGATATCCATGGACCACTCTCCTTCTGCACCCCGCGGAGAACGGGGATGCAGGTATTCCTCTGTCGTACCCTGTCAGCCCATGAGGCTCCGCTGTCGTTCCAGACGTCCGCGCATGCGCAGGATCGCCTTGGTGTGAAGCTGTGAGATCCTTGATTCGGACACTTTCATGATAGCACTGATCTCCTTGAGGGTCAATTCTTCGTAGTAGTAGAGAGAAATGACAGTCCGTTCCTTTTCCGGCAGCTTCCCGATGGCATCCGAGAGAATCTCCTGCACCTCGACCAGTTCCATCCTGCGTTCGGGCAATACCTCGGTGGAGGAGGCATCAGAGAGATCGAGTCCGGTCTCGTGATTCTGCTCAAGAAAATCGTCAAGCGAAACCATCTGGGAGATGTTCATCTCCTGTACTAGCTTGTTGACCTCATCCACGGTGATGCCCATGTATTCGGCCACCTGTTGGTCCGTCGCGGCGTGTCCGAGCTGGTTTTCGAGTTCAAACCAAGCCTTCTCCAGCTCCTTGGACTTTTTGCGGAGCGAGCGCGGGGCCCAATCCTGCTCCCGGATGCTGTCGATGATGGCACCGCGGATTCGCAGGGATGCATAGGTTTCGAACTTGACCTTCTTCGTCGGGTCGAACTTCTCGATGGCGTCGATCAGGCCGAACACCCCGTATCCGATCATGTCGTCGTATTCGACATTCGACCCGAAATAGATGCTCAGGCGACCGGCGACATACTTGATCAGATCGGCATACTCGAGGATGAGCTGCTCGCGGACGGAGGGGTCGCGCGTTTCCCCGTATCTCTTCCACAATTCCAGCTGTCGCTGCAGATCTGTCCCCGGCATTCATGTTCTCCCTTCAGTCGTTTCGAAGCTCCTGGCGGATGAAGTCCGCCACGCGGCCCGGGTTGAAGCCGGCATCGGCCTCGCCCGCCCGCAAATCCACATTCGCGCCGACTGCGCGCTCCGCCTCGGTTTCCCGCTCCTGCCGCCTGCTCTCCGCTTCCTGCCGCAGCCGTTCCTGTTCGGCCTCCGCCCTGCGTACCGTCACATCGGCCCGCATGGCGTCGAGATTGCTGCGCAGCACCAGACCAAAGACAAAGAATACGGCCATGGCGATCACCATCCGCGGCATGCACTCCCGGCCCGACAGACCGGACACATACGATGCTGTTCCTGTCAGGATGGCCGCTCCGGCTCCCATCAGCACCGGCAGTTTTCGGATTGTCCCCACCACCTGTCCATCATCCCGCCCGGCAGACCGCCCCACGGCCTGCCGGCCATCACCGGTGTGATCCCGTAGGTTCCGCATCCCCTCAGACATAGTGGACGCCATGACCGATCGTCTTGATCATCAGGCGTCCGTCTTCGGAAAAGAACTCGATCGTCCGCCCATAATTGCCGCCTGTGTCATCTGCAAGAATCGGGATGCGGTACTTTCCCAGGATGTCCCGCGTGGCCTCGGCGTTGCGCGCACCCACGCGGATGATGTCGTTGCTCGCCGTATAGGCAAACATCTGCGCCCCGCCGGCGATTTTCGCGGTCAGGACGCGCAGATCCGCACCCGCGTCGCGCATGCCGTCCAGCAGATCGGGGATGCACGTGTCGGCGAATTTTGCCCGGTTCATGCCCGTTCTGACGAGCTCGGAGCTTGGCAGCATGATGTGCGCCATGCCAACGATTTTGCGTTTGGGATCGTACAGGCAGATGCCGATGCATGACCCAAGTCCCAGCGTCGTGAGGGCTCCCGGATGGCTCACAACCTTCCAGTCGGCCATGCCGACCTTGACGATTCCCTCCATCAGGCAACTCCCAACGCTTTCATCAGTTTGGCGTACGAACCTTCCTCCGGGATCAGGAAAAGATCGCCGAGCACGGTGTCCTGTCCGTCGATGAATTCATTCTCGATGTACAGCACCGTATCGGAGGCTTTTGCCTGCGCGATCGCAGGCACGCTCAGCACGGCGCCGGCCATGTCGATGGCAAGGCTCGGCACATCGGGCATGATGTTCAGGTTCGTCAGGGTGGAAAGCGCCGACAAGTAGGAACCGGCAAGAATGTTGCCCAGTTCCTGGATCGCGGAGCAGTTCATCTCGTCGAACTCCAGCTCCGTCTCGGGCGAACGCCCGAAGATGAGATTGATCATCAGCCGTGTCGCCTCGATGTCAAGCACGAACATGATGCTGCCGGCAATGTCGCCCTGCACACCCAGCAGGATGCCGACCACCATCTCCTCCGCCGCGCCAAGCACCTCGCTGACCTCGGAGAACTGCATGACCTTGATCTTGGGCACCTTCATGTCGATCTTCCGGTCGAGCATGCGGGCCAATGCCGTAGCGGCATTCCCGGCCCCGATGTTGCCGATCTCGCGCAGCACGTCCATCTGAAAGCTGTCCAGTTGCTCAAAGCCAAGCTCGCTCATGCGGATCCCCTTTTCATGCGGACGCGCTGACGTCCGTGATGAGTTTGTCGATGTTGAGCAACGTGACCAGCC
This sequence comes from Bacillota bacterium, assembly GCA_023440865.1. Classification (GTDB taxonomy): domain Bacteria; phylum Bacillota; class Clostridia; order DSM-8532; family DSM-8532; genus JAEWSN01. Next base: position 6,368 of record JAEXRM010000168.1, read on the forward strand.
GACTCCCGATCTTGCCAACGCCCGTGATGTAATCGAGCGTGCGGTCGCTGGTGATGCTGGTGACACTCTCGATGTCGCTCTCGAGGAGGTGATGCACCTCGCTGACCATGTCGACGAGCATGCCGAGCACCACCTCGCCCATGCGGAAGATGATGATGCGCGTATCGTCGTCAGGTTCCCGGGCGGGCATGGAAAAATGCTTGCGCAGGTCGAGAACCGGAATGATCTCCCCTCGCAGGTTGATGACACCGAGGATGGCGCCCGGCGCCGTCGGCACGCGTGCGATGTTCATCATCTTTTCGATGATGGAAACCTTCTGGATGTCGACACCGTATTCCTCCTGCCCGATCCGGAAGACGACATACTGCCTTCCCGAATCCGCTCCCTTGACCGCGTTGTCCATGTACTGTTCCCCTTTCCGTCGGAAACGCACGGTTCCCGGTATGGTGTCCGTCCTGTCCGACCCTGCGGCACCCCCGCGTGCGCCTCAGAGCGCCAGCGAGTTCACGTCCACGATCAGCGCCACATTGCCGTCGCCGAGGATGGTGGCGCCCGCAATCCATCTGACGGACGACAGAAGCTTGCCGAGAGACTTGA
>JAEXRM010000211.1 GCA_023440865.1 Bacillota bacterium
GACCCTGGTGGAGAAGGAGGGGCAGACCGTGGTCATCACCACGCACGACCCCGCGATGTTCGAAATCGCCGACCATGCGTACACGCTGGAGGATGGGGAGATCGTCGATGAGCGAAAAGGTTGAACAGCAAGCCCGGGAGTCCGCCGCAGGTCGTCCGCCGATGATCGAATGCGAAAACCTGGTGAAGATCTACAAGACCGCCGAGATCGAGGTTGTCGCCCTCCAGGGGCTGGACCTGACTGTCGAGGCGGGCGAGCTGATGGCGATCATCGGCAATTCGGGCAGCGGCAAGTCGACCCTCCTGAACGCATTGGGCGGCTTGGACCGGCCCTCCGCCGGCAAGCTGCTCGTTGACGGCAAGGACCTTCTCAAGTTCAACGACGCCGATCTGGTCACCTACAAGCGCGAAACCGTCGGCTTCGTCTGGCAGAACAACGCGCGCAACCTGGTGCCCTACCTCACGGCGCTGGAGAACGTCGAGCTGCCGATGGTGCTTTCCGGAGAGAACAAGAAGCGTCACCACGCCCTCAAGCTGCTGGACATGGTGGGCATGGCGCACCGGCGGAACAACCGCCTCAACCAGCTATCCGGCGGCGAGCAGCAACGCATCGCCATCGCCATCTCGCTGGCGAACAACCCGCGCCTGCTGCTGGCCGACGAGCCCACCGGTTCGGTGGACACGAAGACCGCAGCCCACATCCTCGATGTGTTCCGCGAGCTCAACCGCACGCTGGGCCTGACGATCGTCATCGTCACCCATGACATGCTGCTGTCGAAAAAGGTGGACCGCGTCGTTGCCATCCGGGACGGGCGGACCAGCTCGGAGTACATCCGTCGCGATTCCGTGAAAGAGGCGTTCGCATCCGTGCGCGGGCTGGGGGAGAACGGCGACGGGGAGACCCACGACGAACTCGTGGTGGTCGACCGCACGGGCAGGTTGCAGATACCGGCCGCCTACCTCGAAAGCCTGGGCATGAAGGGCAGGAACAAGATCAAGGTGGAGCTCGAGGGCGACCGCATCGTGCTGTACGCGCCGGGCGCGAAGCCGCGTGCCGGATCGGAAGAAACCGAAGCCGCGCCTGAAGCCGCCGGGGCGGCGTCTGCGGGCGACACGACGGAAGCGGGTTCGCGTCGCGACAAGTCCGAAGCGTCCGATCCGCAGGGCGCGAAGGAGACGGCGGACAGGTCTGCCGGCGGCACGACATGACGGCCCCCGCCTTTTTGACAATGGAACATGTGACGCACCGGTACGGAAAACGGACGGTGCTGGCCGACGTGAACCTTTCCCTCGTGCGGGGAGAGGTTTTCGGTTTGTTGGGGCCCAACGGGGCGGGCAAGTCCACCCTCCTGTCCCTGATTGCGACGTTGATCCGACCTGCCGAAGGAGACATCCGCATCGGGGAGACCAGCATCCTGGCCAGTCCGAACGCCATCCGAAGCCGCATGGGCTATGTTCCCCAGGAGATCGCGCTGCACACCGTTCTCTCCGCCCGCAGCAACCTTGCGTTCTGGGCGGGTGTCTACGGTCTCTCGGGAGCGGTGCGGGACGAGGCGGTGCGGCGGGCGCTGGCGGACGTGCAGCTGGCCGAACGGGCCGACGAGCGGTTGGATGCATGGTCCGGCGGCATGCGGCGCAGGCTCAACATCGCCGCAGCCATCATGCATGGCCCCGAACTGCTGGTGATGGATGAACCCACCGCGGGGGTCGATGCCGCATCCCGCCGGACGATCGCGGGCATGCTCGCGCGGTTCCGCAGCGAAGGCAGGACCGTCCTGATCGCAAGTCATGACACCGACGAGCTCGAGTCGGTCTGCGACCGCATCGGCGTCCTGCGCGCCGGTCGCTTCCTCGCAGTCGGCACGGTCGCCGATGTGCTGGATGGAACCGGCCGGACGTCGCTCGAATCCTTGCTGCTGGGGTTGGAGGAGAGGGAATGACCGCATTGCTCGCCTTGCTGCGAAACGATGTGCGGCTCGTGTTCCACAACGGCCGCACCGTGCTGCTGTTGCTGTTGCTGCCCCTGGGCATGCTGCTGACTGTGGTTGCCGCGCTGGCGCCGATGCGTCAGTCCGATGCCTTTGTTGAGCCGTTTTCCATCGCCCTGGTGGACAGGGAGCAATCGGTCTGGACAGGCATGCTTGTCCGCCAGCTCGACCAGGTGACGCTGATTGATGCCGTGTACCGCGTCGACGAGACGGAGGCGGTCCGCATGCTGGAGGCGGGTCTTGTGGCGGCGGCCATCGTCATCCCGGAAACCCTGTCTGACAACCTGGAAATGCTTGTGCCGGCCACGGCGGAGATCTACGGCAGCAGCCAGTTCTCCCTGCAGGGAAACCTCATCCGGCATGTCGGCGAAGCGGGTGCGAACATCGTCACTGTCGGCATATCGACCATCGAGGTCTTTCGCACGGTCGCCCTGCGGCACGACATGCCGCCCGAACGGGTGCAGGCGGAGCTCGACCTTGCGTATGAACGTTTTTTTCAACGCGTGCTGGCGCGCCGCGACATCTTCACCCCGCAGCGGGGCCCGTCGATGGCCGTCTCGCTCGTTGAGTATTATGGCGCCGGCCTGATGGCCGTTTTTCTGCTGTTCGCCTCCCTTCCCTGCATGAAGCGCTTTGCGCAGGACCGCCAATGCGGCGTGACGCGCCGGTTCCGGACGACGCCGGTTCCCTCCTGGATGCCGGTCGTGTCGCAGCTGCTGGTGTCGATGCTGGTTTCGGCCATGCAGTTCGCCCTGTTGCTGGGCGTGATGGTGTTCGGCTTTCATGCATGGCTTGGCGTTTCCCCCTTGTATCCGGCGGGGTTGTTTGTCGCAACGGTGATGGCGTCCTCCGGGTTTTCGCTGTTGGTGGCGACTGCGGCCGATTCTCCGGTGACGGTGGATGTGGCAGGCAATCTGGGCGTGCTGGTGATGGCCGTGGCCGGCGGCAGCCTGTATCCGCCCACGGCGATGCCCGACTGGGTGGGGCCCCTGTCGGCGCTCACCATCGTGCGTTGGACGCGGGAGGGTTTTTTGGGGGTGTTTTCCGGCAATCTGACGGAGACGGGCCGATGCATCGGCATGCTGTTCGCGCTGTCGGTGGTCTTTCTGTCAGGCGCCGCACTGTTGAACCGGTTTCGGAGGGGACGGCCGTGAGGATGTCGCAATCATGTGGCGAGCCGAATACCAAAGCAGCTTTCGGTCTGCTGTTCCGCACCGTGCTGTTGAACCGGCTGCGTTTGCAGCTGGCGGATTGGCGCTTTCTGGCGGCGATGGTGCTGGTGCCGTTGCTTCTCTCGGCTGTTGCGGGGAATGCGCTCGATCGCCTGAAGGATCGGCGCATGTCGCTGCTGGTTGCCGATCAGGACGGATCCGCTTCCTCGGTCGGACTGATCGAAGCGCTGTCGTCCAAGGCGGCGCTTCTGGTGAAGGTGGCGACGGAAGCGGACGCGCGCAGACGTGTGGAGGAGAACCAGGCCGAAGCGCTCCTGATCATACCCGACGGTTATGGCGCGCGCTTTCTTGCGGGAGAGCGGGCTGGCCTGCTGACCCTGGTGACAGCCGCTTCTGCGGACAGCCGTGGTTTTTTGACCGAGCTGGTGGCCGGCGAGGTGTTTCGCCTTGCCGGTGCGAACCTGACCTGGGACGCCATCCGCGCAGCCTTCCCCGATACGGCGGATGCGGCCATGCGCAGGGAGGTTTTCGACACATACCAGCAGGTGGCCGGAAAGACCTGGCTGGATATCCGCTACGAGGTGATACGAGCCCGGACGCCGGCGGAGGGGACGGTGAACTATCCGGCCGCTGTGGCCGCCTCGCTGGGCATGACCGTCCTGTTTCTGATGTTCGGCATGATATTCGGTGCGGGATGGTTTGTCGAGGACAGGAGAAACGGCACCCTTGCACGGATGCATGCGGCCCGTGGCACGGCTCTCGCCTGGTATGCCGCCAACGGGTGCGCCCTGTTCCTATGCGGCTGCTTTCTGCTGGCCGCACTCATCGGTGGCGCCACCCTGCTGGCCGGCACGCCGCCCATCCGGGGAATCGCCTCCTGGCTGGTCCTGCTGTGTTATCTCGCCTGCCTTGCCTCGCTGGGCATGCTGCTTGCATCGGTGTTCCGCTCGGCGGCCAACCTGCAGGCCGCGACCCCTGTCGTTTCCATTCTGTCCGGGTTTGCTGGCGGCTGCCTGTGGAACCAGATGGGACAGGTCGGCACCCTGCCGCTGATCGCGAAGGCGACGCCGCAGGGGTGGACGCTTCAGGCATTGGGCGCGCTGTATGCGGATCCGCTCGATACGGGGTGGCGGCAGTCCGCGCTTGTGCTGCTGGGGGCGGCGGCCGTCATGTCCGCGTGCGGATGGGTCCTGACTCGCCGGCAGCAGCGGCAGGGCCCATGATGCCCCTGCATCCGGGGCTGCCGGAAGGATGCAGGGGTGCCATCGCTTGTGGCAAAGGGGAGGGATCCGGCCGCACTTGGCCGGATCCCTCCTTGTCTCGGAATAGGAATGTGCTGATGCGTTCGCGTGTCCGTTGGCGCGGGACCTCGGTCACGGTGTGGCCAACGTGATGGTGGAAAGCAGTTCCTGCAGCTTGGGCATGACTTCCTGGACGTAGGCACCCAGTTCCTCGTCCGAGGCCGTTGCCAGATCGAGTTCGGGACCGGTGGCGACGGGGAAGGAAAAGGCCCTGCCATAGTCGTTCTTCGTTTCCGTCAGCAGCTTGAAGGCGATGGGGGCGGGCAGCTGTGCGGACTCGATGCTCATGGACAGCGTCTGGTTCTCGGAGAGTGTCATGCCCTCGGCGTTGCGCTCCACCGGTCCGCCACCGGACAGATTGACGGATGCGTCAAACGGTGTCTCTCCTTCGAGGTGGATCGCGATGATGCCGTCGATCTTGCGGTCGGCCGCATGCTTGCCTGTCGGCGTCTCCAACGAGGTCAACGCGATGTCGATCGTTCCCGGCGCATCATCCATGTCGATGTCGGCCTTGCCGTTGATGATGGTGTTGTGGGTGTTGGCCGCCGCCTTGAACTCATGGGACCATGCGACCGAGACATTCATGGTTTCACCGTTGCCGCCGCCTTCGAGGTTGAATCGGCAGGAGGTCTTCTCGCCCTTTTTCTCGCGATCGAGGCCGATGACCACCTTGGCGTCCTCGCCGGTCGTGCTGTTGAGCTCGATGGCGTGGCGGACGACCCGGTAGCCGTCGATGTATGCCTTGATCGTCATGTCGGGACTGCCCTCGGTGATCTCGATCTCACCGGCCGCCCATTCCTCGCGCGCCTCCCTCACCTTCTCGGCGAAGCCCTCGCGTGTGAGGCTGTCGCGGGCGGACTGCAGCTGAAGCTCCAGATCGGGGCTGGATGTGCCGACGATCTCGAGCAGCCTGTCGAGGTTGGCGATGAGCAGATCGTAGACACGGTCGTCCTTCTCGCCCTTTTCCATCAGGGTGAGCATGAGCGCCTTGGATTGCTCGGGCGTCATGTCGATCGTGATTTCCCGGAGCGCGCGCGTTTCTCCGAGCACGTCCACCTCGACCGAACGGTCGATGCGCATGCTGTCGGCGGGCATCTCCTTCCAGGCTGCGATCGCGTAGTCGATGACGATCTTCTTGAGCTTGGCACGGTCGATCGACACCTGGTCATAGATGTCCTTGGAGATCCAGGGATCGGTGATCGGGGCGGCGGACATCGCGGATGTGTCCGCCATGTTGCCGGACAGCGCGGAAAGCCGGTTCATCGCGGCGGAATCCTTCAGGTCGACCGACAGGCTGGTGCTGCTGAGCTCGGGCATCAGCAGGCTCATCCTCGTCTTGTCCATCGCCACGTTCAGGCCGAGGAACGGATTGCCCTGCATGTATAGCGACAGCTCGGATGAGGCCTGCCGCCTCGCATAGTCGCCCGCCGCCCTGGCGTTGATGGTGATCGAGTTGATCATGTCAACAACTTGGGCTGCCGTTTCGGGATCGAGATTCGCCACGGTCTCGAGCAGGGAAGCCTCGAGCTGGACGCCGACCGACTGTTCGCGCACGAACGGCTTTTCCATCACAGGCTTGACCATGGTGGCCTCGATGCGGTCGAGATCGGCGTCGATCTGATCATAGGTGCTGTTGATGGTGAACAGCTCCGCCACGCCGAATGTCAGCTTTGCGGGCAGGAAGGCATGGTAGCCGGCGAAGGCGACGCCTGCGGCGAGCACGACAACCAGCACGATCACCAGCAGAAAGCCAAGACAGCCTCCCCTGCGCTTTTTCTTCGCAGGCGCCTGCCAGGCTCCCTGTTGCGGATAGCCGGGCTGCTGGGACGGATACACCGGCTGGCCCTGCTGCGGATAGGCGGGCTGCTGGGGCGGATACACCGGCTGACCCTGCTGCGGATAGGCGGGTTGCTGGGGCGGATACACCGGCTGGCCCTGTTGCGGATAGGCGGGTTGCTGGGGCGGATGCACCGGCTGGCCCTGCTGCGGATAACCGGTCGGCTGGACCGGGAACACCGGCTGCGCCTGCTCCGGCATGACGGATTGCGGCGCGGAGCCTGTCTGCTGCTGTGGCTGCACCGGCTGGGCGGACGCACCCTCCGCGAGCATGGTGCCGGGTTGGGACTCGGAAGGGGAGGGGGCGACGGCGGTGCCGCACACACTGCAGAAACGAGCGCCTTCGCGCAGGGCCGAGCCACAGTTCGGACAATTCATGTGCACCTTTCCTTTCCACAGGAGCCCGGATCCCGCGCTGGGAACCGGTACGGCAATGGCATGCCGCATGGCGCCGTCAGGCGGCGCGCGGCGGGGATCCGGTCGACAACCGAAACGACGACGGCGGAATGATCCGGTCTGTTCCTTATTATACCACACGCATCACGGTTCGCCCGTCAAGACACGCTTTGTGACGGCATGGCGGGCGCGGTTGCCTCCGGATGCCGACGTGCGCCGCACGGCGTTCCGGGTTGCAGCCCGTGCCCGCCGATGCAATAATGGACACAGGTGCCGGTCATCCGCACGGACGCCGTGATCGGAACGGACGGAACGATGGCGTCTTGCGTGCGGTGCGGGAGGGTTTCATGGATTGTCCCCGGTGTGGCAGGGAAGGGTTTGATCCGAGAACGGGCTGCATGGCCTGCGGGTATGACGGCGTCGACGCATCGGAGACGCAGGAGGACGGGACGGGCGTATCCCTGTCCGAGCTCAACCGCATGCTTGCATCGCTTGGCGTCGAACCCATCACGGACGTCGGCTACGGCGTGCGCCGCAGGGACGGATTCCCCGGAACGGAGACCGCCGCGCCGGACGAGGTGGCACCGATGCCGTCTGAATCCGGCAGTCTTGCGCCGGTTGAGACCATACCGCATCATTCTGCAGGGACAGAGCCCGCGCCTACGCCCGAAGTGCCGGAAGAGCCCGCGCCGGCGCCCAAGGTGCCGGAAGAGCCCGCGCCGGCGCCCGCGGTGCCGGAAGAGCCCGCGCCGGATTTTCTGGAGGCTTCCGCCGGGACGATGCCGGAGCGGCCCGCGGCCGGGCCGGCCACATTGCCGGTTCCCGGCGGAACCGATATGAAGCGTCATCTGCGCGCGGCACGCCATACGGCTGCCCCCCTGCGGCGTGCCGGTCAGGTCCTGGAGGCGCTGGCGGGATGGGCGGGCGCTCTCGCCGCCGTGCCGCTTGCCGTGCTTGGCAAGCTGCCAGCCATGTGGAAGCGGGCGTTCGCTTCCCTTCGCACGCCGCGTTCCACCCGCATGTCCGGCGCATCCGCCCAATCCGGCGGCTCCTCGGAAAACCCATATCCGGAAACGGTTCCAGCCGCACCGGGCGATTCTGCCGGCGTGTACGGGAACGAACCGTCCGGTGCGCCGGCTGCCGTTGAGCCGGCCTCCCGCATGGCGCGCAAGGGTCCCGCACGCACCCCGTCGCGGGCTGCCGGACTGGTGTTCTGGGTCGGCACACCGGTTCTGGTTGTCCTGCTGACCGTCCTGCTGGTCTTGGGCGTGCTCCGGCTCCGCACCCTGGTACAGGCCGGGCGCGTGGCGCCGGCGGAGAACACCCGTTTCGAGTACATCCCCTGGACACCCGAACCAATGCCCGTTCCCGATCCGGTGGAGATCATCGAGATGGACCCGGCCGCGCCGTCGCGCTAGGGACGGAGACTCCCATCTCTTTACAGGTCCGTGACAATTGGTTGTCGATCGGGTTGCCGGCGTTCCCGGGTCATGCACGCTGTGCTACACTGGAAGGGAACGGCATTGTCATCCACCCATCGTCATTGGCTTTGCAGCATCGCCGAGACAGAACAGGAGAACAGCATGCCCATGCACAAAGGAAGAAGAATCGCCGCCCTGCTGCTTGCGGGCGTCATGGCCTGCATGTCGGTCACCGCGACACAGGCGGTCACATACCGCGACGTCGCGCCAGCCCTGCACGGCAACCCTATCCTCTCCGAGACGCGCGACATCGCGCGCGGCATCACGCACAGCACATGGAAGGCGCCAAACGCAAACGGAAGGACCGCAGTCTTCCATGCCCTCACCATCGACACGTCCAATCCGGAAGCCAGGGCGGTCGTGTGGCACAACAATCCCGTGTCGGCGCGCTCGACCCTCACCGGCATGATCCAGTCGGCGCGCGCACAGGGGTACGATGTGGTTGCCGGCGTCAACGGCGACTTCTTCAATCTTGGCAGCGGCGCACCCATCGGCCTGGTGATCCGCAACGGCGAGCTTGTCAGCTCCGACGGCCTGTATTCGTTCGCCGTCGGTTTCCGGCCCGATGGGACAACCGTCATGGGCAACCCCGATCTCGAGCATGTCCTCTACCGCAACGGCATGCCCGTCGGCAGCTTCCAGCTGAACAAGGAGGAGGCGGACAGCGGGCCGTATGCCTATACGCCCGTGTTCGGCTCCCGCGCCGCATCCAACCAGGATGGCGTGGATGTCGTGGTGCAGACCGCAGGCACGCGCCTGACGATCGGCGGCGCCATCGAGGGAACCGTGGTTTCCGTGAACACCGGCACCTATGGCACGCCGATCGGCGCAAACCAGGTCATCCTTTCCGCACGGGAGGGAAAGCCGGGCTACCCGGCGCTTGCCACGATGGTGCCCGGCGACGTCGTCCGACTCGAGGTACGCAATCCGGACGGACAATGGGCGGGTGTGACCGAGGGTGTCGGCGCCCTGTACAGGCTGCTGGAGAACGGATCGCCCGTCCAGGGCCTGAGCGCGTCGAACGTCAATCCGGCCACGCTCGTGGGCCGGAAGCCTGACGGGAAGATCGTGCTGGTGGAGGTGGACGGACGGCAGCCGGAGTGGAGCAACGGCGTCAGCTATGCCGAGGCGGCTTCCCTGATGCTGTCGTTGGGCTGTGCCGATGCCGTCGTCTGTGACGGTGGCGGATCCTCCACCGTCGCGGTCCGGCTTCCGGGTGATGCGGACGCCGTGCGGCTGAACCGGCCGTCCGACGGTTCGGAGCGCAAGGTGTCGAACGCGCTGCTGTTTGTCTCGACGACCGCTCCGGCCGCCCTTTCCGACCCGGCCACGGGCCGGATGCCGGCGGGCACCGCCGCGATGCTCCATGTATATCCGGGTACGCGCTACGCGCTGCCAAACGCGGTCATCTCGTGGCAGGCCAAGGCGACCGATGCGGGGTACCATGCCGCGGATGTGCCGGCGGGTCTGTCCTGGGCCTCTGCCGGCGGCTTCTTCACGCCGGACGGTCAGCTCACGGTCACCGGCGCGCCCGGCCTGCATGCGGTCACCGCGGCGGTCGGCGCCATCTCCGGGCAGGCCACCTTCATCGTACCAGACAGTGTGTCCGCCATCCGTCCTTCCCGGGAGTCGGTCGTACTGTCCAACGGGGAATCGGTCGATCTGTCCGCGACCGCCTGGCTTGAGGGCGTCCAGGTCGCGGCCGCAGACACGAGCTTCTCCTGGTGGGCCGATCCGGCCGTCGGGTCCATCACCCCGGACGGTGTGTTCACCGCGACAGGCATGCCGGGCACGACCGGTGCCGTGACGGTATCCTACGGCGCGGCCAGCGCTCAGGTTCCGGTCATGCTGGCCCGCAGTCCCGCCGAGCTCGAAACGTTTGACGCGCAGCCCCTGTGGCAGGCCGTCGGCATCCGGGCCAAGGGAGCCGCGGTACGCAGCATCGCGGATCCGGTGGCCGCACCGTTCGGCGACGGACTGCTTCGCCTGTTTTACGACTTCGCCCCGCGCGGGGCCGAGGATGCGGGCACCGCCGGCGTGATCGCCGGTCCGGCCGGCCCCGAGGCGGCGGATGGCACAAGGACCATCCAGCCCGTGCCGCTGGACGGCACCCCCACCGCGATCGGCGTCTGGGTCCATGGCGACGGCAGCCGCTACTGGCTGCGCGGACAGATCACGGACGCCGCGGGCCGTGTCGCCGACATCGACTATACACCCGAGTTCAAGGCCGCAACCGGCACGGGCGGCATCGATTGGACCGGCTGGAAGTATGTCGAGGCGGCCATCCCTGCGGGTCTGTCCGCGCCCTTCACCCTGTCGGCGCCCATTCGGCTGATGTGTCCCCAGGAGGATCGCAAGAAGAGCGGCACGCTGCTGTTCGACCGGTTCAGGGCCATCTACGGCGCCAAGGGGGATGACGTGCAGGCACCGGTGATCGACGCGGTCTGGCCGGCCGAGGGGACGGTCATGGACGTGGGCGCCTTTGAGATCTCGACCCTGTCGCACGATCCGGAGGGCGGTTCCGGCATCAATCCGGACAAGGTGTCCCTGACCCTTGACGGTGTGCCGATGACGAATCTCGTGGTGACGGATGATCCACAAGGGCTCAGGGTATCGTGCCAGGTCGGCGCGCAGGTCCCCGCCGCCGGCGGCGCGCATGTCGCCGTCCTGCGCATGGAGGACCGTTTCGGCAACAAGACGAGCCGCGCCTGGACCTTCCACGTGAACACGGCGACGCCGCAGCTGTCGCTTGTCGTACCCGCAACCGTCAGCTCCGGCGAAACCTTCGACGCCGTCGTGCAGGTAAAGACGCCCAACCCGCTCAAGGCGCTCAGCGTCGAGTTCCGGTGGGATCCGGCGCTGCTCGAGCCGGTGGATCTCAACGGCGGTGCGGCGGGCGTGCAGATGGGTCTTGAGAAGTTTGTCGCCGCCGCCAGGGTGACCGAGAACGCGGCAGACAAGGACCAGGGTGTCTGGCGGTTTGCCGTGACAGGACTCAACAGCACGGTGAAGGCGGCCGAGCGCAGGATGCTGACGCTGCGGTTCCGTTCCAAGATCACGGCCAGGGGGGCCGCTGGTGTCTCCGCCATCGGCGGAACAGTCCAGGTGTCCGGCGTGAAGGCCGCCCAGACCATCAGCCTGCCGCTTGCCACGTTCCTGGTCGAGCCTGCCTACGTGCTTGATGTGCGGGGGGTTGCGGCCACCGGCACGGCACGCCTGTCGGTCACGGACCGTTCCGGCACGCCGGTGTCCGGCGCGACCGTCTTCCTCAATGGGGCCGCGGTGGCGAAGACCGATGCCGAAGGACGGGCGCAGACGTCCGCCGTCGGCAAGTTGGCGGCGGGAGCGAAAACCGCGCTGCAGGCAGTCAAGGGAGGGCTTTCCTCCGCTTCGGTGCCTGTGGTCGTGGGTGCCGCGGCCGGCACCGGCAAAACCCGTGCGGTCACCGTCTCCCCGATCTCACAGCCGGGAGGAATGACTGTCCACTGGCTCTCGACCGCTTCGTCGGGCACGTTCGTGCAGGTCGTCGAATCGGCGGCGTATGCCGGCTCGTTCCCGGCGGATGCGGCAAAGGCGAAGGCGGCCGTCACCGCGACGACGCTGACGGATCCGGAAACCGGAAAGAAGCTGTACGAGCACAAGGCCGTCTTCTACGACCTCAAGTCCGGCACCGCCTACAAATGGCAGATCACCGACGGACCCGGCGGCAAGGGCGCGACCGGCGGTTTCACGACCCCTGTCTCCGAGGAGGGGAAGTCATTCGCCTTCGGATTCCTCACCGATCCGCAGGCCGTTGATGCCGCCGGATATGTGCCGATGCGCACCGCACTCGAACGGATGCTCGGCGCCGCACCGGATCTCTCCTTCGTCATTCTGGGAGGCGATGTCGTCGACAACGGGGCGAAGACCGCCCAGTGGTGGGGGTTCCATGCGACGGTCGGCATGTACCTGCAGAGCCTGCCCTTCCTGGCGATACCGGGCAACCATGAATACAAGGATGACGCGAAGCTTGCCGGTCACAAGGCGTTCTGGGGTCTGCCCGCGACCGGTCCGTCCGGCATGGGGGAGACCTGCTATACCGTCAAGAACGGCGATGCGCGATTCTACATGCTCGACACACAGGCGAGCCTCGACAAGCAGATCGTCTGGCTCAGGTCCGAGCGGGCGGCGGAAGACGCAAAGTGGAACATCGTGGTCATGCACCGCGGCATATACGGCAGTTTCTATGACGAGAAGGAATTCCGTGCCAAGCTGGCACCCGTGTTCGACGAGCTGGGCATCGACCTGGTCCTGTCCGGCCATGACCACAACTGGGTCCGGACCACGATGAAGGGCGGAAAGAAGGTGCAGCCCGGCGCCGGTACGACCTACATCACCGGCGGCAGCGCGGGCGGCAAGTTCTATGACGATGTCAAGCGATCATGGACGGAGGTTTTCTACGGAGGCAAAAAGCAATCCCTCACACTCGTGAGGGTTTCCGCCGACCGGCTGGAGATCAGCGCCTCGCACGTAGACGGTGCGAAGACGGTACAGCACGACGCGTTCGTGATCACGAAATAATGACGCGCGGGCGCACGCGCACCGGTTGTGCGCGCGTGCGCCGATGTGGCGGCTGTGTCCCCCGCGTCAACCGGCGCCGGAGGCGCTGCGCCTCACGGTGCCGACCGGCATGGTACGGGTTGCGCATGCCGCATTGGAAGCGCGATTGCACGGGGAGATGGAATGCGGTAGAATGAAGGGGCCGGCGGGATGCCGGCTCCGCCTTGCTTGCGGACAGGCGGCCCAAAGTACGGGGGAGATGCATGGACAAGAGCTTCAGGACTTTTTTCCGACACGCGATGAAGGTGACGGTCGACTATTTCGTCGTGCTGTTGCTGTTCGCGATTTTGAGCTATCCCGTCCTCAGCATGGCCGGCGAGAATCCGCGCACGCCTGTGAGTGTCGTTTCCTTCCTGCTGTTTCTGGCTCTTTTCGGCCTGACATACCGTGACTTCTTCGAGATTGCCGTCCGCGAGAAGCGCCCCCAGTACGAGATCAGACCCGGGCCCGTCCGCGGGATGCTGCTGGCGCTGCTGGGTCTCATGCCCGTGTGGGTGCTGCAGCTGGTCACCTTCCTGCTGCCGCTGGGCGGGAACGAGGTGTTCCGCCGCCGCATCCTGCAGGTGCTCTCGGTGCCGTTCTACTGGTTGGGAACACTGCTGGGCGGGTGGGCGCCCCTCTTTGTCGCGCTGACGGGGATGACCGCTGTCATGGTCTTTCTGGGCTATCTGGCCGGGTTGCGCGACTTCTACCTCATGCAGCGCATCTACAAGCTTGTTGGCTATACGCCCAAGAAACGAATCGTGAAGCCCCGTGGCAGGAAACCGAACGGCAAGGGGTTCTGGGGGATGTGACCGGTGAAGGAGATGCTCCTGTACGCCATGGTGTCGGGCACCTGTTCCCTCGTGCTGGGAGCGGTGCTTTTCGTTGCCCTTGGCCGTGCGGTTCCCCCAAGGGCCGATCGTCTGCGGATCGCAATACCCGCGGCACTGCTTGCCATGGCATTCGCCTGGCTTGTGCCGCCGGCGCTGGCCGTGGCACACGGCGGCACCCTGTTGCCCGCATGGTCGGCCTGGCTGCTGCCGGCGGCAGCGCTGGTCATCCTTCCCCCCTTCTGGCGGTCCGCTCTTGGCCGTGTTCTTCCGGCCCGTCCGGAGGGCCCGGCGCTGACTGCAGGGGAAGAGGCGACTCCTGTGCGCGGGGGGAGCGCCATCACGGATACCCCCGGATCCGCCGCCGAAGAGGACAACCTGCTGCTTCAGATCGCCAGAAGCCGGAGTGAAGGCGCGGCCGGCGCGCAAGCGGCATCGCTGGCGGATCGTCCGGGACCGGCGGAGGCGCAGGTTGTCGAAGAGGAATTCGAAATCGGCGATACCATGGAAGTCGAGTACAATGTGCGCCATCTTGATGCCGACCAGCCTGATGGCGACAGACAGGCGGCGTCCACTGGCATGGAAGGGCAGGCGGCGTCCGCAGGCATGGAAGGGCAGGCGGCCGGCACCTCCCCGAAGGTCGCCGCGCCTGCCTCACGGTCACGCCTGCACATGGTCCCCGCCAGCTCCCCTGCGGGCATGCCGATGTCCCTGCTGCTCGAGAGGGCGTTGGCGGCGCGTGCGGCGAATGATCCGCAGCAGACTGTCTCCTGGTTTCTCGCTGCACTCTCGCGCAATCCCGAACCGATGCTGCGGGCCGACATCGTGCTTGACCTGTGTGCCGCGCTCAAGGCGTGCGGGTACCGGCGCGAGGCACTCGCCGTGCTGGCGGTCGAGCATGCGGCGGGTACGGATCCCGCCTGGTGCGAGCGCATCCGCGCGGAGCTGATGCGCGGCGGCCCGTGCTGATGCGCCCCGCGGGTGGGATGCACGCATGACATGCGCATTCCGCAAGCATTTTGCCAAGGGACTTGATTGTCAACGCACAAGCGCTCTGATAAGATAAGATGGAAATACCGACTCATACGGAAACGGGAGGCACGAGGCCCTCGGGCGACTCGCCTTCTCGCAAGTACATCCAAGGGGGTACGCTGGGGATGAAGACATCTCAGCAGATCATCGGTCTGCCCGTCGTAAGCATTCAGGACGGGAATGAAATCGGCAAGGTGAAGAATGTCATGATCAACGCCGTAAAAGGCACGGTGGACTTCTTCGTCATTGACAGCGCCATGCGCTCCCTTGCCGGCGGCATCGTTCCGGTCGGCAAAGTGCTCGGCATCGGTGCGGACGCCCTGACCATCCTCGAGGCGGACGATGTCAGCGACATCGTGAAAATCCCCGCCGCCATCGACCTGCTGCAGAAGAACATCACCGTGCGCGGTACCCGTGTGCTTTCCCGCAAGGGCAGCCTGCTCGGTACGGCGGGGGACATCCATGTCGACGAGGAAGCGGCGTGCGGCATCGTCGGTGTCGATTTCATCCCCGACAGCGCCGCGTTCGAAGCCGGCGTGATCCCGCGCGATGCGATCATCACATTCGGCAAGAACCTGCTTGTGGTCGAAGAGGGCTTCACCGCGCGCCTCATGACGGCACCGCCGGTGGATGCCGCGAGCGTGTCCGAGCCCGAAGCGGTCGCGCCTGCCATCTCCTTTGCCGGAACCGCGGCTAAACCCGCCGCGCAGCCGCAGGAGCCCGCCATGTCGCTCGACGACCTCTTCAGCGAGCCGATCTCCGCGGATGCCGGAAACACAGTCCTTTCCAGCGGGCGCAGCCAATACCTGCGGGGGCGCCGCGTCACACGCGACATCGCCACGCCGGATGGAGATACCATTGCGAGGGCGGGCGACATCATCGATGACGCCATGTTGGAAAAGGCCGGTGCCACGGGCTGTCTCGTGGAGCTGGTCATGAACAACGAAGCGTGATATGGACAAAACACGCGGCGCGTGGCTGCTCACGCTTGTCGTGACCGTACAGGCCGGGCTGGCGGGCTTCGCCGGATTCGGCTTGCTTTCCGCACAATCTGCGGACACACTGCCTTCCGGCATCCGCTTCGGTGATCTTCCGGTGGGGGGGATGGCCGCCGATGCCGCGCGAAACGCCATCCTGGCGGATTCGCGCGCGGCAGGCGTGCCTGAAAGACTCGACATCACCCTCGACAAGGATACCTTTTCCGTCGCGGCAACCGACATCGGCATCGGCGTCGATCCTGACGCATTGGATCGCATGCTTGCGGCCCGTCAGGCCGGTTCCTCATGGGACCGGCTTCTGGCGGGTTTTTCCATTCGGCCGGAAGCGGATGCCACACCGATGGGCCTGCCGCTGGCAGTCGATGACGGACTGCTTCGCGATGAGGCGGAGACGATCGCCGCACGTTTTCTGCGGGAACCCCGGGAGGCACAACCGCGGATGGACGGGGCGGCGCTGGCCGTCGAGCCCGAGGTCATCGGACGCTTCCTGGATGTTCCGGCATTCACGGCCTGGCTGGTGTCAGCCCTTGGCGAGGGCCGCCTGTCTCAGGACGGCATCTTGTCGCTCGATCCCTCGGCAGAGGGCGCCCAGGTCTATGCCACGGCACGTCCCGACGTCCTGTCCGACGCTTACATCGGCATGCGGCTGGCCGGCTCCGGCAGGGTCGACATGGTCGAGGGTTTTGGCGAAGACGCGCGTCTTTTGTCGGAACGGCTGGACGGCTTGCTGCTGGCGTCGGGCGACACGCTCGACTTCAATCGGCGGATCACGCCGGCCGTCAATGCGATCGGGTCCATCGATTCGCCTTCCCGGGCGGCATCCGCCGTATTCGCCGCGATGCTGCCGGTCCGGGGAGTCACGGTCGTCGAGCGACAGCCCGCACCCTACGCCGCGAACTATGCCGCGCCCGGACAGGAAGCCTTGGCCGGTGACGGCATCGGCAATCTTGTCCTGCGCAACGACTCCGGACGTCCCCTGCTCCTGTTGGCACAAGCCACCGGCGGAACACTGCAGGTGGCTGTCTACGCCGCGTTGACGGAGGCGCCCGCGACCCTGTTCTCCGATGTCACCGAAACCACCGAACCCCCGCTGATCCTCAGTCCCACGCGTGAACTCGCGCCAGACGAGGTGCGTGTCGTTGCACAGGGGCGCGCGGGCATGGAGGTCAACGTGTATCGGGTGGACGGAACGGGCAAGACGCTGCTTCACACCGACCGGTATCCGCCGCAGAACCGTGTGCTGGAGGTGGGCATGCCGAAGGACCCGAGGACGGCCGGCAAGTGAGCCGGTGCGTCCGGATATTGCCCCGCTTGTTCTTGTGCAGCCATGCCGGCCCTGAGCCTTTCATCAAACGGCCCGCCCTTCGGGGGCGGGCCGCCGCATTTCCGGAGAATGCGACGGGTTGGCGGTGCAATCCGGCACACACATGCCGGCACGTGCAATCCGTCACATGGGACGACAGGCAAGCGCTGCGTCTGACGCATAAGGTTTGCAGGAACGCTTTCCGCATATCCATGCAGTCATCCAAAGCGGTGGCGCAATGGGGCGGATAATTCGTCAGGATGACCATTTCGGGCTGATTGCATTGCCAAATCGGTTGGTATAGACTGAAAAGGTCCTCGGTCGCATACCGGCCGGATTGTGGAGGAACCGTCCATGGAAGCTGTCATCCAACGCATCATCAGCCTCGAGGAACAGGCGAAGGCCATCGTGGCGGAAGCCCGCGAGGAGGAAAAGCTCATCCTGGCCAAGGGCTCGGAAGAGGTCAGGGCCATCGCCGGCCGCGTCCAGGAGATGGCCGACACCAAGATCGGGCAGTTGAAGGGTCGCACTCAGTACGAGTCCGATGACCGCATCATCCGCATCTATCAGGATACAGCCATGAAAATGCGGCTGATGGAGGAAGAGGCCGAACTCGAACAGACCCGCTGGGAGCAGGAGATCTTCGACCGTATCGTCGGAAGGTGAGGCGTATGGCAGCAGTCGCCCAATACAGCGCTCTCGCCGGCAAGACGCGGGCCATGTACGGACATATCCTCCGCGAGGCCGATTATCGCGCGCTCATGCGCTGCGACTCTGTTGCGGCCATTGCGGATTTTCTCAAGCAGAACACAAGGTACGAACAGGACCTCGAGGTGTGCAACCCGGCGGAGATACACCGTGGACGGCTCGAAAAGCTGCTGCGGCGCGGCCTGATGCGCGACTATGAGAAGCTGGCCGTCTTTTCGCGCGGTTCACTCCGCGGGTTTGTCCGCACCATCTACAAAAAGCATGAGATCGAGTCGCTCAAGTTGCTCTTCCGTGCCTTCGTCGCCGGAAACGTGCCGCCGGAGACCCTCGAGGAGTCGCTTCTTTTCCTGTCCCGATATGATCGGCTCAACCTCCCCCGGCTTTCCCTGTCCAAGAATGCGACCGAGTTTGTCGGGAACCTTCAGGGCACCGAGTATTACCGGCATCTGCGCCCCTTCCTTGCCGGAAGCGGCGACTTTCCCCTGTTCCAGATCGAGATGGCGCTCGACTCCTATTACTACAACGCCGTCAGCCGTTCGCTCGGGCATGTGTTCGGCGGCGAGGACGCCGAAATCACGCGGCAGCTCTACGGCAGCGAGATCGACCTGTTCAACCTCATGACGGTCTATCGTTGCAAGGTTTTCTACGGCATGGACCGCGACCTCATCCAGAGCTACTGGGTCGACAACAGGCACCGCCTGTCCGCGGAAATGCGCGCCCGGCTGCTCGACGCCCCTGACCGCGAGACCCTGCTCTCCCTTTTTGCCGAAACGCCGTACGCGGGCCTGTTCTCTGCCGGCGACGAGCGGTTCTTCGATGTCGACATCCAGGACTGGCTGTACCGCACCCACCTGCGCATGTTCCAGCAAAAGCTCTTCTCGGTGGCGTGCATGCTCTCCTACCTGCGCATCCGCGAAACGGAGCTGCACAACCTGGTCTCGCTGATTGAGTGTGTGCGGTACCGCCTGCCCGAGGACCAGCTCGTCCGGTATCTGGCCGGCTGGCGCACGGGGACCGCCTGACTGATCCGGTGCGGCCTGCCGCGCCGATGTGTCCGCCAGGGACCGGATCGAAATACAAAGGCAACCGAAGGGAAGTGAAGCGCTGCATGGCTGTCCAGGCAATGAAATTCGTCAGCATGGTCGGACCCGTCGACGTGTTCGACGCGTTCGTGCTGAAGTATGTCCTCCACAGCAACATCCAGCTGGAACGGTCCTACTCCGCCCTCCGGCTGCGCGGACTCGAGCCCTACAGTGTCGAGAACCGCTACGAACCGCTGCTCAAACGCATGCGCGGCCTGAACGACCACATGGGGGCGCGTATCGACACGTACACCCGCGAGCAGATCGACGAGCGCATTCTCGGGGCTTACGACTACGGTGCCGTTCCCGCATGGCTCGACGACATCGAGGACCGGCTGCGCGCCCATCGCCAGGGTAAAGAGGCGCTCACGCGGGAGATTCTCGACCGCGAACAGACGATCAGGCAGATCAAGCCGCTGACGGCACTCGATGTCGACGTGGACGCCATGTTCCATGTATCGTTCTTCAAGTTCCGCTTCGGTCGCATGCCACGCGACACCTACTACAAGCAGAAGCACAACTTCGACGCGATGGATGTCATCGTCATCCCCACGGCGGAAGAGGAGGGGGACATCTGGCTTTCCTACTTCACGCCGGCCGCGCTCGGCCTGAAGATCGACAGCGTCTTCGGTGCGCTCGGTTTCGTGCGCGTGCGCATCCCCGAGGCTGTCCAGGGCACGTCGGCCGACACGATCGCGCGTCTCGAGAGCGAGATCCGCTCGCTCAGGCATGAGCAGGAAATGGCGGACAGGACCCTCGAGCAATGGCTCGAGAGCATCCGTCCCGAGTTCGGACTGCTGATGAACCGTCTCGCCTACATGTCGAAGTCCGTCGAGATCAAGAACCACTGCGCCCATACGCGCGACGTGTTCCATCTTGTCGGATGGATGCCGGCCGATGCCTTCACGCGGCTCGAGGCGACCCTCGACCCGATGGACGGGGTCATGGTTGACAGCGAGGACCCCGCAAACATCGCGCACGCCACCCCGCCGACGATCCTCAAGAACGCCCGCTTCTTCAAGCCGTTCGAGAGCATCGTCACGATGTACGGCCTGCCCTCGCACAACGAGATGGATCCGACGAAATTCGTCACGGTCACCTTCATCCTGATGTTCGGTTTCATGTTCGGCGATATCGGACAGGGCATCCTGCTTGCGTTGCTCGGCCTGTTCCTTTACATGCGCAAGAGCATGCTCGGCGGAGTCATGATGTATGCCGGCATCTCCTCCACGGTCTTCGGTTTTCTGTATGGCAGCTTCTTTGGCAGCGAGGAGATCGTGCATGCCGTCTGGCTCAGTCCGATCGCGTCCGCGGACAACATCAACACGCTCATGTTCGTGTCCATCGGATATGGTGCGCTCATCGTGCTGACCAGCATGGGATTTTCCATGTACAACGCCGTCCGGACGCATGAATGGGGACGCCTCCTGTTTGACCGCA
Source organism: Bacillota bacterium (assembly GCA_023440865.1). GTDB lineage: Bacteria > Bacillota > Clostridia > DSM-8532 > DSM-8532 > JAEWSN01. The sequence goes on from JAEXRM010000211.1 coordinate 20,148, forward strand.
ACGGTCTGGCCGGGCTGTTGTTCTACGGCGGAATTCTCGTGGTGGTGATTGACGGTGTCCTCACCGGCAACTTCAAGCTGACCGGCATCGTCCTTGCGGTCGTCATCCTGTTGCCGTTGGTGCTGATGCTGCTCAAGGAACCATTGGAGCGCCTGCTGGAGAAAAAGCGACCCGTGTTCCCCGCGGAGAAGGGCATGTACTTCACGGAGGCCGGATTCGAGCTGTTCGAGACGATACTGGGCTTCATCAGCAACACCATCTCCTTCATCCGCGTGAGCGCCTTTGCCATGAACCATGCCGGATTCGAGCTGGCGGTATGGACCCTGTACCGCATGATGGATCACTCCCCGGGCGGGTACGCGACGCTGGTGCTCGGCAACCTGCTGATCATGGTGCTGGAGGGCATGATTGTCGGCATCCAGTGCCTGCGACTCGAGTACTATGAGTCCTTCGGCCGTTTCTACCGCGGCGAGGGAACCCCCTTCCTTCCCCTGGCCATGCGCGACGAGGCGCCGCGCGAGGCGGCCGGCGGCGCGAAGGGGACAACGTGACCCGGCGGCTGCTGCCGCTTGAGATATGGGACATCATTTGAGACGGAGGGCATGGAAATGGAATTCGTACTGGTTATCGCATTGGGTCTGGTCATGAGCGTCATCGGTCTGGGTCTGGCTGTCATCTACCGCAAGGTCAACGGAAAGAACGCCCGGCGCATCCTGGGCATGAACGTCATCTCGCTGTTCGGCATGATCGCCGTCGCCACTGTTCTTCTGGTTGCGGGCGGCGTCAACGCCTTCGCCGCGGAAACCACCGCGGCTGCTTCCGCGGATGGGCTGCGCTTCATCGCGGCAGCCCTTTCGACCGGCCTTGCCTGCATCGGTGCCGGCATCGCCGTCGCCTCCACGGGTTCGGCAGCCATTGGCGCCATCAGCGAGGATTCCCGCCTGCTCGGCCGCACCATCATCTTCGTCGGTCTTGCCGAAGGCATCGCCATCTACGGCATGATCATCACCATCCTCATCCTGAACCGCTGAACGGCGGCTCACAGGGGGCAGGAGGCCATCCATGAAAATGTTTCTCATCAGCGACAATGTGGATACCCGCACGGGCATGCGTCTGGCTGGCGTGGACGGCGTCGTGGTGCACGAGCGCGGTGAAATCGTCGAAGCGCTCCGCAAGGCCGTCTCCGACCCGGATATCGGGGTCGTGCTGATCACGGAGCTGCTGGTGTCGCGCGTACCCGACATTGTCAAGGACATCAAGCTCAACAATGCGCTGCCGCTGATCGTGGAGATCCCCGACCGGCACGGTACCCGCAGGCCGCCCGACTACATCATGCAGTATGTGTCGGAGGCCATCGGGCTGAGGCTGTAAGGGCGGCAACGGCAGACGCGCACGTTCACCGGCGGGCGTGCTGGAGGTAGGTCAGATGGACAGGACGGAAGAAAAGCTGCGCGCATTCACGGACATGGTGCTCAAGGATGCCGCGCGCCAGAAGCAGGAAATCCTGGAGAAGGCGGAGTCTGCACGCAGGGAGATGGTGGAGGCGAATGAGCTTCGGCTGCTCAAGTCCGCCCACGACGATATCCAGGAGTCCCTGCGGGTCATGGGTCGCGCATCGAACGAAGAGGTGTCGCGCACCATCCTCGAAAGCAAGCAGGCCTTGTTCACGCGGCGGGAGGAGATCATCGATGCCGTGTTCCACAATGTTGCGGCACGCATCGACGCCTTCCGGAAAACGCCCGACTATCGGGACTACATCCGGCGCCGCATCCATGAGGGATTCGCAGTCCTGGGACAGGGAGAGGTCCATGTCCTGGTTGACGAGGAGGACCGGCAGCTGGCGGCGTCGTTGCAGGCCGAGATCGGACTGCCCTTCCTGGTGGATGAGGCACAGGATGTCCTGGGTGGCGGCTGCCTGTTCGTCAATCGGACGGTCGGCCGCATGTGCGACTTTTCGCTGAAGCACCAGTTGGAAGTGGAGCGGCAGTCATTCCTTGAGCGCTACGAACTCAGCCTCGAGGGTTGACGGGCGGATTGCCCTTGTGCAGGACAACCATGGGAATGACAGCCCGGAACGAATCAGGATTCCGGTATCAGGCGCTGCCTGATGCGGGCGGAACCGAATCATTGCCCTGAAGATTCTGAAGGACCGGCAGCAGGCATGCGCCCGTATGCCGGACAGGTGAAATGCATGAGCAATTCGACGCATGGCGAGATTTACGGCATCAACGGTCCCGTAGTCAAGGTGCGCGGCACGCATCCGTTCCAGATGCTGGAGATGGTGCGCGTCGGCAACGAGCAGCTGATCGGCGAGGTCATCCGTGTGCTTGACACCGAGGCCATTGTCCAGGTGTACGAGAACACGACGGGGCTCAAGCCCGGCGAGCCGGTCACTTCGACTGGAAAGCCCCTGACGATCCGACTTGGTCCTGGCATCATCGGCAATATCTTCGACGGCATCCAGCGACCGCTGGAGCGCATGTCACAGGAACAGGGCGCATTCATCAAACGAGGCACCCGCGTCGAGAACCTTGACGCGGCACGCCTGTGGGATGTGCAGGTACTGGCGCGTCCCGGTGAGTCCGTCAAGCCAGGCGACGTCATCGCGACGGTCCGGGAGACCGACGCGGTGCTCCACAAGGTCATGGTGCCGCCGGGCATCGAGGGCCTCGTGACCGATGCCATCATCGACGGGAAGTATCCCCTCGACAAGACGATCGTCCGCGTCACGGCGGGCAAGACCGTCCACAACCTCACGCTCGTACAGGATTGGCCGGTCCGGCAGCCCCGTCCCTACAAGGAGCGCAAGCCGCTCACCGAACCTCTGGTCACCGGACAGCGCGTCATCGACACGTTGTTTCCCATCACCAAGGGCGGCACGGCCGCGGTCCCCGGCGGCTTTGGCACCGGCAAGACGCTGACGCAGCACCAGCTGGCGAAGTGGTCCAATGCGGACATCATCGTCTACATCGGGTGCGGCGAGCGTGGCAACGAAATCACCGAGGTGCTCGAGGACTTCCCCAAGCTCATCGATCCGCGCAGCGGCCAGGCCCTGATGAACCGCACCGTGCTCATCGCCAACACGTCCAACATGCCGGTCGCGGCCCGCGAGGCGTCCATCTACACCGGCATCACGCTGGCCGAGTACTACCGTGACATGGGTTACGACGTTGCGATCATGGCCGACTCCACGTCGCGTTGGGCGGAGGCGCTGCGCGAGATCTCGGGCCGCCTGGAGGAAATGCCTGCCGAGGAAGGTTTCCCGGCCTACCTGCCGTCCCGTCTGTCGGAGTTCTACGAACGCGGCGGCATGGTTGAGACGCTGGGTGGCCGCAAGGGATCCGTTTCCATCATCGGCGCTGTTTCCCCGCAGGGCGGCGATTTCTCCGAGCCCGTCACCCAGAATACGAAGCGCTTCATCCGCTGTTTCTGGGCGCTCGACAAGTCATTGGCCTACACGCGCCACTATCCGGCCATCAACTGGATCAACAGCTATTCGGAGTACATGCCCGACCTGGAGGACTGGTACAAGGCCAATGCCGCACCGGACTTCATGGAGGCCCGCACCCGCATCAGCCGCCTGTTGCAGGAGGAGGCCAAGCTGCTGGAGATCGTCAAGCTCATCGGTTCGGACATCCTCCCCGATGAGCAGAAGCTCGTGCTCGAGGCGGCCAAGTGCATCCGCCAGGGCTTCCTGCAGCAGAACGCCTACCATCAGGACGACACGTACGTGCCGATCTGGAAGCAGTATCGCATGATGAAGTCGCTTCTCTCGATGGTGGACGCCGCCACGAAACTGGTCTCTTCCGGCGTGCCGGTTTCCGTCATCCGCAAGGCGGGCGTGTTCGACGACATCATCCGCATCAAGTACACCATCGCCAACGACGATCCGGCCGGCTTCGACAAGCTCGACGAAAGCATCGCCACGGCGCTGGCCTCCATCGGCGGCGAGTATGCGGGCAAGGAAAGGAAGGGGCTGGCATGAGCATGGAGTACATGGGCCTCAAGGAAATCACTGGTCCGCTGATCGTGCTGGACGGGGTGGAGAATGCCTCCTTTGAGGAGATGGTCACCATCTCGGTCGGACAGCAGAAGCGTCTGGGCCGCATCATCCAAATCGAGGGACAACGGTGCGTTGTGCAGGTATTCGAGGGAACACGCGGCATCTCGCTTGACAACACGCGCACCCTGTTGCAGGGCAAGCCGCTGGAGCTGCCTTTGTCCAAGGAGATCCTGGGACGCGTGTTCGACGGTCTGGGCCGACCGACCGACGGGCTGGGGCCCATCTGTCCCGACAGGAGCCAGGATGTCAACGGCAGCCCCATCAACCCGGTTGACCGTGAGTACCCCCGCAACTTCATCCAGACGGGCATCTCCTCGATCGACGGGCTGACGACGCTCATCCGTGGCCAGAAGCTGCCGGTGTTTTCCGGCTCGGGCCTGCCGCATGACAAGCTGGCCGTCCAGATCGTCAAGCAGGCGAAGATCTCCGGTGCCGGCGGCGACAATTTCGCAGTCGTGTTCGCGGCCATGGGCGTCAAGTACGACGTGGCCGAGTATTTCCGTTCGAGCTTCCAGAAAAGTGGTGTGCTCGACCGGGTCACGATGTTCCTCAACCTCGCCAACGATCCGGTGGTCGAGCGCATCGTCACACCGCGCTGCGCGTTGACGGCAGCCGAGTACCTGGCGTTTGAGCACGGCATGCATGTGCTGGTCATCCTCACCGACATGACCGCCTACGCCGAGGCCCTGCGCGAAATTTCCTCCTCCAAGGGGGAGATTCCCTCCAGAAAGGGCTTCCCGGGTTACCTGTATTCCGACCTCGCGTCGATGTACGAGCGCGCCGGCATGATCCACGGCCGGGAAGGATCAATCACGCAAATCCCGATTCTTACGATGCCCAACGACGACATTACGCACCCCATTCCAGATCTTACCGGCTATATCACCGAGGGGCAGATCGTGCTCGACCGCGCGCTCCACCAGAAGGGCATCTATCCGCCGGTCATCGTGCTGCCGTCGCTGTCGCGCCTGATGAAGGACGGCATCGGCGAGGGCTACACCCGCGTCGACCATCCGCAGGTTGCCAACCAGCTCTTCGCCTCTTATGCCAAGGTACAGGAGATCCGGGCGCTGGCTTCGGTCATCGGCGAGGATGAGCTCGCGGACCTCGACAAGAGGTACATGCAGTTCGGACGCGTGTTCGAAGCCCGCTTCGTCTCCCAGGAATCGGACGAAAACCGCGAGATGTTCGACACGCTCGACCTGGGCTGGGAGCTGCTGGGCCTGCTGCCGCGCGAGGAACTCGACCGCGTGTCGCCCGAGATGCTCGACAAGTATTATGTGGAAGCGACGCCCGGTGAAGGCAGGTGGGCGGAATGGACATGACGCTGTTCCCCACCAAGGGGAACCTCATCATCGCCAAGGGGACGCTGGTGCTGTCGAAGCAGGGGTATGACCTGCTCGACAAGAAGCGCAACATCCTCGTGCGCGAAATGATGATGCTCGTCGACCGGGCCAAGGCCATCCAGGCCGAAATCGCGACAACCTTTGCCGAGGCGTACGCCGCGCTGCAAACCGCCAACATCACCATCGGGATCTCCGAGGTCGACCAGATCGGCTACGGCGTACCGGAGGAGGACGGTATCGTCATCCGCGAACACAGCATCATGGGCGTCGACATTCCGGTCGTGACACTCGAGGAAACGCCATTGGTGCCGACCTATGGCTTCATGCGCACGAGCATGGCCCTCGACCTGGCGCGCGACCGTTTCAACAGGGTCAAGCGCCTCACCTGCGAAGTCGCGGAGATCGAGAACGCCATCTACCGGCTGGCGACGAACATCCGCCGCACGCAGAAGCGTGCGAACGCCTTGCGCAACATCATGATTCCGAAGTACGAGCAGATCACCACCGACATCGCCAATGCGCTGGAGGAGAAGGACCGCGAGGAGTTCGCGCGTCTGAAGGTGATCAAGCGGACCAAGGAGAAGCAGCAGGCGTGAGGGCTTCATCTCAGAAAGGTTGACTTTCCCGTTCCTGTTAGGTCGGAGAATGGTCGGGTAAAAAATCAATAAGCAGCGAGGTTGCCGCACCGGACACAAGGGTGCGGTACGAGCTTCGCGCGTAGAGCGGGCCGTCTGCGGAACGGTCCGAAGATCCGGAATCCGGAACGCCGGAAAACCGGGTGGGGAACAGTGAAAAGGCGAATCCTCCATCGGGGGGGCGGCCGTTGCACGGACTCACCGGTTTTCGCGATCCGTCGCGTCACCTTGTGCGTGCGTGCGGCCTCCGGTCAACGACGGGGGGCCGCGCTGTCGTTACGGGTCAACCTGTGGGGAGAAGGTGTGGCGATGAGATCAGGATTTCAGCACATGCGGTTATCCATCCGCCTGCATGTGAAGCCCTCTGCAGGATGCTCCGGTACATCCCGCGGCATGCGGCGGTGGCTGTCCCTTCTGGTGATGCTTGCCGTACTCGCGACGCTTGCGGTTGTCCCCGCCCATGGCGCCCAATCCGCGCCGGATTCGCTCATGACCTTGGCAAGGCGCATCTCGACGCGACTGACGGCGCGGGAGGCCACCATCACGGAGACATATGCCGGTCCGATCGACGCGCTGTTCGATCACTTGACCGATCTGATGCCCGCAGCCGTCGGCATGGACGACTACCTGCGGTTCAATCTTGATTCCTGGCGGATCGCCGCGTCGGGTTATCCGGGAGATGTCACAGTGACCCTTGATGTTCGCTATCTGACGACGGCACAGGAGGAGGCCGAACTGACGGAGCGCCTTGCCGCCGATATGCCCGCCATCCTGGCGGGAGCGACGGACGATTTGGTCAGAGTCCGCCTCATCGACCGGGTCATATCGAAGCGGATCGTATATGACGAGGCGCTGCGGGAGTATTCCGCCGTGGCGGGCTGGCTGGATGGCAGGACCGTTTGCCAGGGATATGCACTGCTGACATACCGGATGTGCGAGATGGCGGGCATCCCCGCGCGCATCCTCACCGGCACCCTGGACGGCGGCACCCATGCTTGGAATCTGGTGCGGGTGAACGGACAATGGCTTCACCTGGATGTGACGAACAATGATGCAAGCCGCAGTGACCGGTACTTCCTTGTCGCGGACGACGTGCTCAGTGAAGCCGGGTTCCTGTACGACGCCGCTTTGCGGGAGCGGCTCATCCAGCAGTGGGAGCGGGCGGAACGGGCACCGCTGGCTCCGGGCGCCGGTCCCTTCCCCGCCAGGCAGGCCGCATTGGAACAATTCTGGGGACCGGTTGTGATCTTGGGCATGGCGGAACGGTTCCAGACGGAGAAGGACGGCCGCACGGCTGCCGCACGGTCCGCCGCTGGGATGTCGAATGCGGTGCCGAACCGGGAAAAGCCGGCTATCCGGGATGATGGCATTGTCGAAAAACGGCGATTTCCCGAGAGGCCGGAAAGAGTGATCCAGACGCGTTGACGCTATATATGGTATGTGGTATCATTAAAAACCGAAGATGTGGTGGCGAATCCGCCCGGGCCTGCTTGTGCGTGGTTCGGCAGAACGCCTGCCGCGAGCCGCTTCCGCATGAAGGACAACCATGGTTCCGGAACACAGGCATGCCACCGGCATGCCTGCAGGGCCATACATGACGGACAGAGAACGAAGGCGGGCTGAAAGTACGAAGGAGGACCACATACCATGATCACCATGATCCGCAAACGGGACGGGCGCGAGGTGCCGTTTACCGTCGAAAAGATCGCAAGTGCCATCTTCAAGGCCGCCAGCGTCACCGGCGGGAAGGATTACCAGACCTCGCTGGCCCTTGCCGGTCGTGTTGCGGACTATGTGGATGTCCGGAACGCCGGACATGTGCCGACGGTCGAGGAAGTGCAGGATGCCGTCGAGAAGATCCTCATCGAAACCGGGCATGCGCGAACGGCAAAGGAGTTCATCCTCTATCGTGCCGAGCGCACGCGCGTCCGCGAGATGAACACGCGCCTGATGAAGGTGTATGAGGACCTGACCTACCAGGATGCCAAGGACAACGACCTCAAGCGTGAGAACGCGAACATCGACGGCAATACCGCGATGGGCACGATGCTCAAGTACGGGTCGGAAGGCGCCAAGCAGTTTTATGAGATGTTCGTGCTCCGTCCGGAGCATGCCAAGGCCCACCGTGACGCCGATATCCACATCCATGACATGGATTTCCTCACCCTGACGACCACCTGCTGCCAGATCGACATCGCAACCCTCTTCAAGGACGGTTTCTGCACGGGCCATGGCTTCCTGCGCGAGCCCAATGACATCAACAGCTACTCGGCGCTTGCCTGCATCGCGATCCAGTCCAACCAAAACGACCAGCATGGCGGGCAGAGCATCCCGAATTTCGATTATGGCATGGCGCTGGGGGTGGCAAAGACCTATACCCGCCTGTACCGGCAGAACTTCATGAAGGCGTTGGAACTCTTCCAGCAGGACGACTCGGCGTTCGAGACAATCGAATCGGAAGCCCTGGCTGCCTTCGAGACCCTATTCGCCTCCGGGCAGACGCCCTCGATCGAAACCCCCGATGCCTACTACGAACAGGAGACGGCCGCTCTCTCCCCGATCATCGGCGAAGCCGCCCTGGCGCGCTGCCGCAGATTCGCCGCCCGCAAGGCGCTGCAGGAGACCGATCGCAATACCTACCAGGCCATGGAGGCGTTCGTCCACAACCTCAACACCATGCACAGCCGTGCCGGCGCGCAGATCCCGTTCAGCTCGATCAATTATGGCACCGACACCTCGCCCGAAGGCCGCATGGTCATCCGCAACGTGTTGCTTGCGACCGAGGCCGGTCTTGGCAATGGCGAGACCGCCATCTTCCCGATCCACATCTTCCGTGTGAAGGAAGGCATCAACTACAATCCCGGAGAGCCGAACTACGATCTGTTCAAGCTGGCGTGCCGCGTCAGCGCCAAGCGTCTTTTCCCGAACTTCTCGTTCCAGGATGCGCCGTTCAACCTGCGCTACTACCGTCCGGGTCGTCCTGAGACAGAGATCGCCTACATGGGCTGCCGCACCCGCGTCATCGGCAATGTGCACGATCCGGAACGGGAAACCATCTTTGGGCGCGGCAACCTGTCGTTCACCACGGTCAACCTGCCCCGCATCGCGTTGCGCAGCAACAGGAACATCACGATCTTTTTCGAGGAGCTCGACAAGAAGATCGACCTGGTGATCAACCAGCTGCTGGAGCGTTTCGAAATCCAGGCCCGCAAGAAGGTCAAGAACTTCCCGTTCCTGATGGGGCAGGGCATCTGGCTCGATTCGGACAAGCTGGGCTGGGATGACGAGATCCGCGAGGTCATCAAGCACGGCACACTGACGATGGGCTTCATCGGTCTGGCGGAGACACTCAAGGCCCTCACCGGCATGCACCACGGCGAGTCCGTCGAGGCGCAGAACCTGGGGCTGGAAATCGTGGGCTACATGCGCAAGCGCATGGACGACGCATCCAAACGCCACAAGCTCAACTTCTCGCTGATCGCCACTCCGGCCGAGGGCACCTCCGGCCGTTTCGTCAAGTATGACCGCGCCCTGTTCGGCAGCATTCCGGATGTGACGGACCGCGACTACTACACGAACAGCTTCCATGTCCCGGTCTACCATGCCATCGGCGCGTTCGACAAGATCCGCATCGAGGCGCCCTACCACGAGATGACCAACGCCGGGCACATCAGCTATGTCGAACTCGACGGCGATCCTTCCCAGAACATCGATGCATTCGAGAAGATCGTACGCGCGATGAAGGAAGCCGGCATGGGTTACGGCTCGATCAACCATCCGGTGGACCGCGACCCGGTCTGCGGCTACTCGGGCATCATCGGGAACGAATGTCCCGGTTGTGGACGCGAGGAGGGGGATGTACCCTTCGTCCGCATCCGCCGTATCACCGGGTATCTGGTCGGTTCCCTGGAGCATTTCAACAACGGCAAGCGCGCCGAGGAGCGTGATCGTGTGAAGCACCTGAGTGTCCGGCGGGATGTATGCGCCTCGGCGACGGAGTGAGTCAGGCACGGACGGCAACGCGGGCGTGACGCGGGCCTGACGCGGGCCTGACGCGGGCCTGACGCGGTGCCTGGTCCGGCGAAGCGCTGTCCGTCCGCAGGGCGAAGATCATGTCATGCAGGGTACAGGGGCCCCGCT
>JAEXRM010000090.1 GCA_023440865.1 Bacillota bacterium
CACCGGAACCGTCGTCAACCCCCACCCCCGAGCCGACGCGCACGCCGGAACCGACATCGGAGCCGACACGGACGCCGATGCCCACACTGCCGTCGATCATCCCCAGGCCGCCCCTGCTGCGGGCCCCTTCGATCACAAGTGACGACACGTTCAGCTGTTCGACGCGCGGCGGCACCTTCCAGGTGACCGCAACCGGCAAGACGCCCATCACATACAGCCTTGAGGCCGCATCGCCGACCTCCAGGCTGCCCGGGCAGGTATCCATCGACCGGGCGACAGGGCTGATGACGGTTGGCTCCGGTATTCCAGCCGGCACGTACAACTATGTCATCGTCGCTTCCAACGGCGTTTCACCCGACGCCCGGCAGACGTTCACCCTCAAGGTCACCACCCTGCGGCTGCTTGGCCGGAGCGATGACGCACCGCAGCAGCCCGACCGTTCCATCCCCCTGTTTACCTATGGGAACCGTGACGCGGTGCTGCGATATGGCACACGGACCGCGATCCCCGCCGCAGCGGGAGGCTTCGCGAAACCCGCGGCCATGGACTTCGCTCCACAGAACACGTTCACGCTGCGAAACGATGATCCGGCGGATCTGTACGACAGCGACAGCACCTGGGTGCAGGGCGCGGAATACGTCAAGTGGGACGGCGCCCTGTCGGTGACGATCGAGGGCAGGACCATCCGTCTGGTCTTCCTGGATGGCACGCCATCCACCGACCATCACGGCAATGCCATCTCGAACGAGGCTCTTGATAAGCTCAAGGACCTGTATGAAGTGCAGGAGTCCTTGCCAGCGGGATGGGGCAGGGGCGGCAATGGCCTGGGCGGTTACGGGGGCGTGCTCGGTGACGACGACCTTGGTGGCTGGCTGGGGAGCGTTGCGGGTGGCGCCTCTGGCGGCGCTGCGCAGCCTGGCGGGCTTGTCATCCCCGTCGATCCTGTCGATCAGGGGTTTGAGAGCACCGTGCTTGATTATGGCAGTGCCCTCGAACATCTCGAAACGGGCCTTGCAGGCGATGCGCGGCTTTCGCTGGGCGGTGCGGCGGGCACGCTGGTTCCGGGTTCGCTCTTCGGCACCCTGGCCGGCAAGGCCGACGCCGTGCTGACCCTTGCCCAGAAGGGCGCCACCGTTTCTTTCCGCGGTGCGGATGTATCCGTGGCGGTCGGCGATGGGATGCTCGACCTCGCGTACGCCCCGCAGGCCCTGCACCAGAAGGAAATGTTTGCGGCTGCCGGGTTGCCGGCCGATGCGGGTGCGCAGGCGGCCGGCGAGGGAAAGGATCTGGCGTTCACCTACGCGTTCGCCCATGACGGCGAACTGCCGGGATATGGCGCATTCTCCATTGAAACCGGCATGCCGGAAGGCTCGGTCGTGCAGGTGTATCGGTTTGAGGCGGACGGCAGTCTTGCCCTCATTGCCGCGGATCGAACCGTCGGGGCGGACGGCGTCGTGACGTACCAAAACAACACGACCTCGGAGTACCTCATCACCACGTGCCGCGTTCCCGGCGTGAAAACGGCGGAAGCCGCACAGCATCAGGACGGCGGGCGTGCCGGCGGCGCCATCCTGCCCTGGGTGCCGGGCGGTGCCTTTGCGCTGTCCGCACTCGGCCTATTGGCATTTGTGCTGATCCGGCGCCGTCACAAGGCATCCTGACGGGAAGTTGTCCCGGAACATTGCCCTGAAGCCCTTCCTGGGGTAGGATATAGGGGAACATGTTTGATCGGGGGACATTCCCTTGCCATATGCCAACCGCCTGCATCGTGGTCTGCACAGCCGTGACCAATCATTTTCCCGTTTTCACACGAGGCCGCGCCGGGTTTTCCGTCTGGCGGCATCCCGACGCGGCAGGAGGCACACGGCCCTCTACATCGCCTGCGCCGCGCTGTTTGCCCTTTATGTGCTGGTCCTGCTGCGGCTGGTGCTGCTGAAGCATCCGCTCTCGATGCTTGGACCGCTTCTGGCGCGGTTGCAGCCCGGGAACATCGACCACCGCATGAACCTGACACCGTTTGTGACGATCAGGCAGTTCCTTGACGCACAGCGGTATGGATATCTCAACGACAGCATCGTGTTCCAGAACCTTGCCGGCAACCTCATCGCCTTCCTCCCGTGGGGGCTGGGCCTGCCGGTCCTGTCGGAACGCCTGCGCCGCTGGGGCGCCGCCCTGGCGGTTTCCGCCGCATTCATCCTTGGCATCGAGCTGACACAGCTGGTCACAGGCTTCGGCATTTTCGACGTCGACGACATTCTGCTCAACCTGGCGGGTGCGGCAATCGGCTTTGCCCTGTGGCGCATCGTGTACGGCTGGTGGAAGCTGCGGGCGTGCCGTCAGCCCGCAGCCAAGTCCCTGCCCGTCCCCGACTGATCCCCCTTGTTCGTTTGTGCTCAGCGCCGCAGAAGTGTTTCGATCGTGCCGGACCAGGGGAACATAACATAAATTCGCACGACTGGGATCGCGATCCCGGAGCATGGAGGGCATCATGTCCATTCGGAAGACACCGGCAGGCAGGCAACAGCGCGTCCTGGTCATCGGCGCGGGCGTATCGGGCCTTGCCACGGCCATCCGGCTGCGGCACGCGGGGTTCGACGTGGAGATCCTCGAGAAGAACGATGAGCCGGGCGGCCGCATGGGCGTCATCCGCGAGGGCGGCTACCAGTTCGACCTGGGTCCGACGATCGTCATGATGCCCGAGGAATACCGCGTGATCTTCCGCCTGGCGGGCGTCGACCCCGATGATTACATCCCCATGGAACGGCTCGATCCGGTCTACACCGTCCATTTCCGCGATGGCACCGTGCACCGTGCCTCCACCGAGCTGACCAGCCTCATCGCCACGCTCGAGTCTTCGGGCTTCGAGGCGGCCGAGGGGTATCTGGCCTACATGGCCGACGTCTACAAGCGCTACCTGGTCGCCAAGGACCATTTCATCACCCGCTCGTTCCGCAAGCCAACCGATTTCTGGAACCCGAAGACGCTCGCCGCGGGCGTGAAGCTGCGCACCTTCGACAGCGCCTGGCACTCGGTCTCGAAATACGTCAAGGACGAGAAGCTGCGCGAGCTGCTGAGCTTCCAGACCCTCTACATCGGCGTCTCGCCATACAACGGGCCGTCGATCTACACCATCATCCCCATGATCGAGCTGGTGTACGGCGTCTGGTTCATCAAGGGCGGCATGTTCGCCATGGCCAGGGGCATGGAGCGGCTGTTCCTCGAAATGGGCGGCACCATCCGCTACCAGACCGCGGCGGAACGCATCGTCATCGAGAACGGCAGGGCGGTGGGCGTCGGGACGGCCAAGGGCATGCTGCCGGCCGACCAGGTCGTCTGCTCCGCGGACTTCCCCTACGCGCTTGAATCGCTGCTGCCCGACGGCTTCAAACAGCAGAAGTACCGCAAGGGGAAGACCGAACAGCTCGACTACGCCTGCTCCTGCTACATGATGTACCTGGGCGTGAACCGGCGCGACTTCCCGGGGCTGAGTGTCCACAACCTGGCCTTCTCCGGCGATTTCGAGGGCAATATCCGCGACATCTTCGAGGGGCGGTTCCCGGCGGACCCGTCGCTGTACGTCTACGCGCCCGCGCTGCTCGATCCGTCGCTCGCTCCGGAGGGCAGTCTGGGCCTGTACGTGCTGGTGCCGGTGCCCAACCGGAAGGACGGCCGTGTCGATTGGACGGACGAGCGCACCCGCGCCGAGATCCGCGAGAAGGTGTATGCGCAGATCGAGCAGATCACGCCGCTCAAGGGTTTCCGCAGCGCCGTCGAGGCGGAGCGCGTCTACACGCCCGTGGATTTCGAGCAGGACTTCAATGCCCGCTTCGGTGCCACCTTCGGCCTGCGTCCCACCCTCCTGCAGAGCAACCATTTCCGTCCGCAGGCCAAGGCGCGCGCGTGCGAGGGCCTGTATTTCGCGGGAAGCAGCGCGCATCCGGGCGCCGGCGTGCCCATCGTGCTGATGTCGGCCAAGATCGCCGCGCAGGAGCTGATGCGCGATGTGGACGGGCAGTGAGGCGCGGGGGACGAAATGAGCAGTCGCAGGCAGTGAGGCATGGAGGCCGACACGCCAGACGTGGAAAGTGAGGCGCGGGAAACGGCCGGATAGGAACGAGGTTTGCCGATCACGCAGGAAAGGGAGGTACACCGCCGCTTGTCGGAACAGGATTTCAAGGATTGCGAGACCATCATCCGCACCCACTCGGGCAGCTTCTTCCGGGCGTTCCGGCACCTGCCCGCGGACAAGGCGCGTGCCGTCAACGCCATTTATGCGTTCTGCCGCACCGCCGACGACCTGGCGGATGTGTCGCACGACGCCGAGGGGCTTGCGGCGCTTTCCGGCGAGCTGGATGCGTTTGTTGCGGGCGAAACGCCGCCGCGTCCCTTCTGGCGCGCCCTGCGCGTGGTGTTCGACCGGTTCCCGATGGAGCCGGAGCCGTTTTTCGAGATGATCCGGGGCCAAATTGAGGATCTTGCGGCCCCTGTATACGAAACCGAGGCCCAGCTTGAGCACTGGTGCCACCTGGTGGCGGGCTCGGTCGGCGGGATGCTGCTGCCACTGCTGTGCCGGAAACCCACCCCCGCGCTCCGGGAAGCGGCGGACAGGCTGGGCAAGGCCATGCAGCTGACGAACATCCTGCGGGACATCGGGCAGGACCTTGGGAACGGCCGCGTGTATCTGGCGACGGAGACGCTTTCCCGGCACGGGCTGACGCGGCGTGACCTGGAAGCCGGCATCGTCGACGGCCGGTTCCGGGCCATGTGGGAGGATGTGGCGGCCCAGGCGGAGCATTGGTACGATCAAAGCCTCGAAGTCCTGCCGCTGTATGATCCCGAGGCCCGGCTGCCGCTGTATCTGGCGGCGGCCTATTATCGGGCGATTCTCGACCAGGTGCGACGCAACGGGTACGATGCATTCCGGCGCCGGGCGCGGCTTTCGGATGCGGCCAAGCTGCTGCTGCTGGCGCGCTGCATGGTCTTCCGGCCGCACATGCGCAAAAGGGTGGCGCAAGCCGCCTCTCGAAAGGACAAGGGGGAATGACGATGCCAACTGGCGAGCTGGGCAACAACCTCATCGGGCTGGGCGTGTCCTACGTCTACGTCTTCTCGATCCTGTTGGCGGGCAAGGCGTTTGTTCGCTACGGCGTCGAGGCGTCGCGCAAGTTCGTGCACATCATGGTCTGCAACTGGTGGCTGCTGGCGATGTTGTTCTTCAGAAGCCCCCTCTGGGCGGCGATTCCGCCTGCCTCCTTTGTTGTCCTGAATTGGCTTTCGTACCGGTACGGCCTGTTCGACGCCATGGAACGCAAGGAGGGCAGGGGTGATCTGGGAACGGTCTATTACGCCATCTCCCTGCTTGTGCTCACACGCCTCACCTTTGGGGACGAATCGCTGC
Organism: Bacillota bacterium; assembly: GCA_023440865.1. Classification (GTDB taxonomy): domain Bacteria; phylum Bacillota; class Clostridia; order DSM-8532; family DSM-8532; genus JAEWSN01. The sequence goes on from JAEXRM010000090.1 coordinate 5,399, forward strand.
GGTTCGCCGGCGGCGCGGGCATCCTGGCGATGGGATACGGTGACGGCCTGGCGGCGCTGATCGGTTCCCGCACCCGCTGGAAGCCGTTCCGCGTGTTCGGCGCAACCCGTTCGCTGTCCGGCAGCCTGTCGATGTGGGGCGCGACCTTCGTGGCCGTCTGCCTGCTGCTGCTGTTCCACGATGCCGGTTCCGCGTGGTGGATCGCGCTGCTGGCGGCCACCTTCGCCACCGCCGTGGAGGTGATGACCCCGATGGGTTTCGACAACCTCACCGTGCCGCTGCTGACCGCCGTGCTGGTATGGAGGCTGATGCCGGCTGGTTGACAGGATGCGAAGCAGGCAGCCAGCCGCTCACGTGCTTGGGCTCGGTACCGGGGCGGCCTGGTGCCGGAACGGCGGCAAACGGTTCACGCAGGAAAGGTGGACGCTGAATTGGAAGTATCCCTGATGCATTGGATTTTTGGCGGCATGGTGCTGATGGTGCCCGTCCTGGTGTCCTGGCTTGCCTGGCGGCGCCACGCGCTGGACGGCGCCGGCGCCGTCCTGGCGGTCCTGCTTTCCGTCCTGCTGTACCTGGCAGGCGGCATCCGCTTTCTGGCCGTGCTGTTGCTGTTCTTCCTGTCCTCGACGTTCTTCACGAAGGTCGGTGCGCACCGGAAGAACCAGTGGGAACCGGCCCTCTATGAAAAGGGCGGGCGCCGCGATGTCTGGCAGGTGCTTGCCAACGGCGGCGCCGGGGTGCTGATGGCTGCGCTGTTTGCGGCAACCGGTTGGGAAAACGCTGCCGTGGGCGTGTTTGCGGCTTTCTCGGCGTGCAATGCCGATACGTGGGCGTCGGAGATCGGATCCCTGTCGAAGGGGGAACCGGTCTCCATTCTGACCGGCAAGCCTGTCCGACGGGGCATGTCCGGCGGTGTGAGCAGGCTGGGCTTGCTGGCGTCGCTGGGGGGCGCGGCGGCGGTCGCCGTCTTGTATGTGATTTCCTTCCCGCTGCGTGTGGGGTTGTTCGGGCAGACGATGGCGCCATTGGTGGCTGATGCGTCCGGTTCGGCCGCACCCTTTTTGCAGCAGCTTGGCGCGGTGCTGGTCCGCAGCCTCGTCATCCTGACGGCGGGCATGTTCGGCTCGCTGTTCGACAGCCTGCTCGGCGCCCTGTTCCAGCCAGCCTACCGCTGTGCGCGGACGGGCCTTCCGACGGAGCGCCGCATGACGGACGGACTCTCGAACGAGCGCATCAAGGGCATTGCGTGGATGAACAACGACGTCGTGAACTTTCTCAGTGCGATCGCGGCCGCGGCCCTGGTGGTGCCGATCGGCAGATAGCGTGTGATCCGGGGCACAAGGATGAACGGCTTTCGGAATGCCTTCCGGAAGCCGACTGCAACGATTGGAGCCGCAAGGGGTGATCACCGGTTTCGTTGCATGGCGTCCCTCGTCGGGCATCCCCCGATTTGACGGTCGAACCCGATTTGGGTATGATGCTGTTCAAACGGAATGCTGGAGGTCGATTTGACGAAACGGAACCGATTTGCGGCAGCCCTGCTGCTTGGAAGCCTTGTGGCGCAAAGCCTTTTCTGCCCCGTGCCCGCACTGGCGGACTCGACTGATTCATCCGATGCACCCATTCCTTCCACGGCGATCTCCGCCCCTGCGGAAACCGTGACGCCTGCGGCGGCGGCAACCCCCGCTGCGACAACCCCGGCGGCGATCATCCCTGCAGCGGCCATCACCCCCGCCGCCACCACCACGGCTGCGGCGATCGGCACCACCGGTGCCGCCCTGGCCCTGACGACCACGCCGGCGGGCGCGGTGCTGACCGCTGCCGCAGCCATGGCGACGGTCGCTCCGGTTGCGGAGTCCGCGTGGTACAGCGCGAGGAATCCCATGCCCAAGGCGCACCAGCAGCTGCTGCATGAGTTCTGCCGCAAGAACGGCATCGGTTACCTCGACATGCTGGCATTGATCGGTACCGAGAGCGGGTTCAACGAGAAATGCGTCTCCGTGAAGAAGTATTACGGCTACTTCCAGATCGGGAAAGGCCACTTTGCCGATCTCGCCGCAAGCCTCAAGACAAAGAACGCGCCGTTGGACGGGGCGGTGAACATCCAGTGGGGCACCGCGATGTTCGGGTGGATCATGGCCGATCCGCGCGTCACGAAGCTGCCGGCCGAAAAACGGCTGGATGCGGCGCTGTCGATCTATCAGCGCGGTCCGATCGGGTATGACCGGTATGGCGTGAACAAGAAGTTCCTGGCGCGGTTCTACAAGAAGCGGGCGATGGTTGCGGCCTGGTACGGCAAGCAACAGGAGAAGCGATGATCGAGCATATTGCCATCTGGACAAGGAACCTGGAAGAGATGAAGGCGTTTTATTGCTCCTTTTTCCATGGTTGCGCGCATGAGAAGTACGTCAGCAGGTCCGTCATGCATCCGGGATTCGAGTCCTATTTCATCTCGTTCGGGGATGGATGCCGCTTGGAGTTGATGCACCTGCCCGACATGCCGGATGGTGATGCGGGCGACAGAAACAAAAGAATGGGTCTTGCCCATGTGGCGTTTTCCATGAAAACCAGAGAGCAGGTTGGTGCCCTGGTGGTCAAGGCGGGCGAGATGGGACTTCCGGTCCTGCAGGAGCCCCGCATGACGGGGGACGGCTATTATGAGGCATGCATGCTGGATCCGGAAGGAAACCTGGTGGAGATCACAGCGCCGTGACATGGCGAGAAACCCGTGTGCGCCAGCGCGACATGAGTGATGCACGTCCCATGGGGCCCAGGCGTCTTGTGTGCTCGAATCCGGTCACATGATCTCCTTTTCCTCCCGTCTTGCCCGGGCCGCCGCCAGCATCAGCTTGATGCGGTTTTCCTGGTTCGTGCGCGAGGCGCCCGGATCGTAGTCGATCGCCACGATGTTCGCCTCGGGATGGTTCCGCTTGATCAGCCCCATCATGCCCTTGCCGGCCACGTGGTTCGGCAGGCAGCCGAAGGGTTGCGTGCACACGACGCCCGCACAGCCGGAATGGGTCAGTTCCAGCATTTCCGCCGTCAGCAGCCAGCCCTCGCCCATCTTGTTGCCATATCCGAGATAGCCCTTGACCAACCCCGCCAGCTCGTCGAATCGCACCGGTGCGCGGAAGCGGGGTTCCCGTTTCACGGCCGCGATGAGATCGTCCTGGCAGCGCGTGAAGATGCGCTTGAACAGCGGCATGCCGATGCGCTTGAGCAGGTTCGCGCCGTAAATGCGGCTGTCCTGCACGCGGTTGTCGACCTTGAAGATCATGAAGTCGAGCACGCCGGGCACCACGACCTCCACATCCTCGGAACGCAGGAAGTCCTCGAGGCTGTTGTTGCCCAGTGGCGCGTATTTGACGTAAATCTCGCCGACAACGCCCACACGCAGCTTTTCGGGACCAGCAACCGGCAGCGCCGCAAAATCCTGCACGATGCGGGTGAAGTCGGCCTTCACCTGGCGGTAGGGCGTTGTCCTGCCGTCGCGGTACGCCGCCGCGGCCCGCTGCGTCCAGGATTCCACGAGCGCGTCGGTCGAACCGGGAACCGTTTCGTACGGGCGTGTCTGGTTGGCCAGCAGCATCATCAGGTCGCCGTAAAGCAGCGCGTTGATGAGCTTGCGCACCAGCCGGTAGTTGAGCGAGAAGCCGGGGTTTTTTTCCATGCCCGACAGGTTCAGGGACACCACCGGAATGTGGGAGAAACCGGCCTTGGCCATGGCCTTGCGCAGCAGGTGGATGTAGTTGGAGGCACGGCAGCCGCCGCCGGTCTGCGTGATGATGAGCGCGACCCGGTCGTTGTCGTACTTGCCGCTCTTGAGCGCGTCGATGAGCTGGCCGATGACCAGCAGCGCGGGGTAGCACGTGTCGTTGTGCACATGCCGGAGCCCCTCGTCCACGATGTTCCGGTGGGTGGTCTTGAGCACCTCGAACCGGTATCCCTCGCTGATGAAGGCGTTGCGCAGCAGCTCGAAATGAATCGGCAGCATCTGTGGCGACAGCAGCAGGTAGTCCTTTTTCATCGCCTTCGTGAACAACAGGCGGCCGGTTTCGTCGTATGCGGGCGCGAAGGCATCTCTTGCCCGCAAAGCTCCGGTGGGCGCCATGCCTGTGTTATCTGCCGTGGCGGACGGGGTTCCGGCCGGTGATGGATCGGTCGAAGCCGCGCCGGTGGCGAGGCGGGCATTGTTGTTGTCAGCCATGGTGTCATCCCTTCCCTTCGTTCGGCAGTGCGTTTGCGGGGGCGGTGGGGGCCGATGCGGATGCGCCGGAAACCGGGATGTCACCGGCGGTGGCGAGCGCCTTGGCCGGGCCGTGGCCCTGACCGGCGATCACGCCCATTCCACCCCCGTGGCCTGCACCCCCTTGGCCCGCACCCCCGTGGCCGGCACGCCCGTGTGCGGCATGGCGGCGGGCGGCTTCCCGGCCGGAGCGAGAATCCCATGCGGCCAACAGGCTGCGGATGCGGATGCGCACCGCGCCGAGGTTGTCGATGTCGTCGATCTTCAGCTGCGTGTACAGCTTGCCGCCCTTTTCGAGGATGTCTCGGACCTCGTCGGTCGTGATCGCGTCGATGCCGCAGCCGAAGGAAACCAGCTGGATCAGCGCGCAGTCTTCGTGCTCGACCGCATAGCGGGCCGCGTTGTACAGGCGGGAATGGTACATCCACTGGTTGAGCACCTTGACGGGCGCCGGCTTGCCCAGGTGCGCGACCGAATCCTCCGTGACGACCACCAGGCCCAGCGAGGACAGCAGGCGGTCGATGCCGTGGCTGACCTCGGGATCCACATGGTACGGACGACCTGCGAGGATTGCGATGCGGCGCCCGTTGGCGCGTGCCCACGCGAGGGTTTCCTCCCCCCGGCGGCGCATGTCCGCCGTGAAGGCCTCATACGCCGCATAGGCCTGCGGGATGGCACGCTTCGTCTCCGCCTGCGGCACCCCCAGGTTTTCGGAAAACCACGCGGCGGCCCGCCTGGTGAAGTCCCTGGGACGATGCAGCCCGAAGTACGGCATGAAGTACCGAACCGATGCCAGCGCCGGCGTGTTCGCGGCCAGCAGTTCGGGGTAGTAGGCCACGACCGGGCAGTTGAAGTGGTTGTCGGCCTCCGCCTCCTTGAAGTTGTAGGGCAGGCATGGGTAGAAGATGGCGTCCACACCCTGCTTCAGCAGGCTCTCGATGTGCCCGTGCGCCAGCTTGGCCGGATAGCAGACGGTGTCCGAGGGAATGGTGTGCTGGCCGTCGGCGTACAACTCCCGCGAGGAAGGGTCGGACAGCACGACTTCGAACCTGAGTGCCGTCAGCAGCGTGTGCCAGAACGGCAGGTTCTCGAACATGTTCAACACCATCGGGATGCCGATGCGGCCGCGCGAGGCGGGGTTGGTGCCGGAAGCGGGCTTTGCGCCGGCGGATTGCAGTGCGGCGGCGGGGGTCTTCATGCCGACGCCGGCTCCCGTTTCCCCCGCACCATACGCCCGCAGCAGCGCGTACTTGTCCTGGAACAGGTTCGGCAGCGCGTCCTCCTTCGTTTCCCCTCGCACCGGGCGCGAGCAGCGGTTCCCGGAGAAATGCCGCTTGCCCGAGCCGAATGTGGAGACGTTCATGAGGCAGTGGTTGCTGCACAGGCCGCAGCGCACCTCGCGCGTGGTGAAGGTGAAGGCCTTCAAGTCGTCCTCGGACAGCAGCGCCGGGGCTTCCGGCGGGTTGTCGCGCACCGAAAGCGCCGCGCCGTAGGCGCCCATGAGGCCGGCGATGGCGGGACGGACGACCTCCGTGCCGAGCTCGAGCTCGAAAGCGCGGAGCACGGCGTCGTTGTAGAAGGTGCCGCCCTGCACGACCACATGCTCGCCGAGCTGGGAGGCGTGGTTGACGCGGATGACCTTGTACAGCGCATTCCGAACGACGCTGGCCGCGAGGCCGGCAGAGATGTCGGAGATGTCCGCGCCTTCCTTTTGCGCCTGCTTGATCGAGGAGTTCATGAACACCGTGCAGCGCGTGCCGAGATCGACCGGCGTCTTCGACCCGATCGCCAGCGACGCGAAGGAGGCGGCATCGTGTCCGAGCGCCTTGGCATAGGTTTCGATGAACGAGCCGCAGCCCGACGAGCAGGCCTCGTTGAGCAGGATGTTGTCGACCGCGCCGTTGCGCAGGTGGAAACACTTGATGTCCTGGCCGCCGATGTCGAGGATGAAATCGACCTCGGGCTGGAAGTGACGTGCGGCCCGGGCATGCGCGACGGTCTCGACCAGGCCGTGGTCGAGCGAGAACGCGCTCTTCATGAGGTCCTCGCCATATCCGGTGACGGCGCTGCCGCGGATGGTGATGCGGTCACCGCACAGGGCGCGGAGCTCGAGCAGCTTGTCGTGGATGGTGGCGAGCGGGTTTCCCCTGTTCGAGCCGTAATGGCTGTACAGGATGCGCCCCGTGTCATCGAGCAGCACAAGCTTCGTGGTGGTGCTGCCCGAGTCGATGCCAAGCCACGCGTCACCGCGGTACCCGGCGATGTCGGCGGCTTCGACGGTAGCCCGGGCATGACGGGTGCGGAACGCCTCGTAATCGGCTTCCGTCGCGAACAGCGGCGGCAGCGGGTGGGAGAGCGAGGCCGAATCCTCCACGGAGGCCAGTTGGGACGTCCATCCCTCAATGGACTTCTCCGGTGCGTCGGCGGCCGCGAGGGCCGCCCCCATGCCGACAAAGAACGCGGCATCCTCCGGGAACCGTGCCTGGTCGCCCACGAGGCCGAGTGTGCGGATGAAGGCTTCGCGCAGGCTGGGGAAGAAGGTCAGCGGGCCGCCGAGGAACGCGACATTGCCTTCGATGCGCCGTCCCTGCGCAAGGCCGGTGACGGTCTGGTTCACGACGGCCTGGAAGATGGACGCGGCCACGTCGGATTTGGGCGCGCCCTGGTTCAGCAGCGGCTGGATGTCCGACTTGGCGAAGACGCCGCAGCGCGAGGCGACGGGGTAGGTGCGCGTGCTCTGGCGGGCCAGCGTGTCGAGCTCGTCGGGTGAAACGTCGAGCAGGGTGGCCATCTGGTCGATGAACGAGCCGGTGCCGCCGGCACAGGAGCCGTTCATGCGCTGGTCGAGGCCTCCCTGGAAGAAGATGATCTTCGCGTCCTCGCCACCGAGCTCGATGACCGCGTCGGTGCCGGGCAGCCAGCGCTTGACGGCCTGCGCCGCCACATGCACCTCCTGTACGAACAGCAGGTCGCACAGGCGGGAAAGGCCCAGCCCGGCGGAGCCGGTGACGGCAAGGCGCATGCGTGTGCCCGGGAAGCGAGCGGCGGCGTCGGTCAACAGTTCCAGCGACTTTTCCCGCACCTTGGACAGATGGCGCTCGTAACGCTTGTATAGAACCGTGCCCGTTTCATCGAGCAGGACCAGCTTGACGGTGGTGGATCCGGCGTCGAGACCGGCAAGGCATGCGTTCATTGGTCACCTCCAGGATGTGCGGTCGGCAAGGCTGTCGTCGTGTTGCGATGCGGGCTGCCTTTCGTGCTGTCAGCCTGGCCGCGGCGCTGCGCCAGGCGCTCTGCGAGAGCCTGGACGAATGCCGTGATGCAGGCCTCGGAATCGGGCTGCGGCGTGAAAACGGTGACGATGGTGTTGGCCATGTAGATGCCCCAGATGCCGCACAGCAGCGAGACGGCCGCGGAGGCGGCCTCCTGCGGGGACACGCCGTAGGAGCGGACGATGTAATCGGCCAGAATGTTCTTGTTCCGGTCGGCAATGATGCGGACCGGTATGGTTTTTCCCTCGAGGAACGATTGCTCGCGCAGTTCCATGCGCACGAGCGGCTCGTTGTTGCGGAAGAAGCTGTGCAGCGACAGGCTGAAATCCAGCAGGGCCGACTCGGGGCGGCTGTCGCTGTCGGGACTGAAGGACGCGTAGGCGCCCGATGTCATGCCGAAGTATTCGAAAACCGCCTCATACAGGGCGACCTTGGTGCCGAAGTGGCGGAACAGCGTGACCTCGTTGACCCCCGCCTTTTTGGCGATGCGCCGCGTGCTGATGTTGGAGAAGCCCTTCTCGGCAAACAGATCTCGGGCCGCATGCAGGATGCTGACAGCCGTTTCGCTTTGGGACATGAAACCTCCGGAGTGCAAGTGCTTGCTTGCATCAATATATACAAAGCGCCGCTTTCTGTCAAACAGGTAGCGCGGCGGGTAAACGTCTACCGCCGCGCTACGGGGATGGAAAAACCAGGACAGGTTCGGTGCCGCCACATCCGCTGGGTGGACAAGACGCCCCGCAGGGGGCGCGTCAACCGATGGCCGGATCAGGAGCCGACCGCGGATTTGTCCACCTGCTGCTGGACGGCTTCGATCAGGGAGGCGGTTCCGCATGCCTCCAGGCTCTTCAGGTATGCCTCGATATCCTGCTCCGTGATCGCCTCACAGTTGCCGATGCGCATTTCAAACTGCTGGATCGCCTGGCTGCGTGCGGTGGCGATGGCCTCCACGCTGCCGTAGTCGGGATACAGTGGTCCGAAGGGCGCATAGCGGGAGTTCTTTTCCAGAAATGTCCCATAGGGCTCCTGCTCGCTGCCGTCAGGCGTTGTGCCGCCTGCCATGTAATCATTTAAAAGGTGCGCAGGGGCGGGGACTGCGCGATGTCGCCGCTGGCCGTGCCGACGGACATGTTCAGCGTTTTGTCACTGGGAGGGTACAGGGCGCCGTAATAAACATAGGATGCGGTTTTGATCGGATCGGGCTCGATGGTCAGATAGCCCTTTTCGATCCAGCGGGAGACAAAGGAGATGGCCGTCCGGAACTCGGGTGTTGTTTCCCAGGCAATGACCTTGTGCGCCGGGTCACCCCATTTGCAGACGAGCCCCTGGGTTTCGTCCACGATCGCGTAACCCGACGCCCGGGCGAACAGCAGCAGCGAGCTGACGGAGTTCGCGATTGTGCCGGGGAGTCTGTCCGGCTCGGATGCCTTGACGGACTGGAGGAAGGACTCATACTCTTCGTAATTGTTGATGTCCTTCATGCCGAACTGCTTGAGCAGGGCGTCATCCACCATCAGATAGGTGCAGTACGCCTGCGGATCAAGGGAGGGAACCGCATACTGCTTTCCGTCGACACGCGCGTAGGCGAGCTCCTCCTCGGTGTACCGCGCGGCGAGGGAGGGCGTGCTGTCGTGGAAAAGCTGCGTGATGTCCGCCAGCTTGCCCTCGCGTGCCATTTTCGTGAAGTCCGGATGATGCGGCTGGGGCTTGCCGACGCAGAAAGCGTCACAGGGGTCTCCGGAAGCATCGAGCACCTTGACGCCGGGCAGATAGTCTTCGTAGCCGAGCCATTCGAAATCCAGTGAGACATTGACGGTTCCCGCAATGCGTGTTTCAATTTCCGACCGCACCGCGTCCCATCCCTTGGGCTGCTCCCCGGGGAAAAGGAAACGGAGCGATGTCCGGCTCGGGTCGTCTGTTTGCATGGAACGAGGTGATTCGCCGGGGGGGACGGGCTGTCCGGAGGCTAGTGCCTCGCCTGGAGGGAGCGGTGCCGTTTCATCGATCCCCGCATTGGCGTTGCAGCCTGCAAGCAACGGCATCGCCAGGATCAGCGTCAGCAGCAGCGACAGCGCCCGCAGGCTGAATCCGCGGTGTTGACATGTCCGGTGGATGCGACAGGTATGTTTCATCATCCATACTTCCTTTGCCAGATGTTGTTATCCGATTGCAAAGGTGGTACGAAATGTCATCCGCTACAGTCTGCGGGCATAGGGAAATTTTGTACATGGATGATGCATGGTGGCGGCTTGCCGCGTCGATATGCAATCGCAACGGGCCATGACGTCTCGCGATGTCGCCTCACAGCGTCAGCTTGTTCAGATCCCGGATGTCCGTCGACCGCTCCGGACCGACCAGCCCCACCAGCTCGTATTGCTCTGATATGGGGTCATACTGGAATTCCCGCACCAGTCGGAAGTTTTCGATCTCCCCGGTATGGCCCACATGAATGCGCGGGCCGGTGCAATGAAACCGCTCCTGGTGCCCGATGCGGATGTGCGCGTCGTCGAGGAAGCTGACGGTGAGGTCCTCCGCGATGTATGCCCTGACGGCCGCCTCCAATGCGGCGATGTCCAGGTCGGGCTTATTTGCGAAACGCAACACGAATCCGTGCCTGACGTCGCCGTGCTGCTGGCTGTGCGGGAAGCCGAACTGCTCCTCGAGCACCTTGCAGGCAAGGTCCTCGGCGGTGTGCACCATCTTGCGGTAGCGGATGGAGGCGAACACGATGTCCGCGATGTCCTTCGGGAGCGGGCCGAACGGGTTGGGACGGGTCAGGATGACCTCCTCGCCGATGCCGACGAGCACCTCGGCGTTCATGCCCAGGGCCGGGTACAGCATGTCGAAGTGTTCGACGATGACGCGCTTGCCCTGCCGGACAGCCGTGCGCACCGCTTCGGCCAGTGTGGGCAGCGGTGTGAAGGCCGCCTCGAACCGCACGTCGAGGTGGAAGGTGTGGCCGGAGAAGAAGCCCCGGTCCGCCCCGTCCAGCAACGGCAGCGGGCGGATGTTGACCCCCTCGTCGTCGTTCGTGAGTTCCAGCCCCGGGAACATGCCGCGGATGAGCAGCGACTTGCCCGAGCCGGCGTCACCGATGAAACCGATGAGGCGGTCCGTGGCGGACAGGTAGCGCTGCGCCAGCAGGTGGCCCAGGTTCAGGATGCGCACCTTGCCGCGCGGCGCAAAATAGACCGTGTACATCAGCGATTCCTGTTCGTGCAGCAGGGGGTGTGCCATCATGGCCTCCTTGGGGGGACGTGCAGCCTGGGCCGCAGGCTGGTGACAGGCGTGTGCGCTGCCGGCATGGCGCCGGACGGCACAGGGTGTTTTGCCGGATCATAGGTCCGCCCGGATCCGCCGCGCTTCCTCCGGCGTGAAGCCCAGGCATTCGAGCAGCTGCTGGTGCGCCGCAGGCGCCTGGCGTTCGAACAGCTCGTGCCAGGCCTGTGCGTTTTCGCGGGTCACGCCGGCCTTGCGGAGCAGCGCCTCCCAGTCGGGATCGGCGGGCTGGACTGCACCGGCCTGCCGTTGCGAAACGCCCATCAGGGCAAGAACGAGAGCCTGCTGGTTGCGCAGGCGATCCATTTCCAGATGGATGTCATGCAGTCGGCGCAGCAATCCCGCCGTCCGGCCTGTCGCGCTCTCTCGCAGGCAGGCGGCGATCGTTTCGGTGGAAAGGCCGGCCTGCCGCAGGTCGAGGATGGTCTGCAGCGTGTCGCCGGCGTCCGCCGGGTACAGGCGGTAGCGGCTGTCGGTGCGCGTCGCGGGCTTGAGCAGGCCGATGCGGTCGTAATACAGCAATGTGGAGCGTGCCACGCCGTAGCGGCGGGCGAGCCGGCCGATTGTCAGGAGCCCGCCATCGGATGGCAAGCCGGGCCGTGAAGGATCCTCCCGAACCCAGTCTTCCTGTTTCATGCCGCACCTCCGTCATGTTCCATCATACCCGGTCGCGGGGGCGGCGTTCAAGTCGTGTCCGGCACGCAGGCACAGCCGTACGGTCAACAGCCCGATGCCGATCATGCCGAGCAGCGGCACCGTCGGCAGAAAGGCCTGAAGCCCGCCGAACACGGCATAGGCAAGCGGCATGCTGGCATTGCCGGCGAACGTGCACAGCCCGAAGACGCGTCCGGACATCGCGCGGGGCGTCTCCTTCTGCAGGGACGTCATCCACTGGATGGCGGCCAATGACAGCATCGTGCCGTACAGGCAGCACGCCAGCGCGGCCAGCGGCAGGGAAAACTCCCTCATGACGCCCGATGCCTTCGACAGCCAGTCCACGGCCAGCGAGGCGGCTGTCAGAACGGCGCCGGCGGCGGGCAGGACCGCGGCAATGCGTTTGAGCGGGCTGTGCGGTTCCGGCAGCAGGCGGTGCAGCACCCCGCCGAGCAGCAGACCGCAGCCAAGCAGGGACTGCAGCCATGCCAGGCTGGCGGCGCTGTTTCCGGCGACAGCCATCTGCCGCGCGAGCCCCGGCAGCAGACAGGAGAAGCCGCCGGTGAAGAAATGGGCCGCGACGACGACGAGTAGCAGCCGGCGAATCTCCCGGCGCGCGAGGACGAAGCGGAACCCTGCCGCGAGTGCGGCGGTGTAGCGTTCCTTTTCTGGCTGCAGCCGCACCGGTCCGTCCGCCGCTTCCGGAACGGCAAGCGCAGCCGTTTCAGGCTGAGGCCTGTCCGATTGCTGCCGTGCGGCGCGGTCGGCGCCATCAGTCGACAAGTCTGCGCTGCGCATGCCGTGACCGGGCAGGCGCAGCATGCCCACAAGCAGGGCGGAGGCGACGAAGGTTGCGGCATTGATCAGTACGGCGGCGCCGAAGCCGAGGCCTGCCGCGCACAGGCCGCCCAGAACGGGTCCGAGGATGGTGCAGAAGCCTTCCGTGGTCTGGATGCGGGCGTTGGCGCCGGAGAGCCTGTCCGCCGCGACGACATCCGGCAGGATGGACTGGGAGGCCGGATCGTGCATCGCGGTCAGGCATGCCAGCAGCACCGCGGTGGCGGCAACAAGGGCCGGGGTCGCGATGCCGAGAATCACGGCGGCGCCCAGCATGGTCAGAACGCCCGCCCGCAGCAGATCGGCCGCGACAAGGACCCGTTGCTTGCGCCACCGGTCGATCCAGGGGCCGGCAAACAGGGTCACGATCAAGCCCGGTACGGCGTCACAGAGCATCAGCAGGCCGGTCCAGGCGGGGGTGCCGGTTTTCTCCATGACCCACCAGACCATGCCCAGCGCGTACAACCGATCGCCCAGCTGGGATAGGGTGCGGCCGGCCCAGAGCTTGTTGAATTCTCGATAGGCTGTTCCCTTCATGCGATGCCTCCTGCGGGTTGGCCCCGCAACACAATGCGGCGGACGCCCGCCGCACACGCCGGGGCGTTGTCCGCATGGCGCCGCAGGGGGTTCCCGCTTCATCCTAAACTGTGAAGCAAGGTACGGGTCAAGCCCCTGCGTGGGAGAGGGGGCGGGGCTGTTTGTCATTGCCCCGCCGTGGTAAATTGAATACAATCGAATCAACGGAACAGGCTCCCGGAACCCGAGAAGGCCTGTAGCCGATGTGACCTTGAAGACACATGGCCGGAAGCCGGCGTGCCCGGACGCCCGAAAATACGGAGGAACACGCATGTCCACTTTTTCACGGATCGACGCGGACAAGACCGACCGTCCCGAAGGCCGCAACTGCATATTGGTATATGGGTACGGAAAGCACCACACGGGCGCCATCGCCGAAACGGCGCAGGCTGTCGGCATCGACGCGACCCTGCCGCTGGAAGCGCGACACCTGGGCGTACGCATCCGCGACCTGCTCGACGGGTCGGAGGCCCAGGTCGCGTTCGAACACGAGGTCGCCGAGCCGATCATCGTCATGTCGGCCCTTTCGGATGCCGAGATGAACGCCTTCATGGACCGGTTCCGCGGCCTTGGCATTCCGCGCCCGCTGTTCGCGATGGTAACGCCCACATCGCGCAACTGGCGGTTCGGTGATCTGGCGCTCGAGCTGGGCAAGGAGCGGCGTGAAATCGCGGCCGCCCAGCGCCGGAAGATGCAGGAGTCCTGAGGGCGGCTCACACGGTCGGTTTCAGCACGGAGATGGGGAAATACAGCTCGCACTCGCAGTAACTGCGGCTGCAGCGGGCGTAGTCGATGCGCTCGAAATGGAACGTTTCCCGCAGGTCGAAGGTGACCGTGGGCATCCAGGTTTCGGACACGAAACGCCACAGCCCCGAAAGGGTGGCCGAGGAGATCTCCTCCGGCCGGTGCTGGCCCATGTAGACGAAGACGCCGTACTTGTGGGGTGCCACATGGCGCTCCTGCATGCCGTCCGGCACAATGCTGTTGCGGTCGACGAGCAGCGAGGGCTGGTACCAGGTGAAATCGCCGGGAGGAGCGGGCACGGTGGTGAAGCCGATGTAGATGTCGCGTGCCACGGGTTGGATGATCTCCTGGCGACGATCGTGGAAGAAGGCGTTCCCGAGGCGGTTTGCCGTCTGGTGCGCCAGGTTGTCGGCGATGTCGATGCGGTGTGTCGGCCCGGCGATCGAAAAATCCGGCAGCACGGAGATCGACCGCAGGAAGATCAATCCTTCGCCGGCCTGCTGCAGGAAATCGATGTTCACGCGGTCGAGGATGTCAAGCGGAACCGGGTTGCGGCGCCACTTCGCGGGCGTCGTGCCGAACTCCTCGTGGAAGACGCGGTTGTACGTGCGTTCGCAGCCGAAGCCGTACCGGTCGGCCAGCGCATCGATGTGCACGCGCCGCTCCAGCAGGTCGCCCAGCGACAGCGCGATGCGGCGCCGCCGCACGTACTCCATGATGCCGGTCGCGGTGGCGCTCTTCCAGATGCGCAGCAGGTGGTACTTCGACACGTTGACCTGTTCGGCGATCGTGTCGAGGTAAAGCGGCTCGAGCAGGTGCCCTTCGATGTAGTCCGTCGTGTCGCGGAGAATGGCCATCAGATGTCGATCCATGCTGACATCATACCCAAAGGGGATGGCCGGCTTCAATGCCTTGATCGTGGTTCGAATGCGTTCCGGCGCAACCGAGCAATTTCTGTCCTGTTCGTGAAATCCTCATGAATCAAGCGTTTTGGCGAATCAAGCGCGCATGCGTGTTCCATTGGGACACAGGTGCGCAATTCCTGTCCTGTTCCTGCGGAGGACAAGCCGTATACTGGTTCCCTGGGAAGTGGAACGGCGTGCCGGGGGCACTGGCCGCCTGGCTGGAACAGGGAGGATGGACATGGCGACAAACGGGATACAGGACAGGAACGCGGGGCTGGCGGCGCTCTCGTCGGAGGCCGTGCAGGCCGGTGGAGACGCCGCCTTGCGCAACCGCTTCATCGAGGCGGTCGGCGCATTTGTCGACAAGGTCCGCCCGGACCCGAGCATCCTGGCGGTCGTGGTCGGCGGCAGTCTGGCCTATGATGTCGTATGGGAGAAGAGCGACGTCGACATGACTGTCGTCGTGCGGGACCAGCAGCTGAAGAACGAATCCTACACCCTCATCGAGGACGGAATCTCCCTCAATGTGAGCATGACGACCCGCAGCACCTTCAAGCGCAGTCTCGAGCGCAACACGGGCGGCTCCTTCGGGCAATCCTATTTCGCCAAGGGCACCATGGTCTACACGACGGACGAGAGCCTGCGCGACTTTTTCGAGGAGGTCAAGGTCATCGGCGAGGATGACAAGGCGCTTTCGATGATGATCTTCGCATGCGCGCTGACCGGAACCCTGGACAAATGCCGCAAGTGGCTGACCGCCTGCGGCGATGTCCGCTATGCCCAGTACTATTTCCTCGAGGCCGCCGAGCTGGTCGCGGACATGGCGCTGTGCATGCAGGGGGAGCCTTCCTCACGCGCTTCGGTGCGCAAGGTGCTTGCGAGGAACCCGGATCTGCTCCGTCCGTTCTATCAGGAGCCGTTGTCGCATCCATTCAACGCAGAGGAGATGGCGGCGGCCATCGATGCGCTGGATGGCCTCCTGACCGGTTACCTGCCTGTCATCAGCAAACCCGTCATCGCGTTCCTCTCGGACGGGGAACTCAAGACCGGTACGCTCATCGCGCGCCACTTCCACCAGGAGCCCCACTTCATCCTGAACATCTTCGAATGGCTCGTCGACAAGGGTGTCATCGAGAAGGCGACCCAGACCATCCGCATCACGCCGAAGGGCAGGCAGGTGTTCGAGGAAGTCGGATACCTGTATCTCGGCGGCTGAACCGTAATCGAGGTCCCTCGGCCGGCGGGCGTGGCAGCCCGCGTTACCGGCAGGGAAGCGGTGCCCGCTTCACGTGAACCGTCGCCCGCTTCCCTTGAACCGCCGCATGTCACCGCAGGAGGAGATCATGGCCATCCGCAGCACCATCGAGATCATCAACGCCCGGCAGAACAACCTCAGGAACGTGTCCGTGGAGATCCCGCGCGACAAGCTGACCGTCATCACCGGCGTCTCCGGCTCCGGCAAGTCCTCGCTCGCGTTCGATGTCGTCTACGGCGAAGGGCAGCGCCGCTTCCTCGACTCGATCTCGAACTTCGCCAAGAGCCGCATCAGCCAGCTGAAGAAGGCGAAGGTCGACTACGTGCGCGGGCTGTCGCCCGTCATCGCCATCGAGCAGAAGAAGGGCAACAACAACCCGCGCTCCACGGTCGGCACCGTCACCGACATCAACGACTATCTGCGCCTGCTCTACGCCACGGCGGGAAACGGCTCCTGCCCGGTCTGCGGCCACCCGCTGCAGCAGCGCTCGGCCACCCAGATCGCCGAGCACATCGCGACCCTGCCGGCGGGCACGGTCGTGGAGCTGCGGGCACCGGTCGAGAAGCCCTACGGGGAGGACTTCGAATTCCTGTTCACCACCCTGCGCGAGAAGGGGTTCAAGAGCCTGATCGTGGATGGCGAACCCTTTTCGCTGGCCGACAAGCGGGAACTCGACGAAGCCCGCGACTACCGCATCGAGCTGCTGGTGGACCGGTTCACGCTGCGGTCGGACAGCTTCGCGCAGCTGGCCAAGAGCATCGAGGCGGCCATGCTGGCGCTCGACGAGGACATCTTCCTGAAGATCGAGGTGCCGGCCGGCGTGGACGCGTCTTTCTATGAGGGCTTCGGCTGCCCCGAGCACCACTTCTGCCTGTTCGAGATGCAGCCGTTCCACTTCTCCTTCAACACGCCGGCCAGCGCCTGCCGCACCTGCATGGGCGTGGGCCTCTCCTACATGGTGGAACCGCGGTTCCTGGTCGTTTCGCCGGAGAAGAGCATCAACCGCGGCGCGCTGAAGAACACCATCTTCAATGCCAGTGCGGCGGGGCGCGACAGCTACCGCGGCGTGATCATGTACAGCCTGTCGCAGCAGTACGGCTTCAGCCTCGACGTGCCGTTCCGCGACCTGCCGAAGGAGGTCCACGACATCCTCTTCTATGGCACGAAGGGCGAGGTGGTGCCGATGGTGCAGCCGCCGGACGCGAAGAAGAAGAACTGGATCGCCGGCCGCGACCGCCCCTTCCACGGCTTCGTCCATGAGATGGAGAGCTGGTACCGGCACTACATCCGCCGTTCATCCACGACCGAGGCGTTCGAGCCCGATTTCATCAAGGAGTGCATGATCGAGAAGGTCTGCCCCGAGTGCGGCGGCGCGCGGCTGAAAAAGCAGCGCCTGCGCGTGCTGGTCGGCGGCCGGAACATCGACCAGCTGTGCCAGATGCAGCTGCCGGCCCTGCTGGACTTCCTCGACGGGCTCGCCTTCGGCGAGGACAGGCGCGAGGTCGCCGAGTCGATCGTGCGCGAGCTGCACACACGCATCTCGCTTTTGATCGACATCGGCCTGCACTACATCAGCCTCGCACGGCGCAGCGACAGCATCTCCGGCGGCGAGATGCAGCGCATCAAGATGTCCACGCAGATCTCCAGCGAGCTGATGGGCATGCTGTATGTGATGGACGAGCCCAGCATCGGCCTGCATCCGCGCGATTCCAGCCGCGTCATCGACACGATGCGCCAGCTGCGCGACATCGGGAACACGGTGATCGTCGTCGAGCACGACCTCGAGACCATCAAAAGCGCCGACCACATCATCGAGATCGGGCCGGGACCGGGCATCCATGGCGGCAACATCGTGGCGCAGGGCACGCTCGAGGACATCATGGCCGTCGACGCGTCCGCGACCGGGCGATACCTGTCCGGGCGCGCGGAGATCCCGGTGCCCGCGGAACGGCGGCATCCCGGCGACGCGTTCCTCTCCATCCAGGGGGCGCGCGAGAACAACCTCAAGAACCTCGACGTGGACATTCCACTGGGCGTGTTCCTGTGCGTGACGGGGGTTTCCGGCTCCGGCAAGAGCTCGCTGATCAACGAGATCCTCTACAAGGGGCTCAAGGTCGCCAAGACGGGAGCCCGCATCCAGCCGGGCGTGCACGACTTCCTGTTCGGGGCGGAGCTGCTCAACAACGTCATCGCGATCGACCAGACGCCGATCGGGCGGAACAGCAAGTCGAACCCGGCGACGTACATCGGCGTCTACGACAAGATCCGCGACCTGTTCGCCGCGCTGCCGGAGGCGGTGTCCCGCGGGTACACGGCCATCGACTTCAGCCTGACGCACTCGAACGGTACGCGGTGCGAGCACTGCGCGGGCGACGGCGTGATTGTCACGAGCCTGCAGTTCATGGCCGACATCGAGACGATCTGCCCCGTGTGCAAGGGGCTGCGCTTCTCCGAGGAGGGGCTCGAGATCAAGTACCGGGGCAAGAGCATCGCCGACGTGCTGGCGATGACCATCGAGGAGGCGCTCGACTTCTTCCGCGACAACACCTACCTGCGGCACAAGCTTACCATCATGAACGAGCTGGGCTTGGGGTACATGGGGCTGGGGCAGAGCTCGACGACGCTCTCCGGCGGCGAGGCGCAGCGCGTGAAGCTGGCGTACGAGCTCGCGAAGATCAAGCGCGGGGCGCACAACCTCTACATCCTCGACGAGCCCACGACGGGGCTGCATCTCTCGGACATCCAGAAGCTGCTTGACTGCCTGAACCGGCTGGTGGACCAGGGGCACTCGGTCATCGTGATCGAGCACCACCTCGACGTCATCAAGTCGGCCGACTACCTGCTCGACATGGGGCCGGAGGGCGGCGCGGGCGGCGGCGTGGTGGTGGCAGAGGGCACGCCGGAGGCTGTGGCGCGGGTGGAGGCGTCGCACACGGGGCGGTACCTCAAGGAGATGCTGGGGCATGACCGAATTGGGTCGGTGCCACTGGCGGGCAAGGCCGTTCGGAGCAGGAAGAGGCAGGTCGCAACAGAATGAGGCGGCATGATATCATGGGAATGAACGCATCGTGCCGAAGAACGTACCGGAAGGCACTGAACGAGAGGAGCACCCGCCATGATCAGACCGACCATCCAGTTTCCGGGAACCTGCGCCGAAGCCATGGCCCTGTATGAGACCGTATTCGAAACATCGGACAAGCAGGTGGAGTTCCTGCGGGACGCGCTCCGCGACGAGGACATCTATCGGGAGGGGGAGGCGGGCAATCGGGTCATGCACGCGGGCATGACCCTGAACGGCACGCCCTTCAACTTCAGCGACATGGATCAACCGGCTGTCGCAGGCAACATGTGCCTGTTCAACGTGTTCTTTTCGACACCGGAAGCGGTTGTGGCCGCCCATGGGAAGCTTGCGACAGGTGGGCGGATCGACGTACCCCTCGGGCCGCAGTTCTTCAGCCCCATGTACGGATCGGTCGTGGACAGGTTCGGCATCAAGTGGCAGCTGATCTGCGCGTGATGCGCCCGGTCGGATCGGCTGCAGGGATGGCCTGCAAGGATCGGCCGCAAGGATGGCGTTGGGTTGGCTCTCAAGCATGCCTGCCTGGATGAAGGTGCAAGAAAAAACGAGGGGGATTCCGGATGGAATCCCCCTCGTCAATGCGTCTCGTGGTACGGACGCCGGTCCGCTGCTTACCAGCGGCTGCCGCCGCCGTAGCCGCCACCGCCGTTGTTCCGCTGGGCCTTCTTGGCGCGGCGGCACTCGGGGCAACGCTGGGGCTCGTTCTCGAAGCCCTTTTCCTTGTAGAAGGCCTGCTCGCCTTCGGAGAAGATGAATTCGCTGTTGCAATCCTTGCAGGTCAATACCTTGTCTGCCATGTTCCTTTTCCTCCTTGAGGGTGATTTCATGCTTTCTGACTTGGATATCCCGCAAGGAGTGCCAAGCTTGAAATCAATGAAATGCGTGCGAACGGTTTCTCACCGAACGGTACCATTATGACACAAAAGAACTTTCAATACCAGCACTCTTTCATTTTTACCAGAAATCGCGTATCCCGGGTTGCGATGCACGAATCAAAACGGCTACAGCAAATGAACCGGCACGATGAGATTGTGGCTGTCAAACGCGGACAACTCGGCCGCACAGCAGATGACCACGCCATTGCCCCGCTTCATGCCGCTCTTGTCGGAGTCTGCTGTCAGAACGGCCCATAACCGGTCAGCAGTGCGATCTCGAGCAGGGCAAGCGTCAGCAGGAACACCACCCCCTGCAGCTTCGCGACCCACCGGATCCAGGCCGGATAGCTCACGACCGTCAGACCCAGACCGATCAGCAGCACCGGGTTCGTGGGGTAGAACAGGTTGCTGAAGCCGTCGCCGAACTGATAGGCCAGCACCATGACCTGCCGGTGGATGCCGAGCAGGTCCGCCAGCGGCACGACGATGGGCATCACAAGAAACGCCTTCGCGCTGCCGGAACCGATGAACAGCTCCATCAGCAGCACCAGCAGGTAGACGAGCACCACGGCGACGAAGGGCGGCACGCCGGTCAGCAGGTTCGCCATGCCGTGCAGCAGCGTGTCGAGGATGCCGGCCGTGGTGATGATGTGCTTGACGCTCGAGGCCATCAGGATCAGGAGAATGGCGGGAGCCAGGCCCAGACTGCCTTTCCCGAAGACGGACACGGTGCCGCGGGCGCCCATGCCGGACCACAGTCCGGCGCCCAATCCGCCGAGCAGGAACGCAAGACCCACCAGGGGCAGTGACAGATCGGAGATCGCCGGCAATACGGTTCCGGCGAGCAGCAGGACGAACATGCCCAGCATGCAGCCTGTGAACCAGCGGACGGCGCGACGCAGGCGCGGCGTGTCCTGGAACGCGGCATCCGGATGGGTCGCGGGCAGCTGGTTCGCGCGGTCGAGCGCGTACACGGGGGAACGCGTCGGATCGGCCTCGATGCGTTTGGCATAACGCCGCAGGAAGAGGAACAGCGCCGCATAGACAACCGCGAACACCACCAGACGGTATCCGAAGCCGGAGAACGTCGGCAGGCCCGCGATGCCCTGCGCGATGCCGATCGTGAAAGGATTGGTGACGGCCGCGGAAAAACCGAACCCCGTCGAGAGCAGCACGAGGCCCAGGCCCGTCAGCGAATCCCAGCCCAGCCGGCACGCCAGTGCGATGAACAGCGGAATCAGCGCGACCGTCTCCTCGAACATGCCGATGACGGCGCCCATGGTCATGAAGGCAAGGACCAGCACACCCATGAGTGTGTATTTCGCTTTCTCGAAGCGCCGCACCATCGCGCCAAGGATGGCGTTGAGCACGCCGGAGCGGTCGAGCACCGCGATGGACCCGCCGATGACCAGCAGAAAGAGGATGATGGCGATGATGGTGGTGCTGCCGTCCGCCCCCAGCACCTCGACGGGCGCCGTGAACCAGCGCCAGACAGGATATGCCTTTGCCTCCGACAGGTGGAAGGAATCGGGCAGGATGGTTGTCCGCCCATCGGCCTCGATGCGGTCATAGGAGCCGGCGGGCACGAAGACGGTCAGCAGGCCGGCCCCGATCATCAGGGCGAGCAGGATCGCGACGGACACGAGAAACGTGCGTGTGCCGATCGTGAGGGTCCGGGTGCGGGGGGCGGCTTCTCCGACGGGCAGGAGATGCTGGTCTTCCATGGCGGCCTCCATGATGTTTTCGCCATTGTATCGGTTTTTGGCGCGCATGGAAAGACTGGAGACGCCAGGGGACATGGTCCGCGTTCCTGTGCGGCGTCTTGGCATGGTCCGCTCGACGTCGGTCCGGTGTCCGTTTACAATGGAGTGGATTCAGGTGCATGCTGTCCGGTCGCACGGACCGGACAGCCGCTGTTGCGCCCTGGCGAAAGGAAGAACCGATGCATCGAATGAAGTACGATCGGCACCATGCGTCCGGAAAGGTGCGTGCCCTTGTTGCGATCCTGTTTGCATGCATGCTGATGATTTCGGGCACCCGTACGGTCCGTGCGGAATGGATCGCGAACGCCGATCTGTCCGACCAGTCCGAGGTGTCGGATCGCGGCACCGTGCAGTCCGTTCTCCGGACCGAGGTCGAACAGACCGAGTATTCGGGTGGTGTCATCCAGACAGCCGTCCAGTGGGTGGAGATTCATGTGGACAGCGGCACCCTGGCGGGGAATACAGTCGAGGCCCGATATGTGATGACCTTCGGGTTTTCGGACCGTTACCGCACGCCGCCGCTGGAGCCGGGAGACCAGGTGATGCTCATGCCCTGGGAGGATGAAAGCGGTGTCACCCAGATCGATGTTGTCGACATTGTCCGCGACCGCACGCTGCTGTGGCTGCTGCTTGCGTTTGCCGGCCTGCTGGTGCTGCTGGGCGGATGGAAGGGCGTCAAGACCGTCCTGACCATCGCCATGACGGCGGCGGCCGTCGTGTTTGTGCTCATACCCGTCATCCTCGGGGGTATGGATCCGATCCTGGCGACCGTGCTCGTCAGCATGGGCGTCACGATGGTGTGCCTTGCCGTGATCGGCGGATTGAACCGGAAGACCCTTGCCGCGTTCATCGGCACGACGGGTGGCGTGGTGTCCGCGGGCCTGCTCGCCCAATCCGTCGGCATCGCGCTCCGGCTGACGGGCATCGGCGATGAGGAATCCCAGCTGCTGCTCTACCTGCCGCGTGACACGCCCTTCGATTTTCAGGGGCTGCTGTTTGCGGGCATCATCCTGGGGGCGCTCGGCGCGGCGATGGACATGGCGACCTCGCTGTCCGCTTCCCTGGCGGAGCTGCGGGAACACAGCCCGGGGCTGCCGCCGCGCGGCATCCTCCGGGCGGGCATGAACATCGGCCGGGACATCATGGGTGCCAACGCGAACACCCTCATCCTGGCCTATACGGGCGGTTCCCTGCACCTGTTGCTGCTGCTGGTGGCGGTCAAGGTGCCCTTCACCGACCTGATCAACCGCGACATGATCGCCTCGGAGGTCGTGCGGGCGCTGGCGGGCAGCATCGGGCTGCTGCTGACGATTCCCATCACGTCGCTCGCGGCCGCCTGGCTGTCCGAACTGCCGGAACGCGGCATGCGGCATGCGCGCGAGGAGGAGATGGCGTATGCCGGGATGCCGCCGGCCACCGTGATGCCGGAGAGCACGGAAGCAGCCTCCGACACGGGGAGGACGGAGAGCCGGACCGCGGCAGCTGCTGCGGAAACGCCGGACCAAATCCCACCGGCTCCTGAGGCCGACAGGTCTGGTCCGGCGTGATCCGATCCACTGCACCGGCGATGCCTGCTGCAACGGCGATGCCTGCTGCACCGGCAATGCCCGCTGCAACGGCGATGCCTGCTGCACCGGCGATGCCTGCTGCACCGGCGAGGCTCCGCTTGGCTACTCCGCCAGCTCGATCTCCAGCTCCATCAATGGCGCGTGCTGCTGGGCGCCGTAGACGTCCGTTTCGCCCGGGTCGCCCGAGGCGATCGGCCGCACGATGGTGGCCTTGATGGCATGGGCGGGCGTGAAGTGCACCACGTTGATGACCTGGTCCGGCGTGATGCGGTACAGGCCGGCAATCACGTCTGCGGTGAGCGCTTTTGAGCGGCAGACGCGCTCGAAGGTGGCGGCGTCCTTGAACATGACGTCGAGCGTGAGCTCGTAGGGACCGGAATTCTTGCTGCGGATGACCGCGGCGAGGTCGCGGAGCCGTGTTTTCATGTTTCCACCTCCTGTGGCAAACGCAGCCGTGGTTCCTGCGGGGTGGTCGGGTGGCATGCGTGCGGCATCATGTTTCCACCTCCAGGCGTTCCTCCGGGTCCGACGGCGCGTCACCCATCTGCAGCACCTCCAGCGGGAACAGGCTGCAGGGGTCGTCCACCTCGATCAGGTGATACAGCGAGAAACCGAACACCTCGCCGACCTTGAAGTCGGACGGGGAGTAGGGGAAAGCCAGGTTCCCGGCGGTGGACATGCGCCCCGGATAGCCGAAGTGCAGCAGCGTCGAGCGGGCGAAGCTGACGATGGTGTTCGCGGTCTCCTGCGTGTCGGCCAGGGCCTCGATGACGATGCCCAGCTCGTGCGGCAGCTGGTCCGGATGCGGCTCCAGCGCGCCCATGACGCCGGTGCGCCCGTACTGGCGGAACTCGAGCCGGTAGGAGAGGCTGCGGCCGCCGAAGTTGTCGGCGACGCGTTCGCGCACGGCCTCGAGGATGGTGTCGATCTGGCCGATGAAGAGCGGGTCGCGGGCGCCGGCGATGGAGACCGTGCGGAAGCCCAGCGACTTGACGCCTTCGAGTTTGACGGCGAATCGTTCCGAAGGCACGAACCGGCTGCCGGAAACCTTCACGCGGCGGTCGTTCACGGCCTCGAAGGCGGTTCCCGTCAGGTCGAGCAGGCCGCCGGGGCCGGGAAGCCGGTACGGATCGGTCTTCTCGTACAGCGTGTGTGCGGCGACCGAAAGCGTGGTGCAGGCGCGGGTCGGGTTCAGCGGTTCCACCTCGAAGCGGTCGCGGTACAGCCAGCCCATCAGGCAGTCGCTGCCGCTGCCGGGCGTGGCGGCGATGGCGCCGCATTCGAGGATCTTGCCCATGTGGATCGCCAGGCCCCGGTCGAACCCCTGTTTCACGGCCATGGCGGAGAAGACGGCCGGATCGTACGACCGGCCTGCGAGGATGACGCGCGCGCCCGTGTCGAGCGCGGAGAGGAACGGCTCCATGCCCATCTGGCCCACGATGCGGACCGTGGCGTCGAGCTCGGGCTCCGTCAGCGCCGGTGCGGGGTGCAGCGGCGTGACATGGCCGGCTTGCCAGGCGGATCGGACTGTTTCCTTGTCCACCTCCGCGTGGATGACGGCCATCGGGAACCGCAGGCCCTTCTCCTGCGCGATCTCCCGGATGATCTCCAGGTTCCACTGCAGGTGCGGTTCACCGCCGGATCCGCCCGCGGAGCCGATGACGACCGGAATGTCCGCTTCGATGGCGGCGGTGATCATGATCTCGAGGTCGCGCTTGACGGCGTTGCGGTCGGTGAACGAAGCCCCGGCGCCGAGATACCAGGGGCCCGGATCGGTGGAGCCGGCGTCGACGGCGATGACATGGGGCTTGTGCCACATGCCCTCGGTGAAGGAAGCCATCGGAAAACCGTAGCCGAGGATGGCGGTGGGGGAGAGGACGCGAAAGCAGTCCTCCGGTTGCGTGTTGGTGCCTGTGAACAGGGAAACGGCCGGAGTGGCGGCATCGTGCTGCGTCATGCGGTTCACCTCCTGATGCTGCGCTTGGCATCCCGGATGGCCAGGATGCGCCGCATCTCGTTGTGGACAATCATATAGCCCTCGTCGACGCCCATGCCGGGCTTGGCGAGGATCTGCACGGGTTTTGCGGCCATCGCCAGATGCACGCAGACCTGCGCGGACCGGTCGGTTTCGTTGCAGGTGCCGCCCTGGTAGGCGCCCATGCCCTTCTGCTGGCAGTACAGCACGGACTCGACGACATTCTGGATGCCGCCGAGATCCGGCGTCTTGATCTGCACCATGTGGCCGGCCTGCGCGTCGGCGAAGTCGCGCACGTCCTCGAGCGTGTTGCACCATTCGTCCGCGACGAGTTCCACGCCGATGCCGCGTTCATCGACCCGGCGGGTGAGGGCGGCGAGGGCCTCGATCTGGCGCTCGCGGCCGCCCGCGTCCATCGGGCCCTCGATGCGCAGCCGGAAGGGAGCGGCGGCCTGTGCGAGCTTCGCGAGGTAGTCGCCCATGCGGGTCGTGTCCTCGCCGAACGCAAGGCCGATGGTGCCGTAGACGTCGAGGTGCAGCACCGGCCGGTATGCCTCCGAGGTGCGGAGAGAATGGATGCGGTTGCGGAGCCAGACCACGTATTCAAGCAGCTTGCCGCCGTCCGCGCCGAGCTTGGACTCCATGTGGTTGATCAGGCCGTGGGGCAGCACGTCGGCGCCCTTGAGGATCATCTTGTCGGCGTTGTCATAACGGTTGTCGCCGGACTGCATGAAGATCGGGATGGGGGAATCGGCGACGGACAGGCCGTATTCGTCGGCCACCACCTCGCACATGAGGCGGTTCGTGCCCTGGGCCACCGCGTCGAGCAGCGCCTGCGTCACGCCGTAGCGGATGGCCGTGTGAAGGCGGCCGGAACCGAACGCGGGCACATGTCCGTCCACCAGGGCGGCCAGTCCGCGGAAGTCGTGCGCGTCCCGGCCGATGAGCAGCGGCTTGACCTCCCGTTCGAGCACGGGCATGAACTCGGAGGCCAGAAAGAGCGGGTCGCGGCCGCCCGTTCCGGAATACTGCACGGCGGCGCAATCGCCCCAGGCGATGCGCCCGTCCTCGAGCACCAGCATCACGGAGATCGCCTCGCCGGCCTGGCGGATTGCGGTGAAGCCGGGCGTGGCGGGCGTTCCGTGGTACGCGGCGCCGTCCGCGACGGCGCCGGCCTTGATGGCCTTCTGGTCGTCGAAGAAGAAGCCGGTGCGGCCGGGTGCGCAGATCATGTCGATGATTTTCATGCGGATCGCCTCCTTGTGCTCTTGCAGCGCCGGTTTCCCGGCATCGGGCCGTTGCGGGTGCGGTGGGCGGAAGTTCACTTCCTCGGTCGTCCCACCAGAAATCCCTTGCCGATGGCGTACACGTCGTCGATGACCATCTGGAAGCTGGCGGCGCGACCCTCCTTGCGGGCGCGGTCCTCGATGCGGTCGCGGTGGAACGCGCGGATGTCCTCGTCGAACGGCAGGTTCCCGAAATCGAGGAACCGGATGGCGCCGTCGTTGTCACGCGCGGGCAGCGCCTTGCCGGCATTCTGGCGCGACGGCGCGAACGGAATGTCGATGACGCCGGCCTGGAAAGCGCGCACGGCCCCTTTGGCCCAGTCGCCCTCGCCAAGCTGGCAGGTGCGCTCGAGGATGGCGCGCGTTTCGGCGGTGATCATCTCCATTTCGCCGATGAGCTCCGGCGTGCGCGGCAGCCGCTGATCCGCGAGCATCGCCGTCAGCTGTTTTGTGGCGCGCAGCCCCTGTGCGTTGGCCTGCATGGTCGGCACGCCGAGCGCCTCGTGCGGCGTCTTGACGATGACCTTCGTGGCGCCCGCGAGGGTGGCGGTGGCAGCACCCCAGGAAATGACGCCGAACGCTTTCGCCTCATCCTGCGGGAACCCGCCCATCCACTGGTGGAAGACGGTCGTGACGGCGACGTCGCCGTGACCGAACCGCTTGAGGTATTCGCGGGTGAGGGCCTTGAGCGAGCGGATGGCGGCGACATCCTGCAGCAGGTTCCCGCACTGGCCGTAGCCCACGGTCAGGTTCTTCACGCCCTGCTCGGCCGCAAGCAGGCTCTCGAGGATGGCCACCGCGTGCGAGATGCAGGGCGGTACAAGGGTGCCGGTCAGGGGACCGAAGGGTTCCCGGTTGATCGTGACACCGGCTTCCCCGTACAGGCCCACGAGGCGGTCGACGTACTGCCAGTCGGTGAGCGTCTTTTCTAGCGAGTGATTCTTCGAGTAAGGAATGTTGTAGGAAATGCCGCCCCCCTCATACGAGGTGAAACCGCCCGCGATCGTGATTTCCGCCAGCAGGCGCGCGTCGGGCGTGCCATGGCGTACCTGCACGGGTACCCCGACCGCCTCGTTGACCTCGCGGCAGATGGCGACGCCGTGGTTGACCGCCGGGAAACCGTTGAGGAGGGAGCGCCCCTCGGCCAGGCTTTCCTGGATGCCCTTCTGCGCCTCGTCATACCGGTTGTGGCGCGTGTAGCTGTCAATGGTCGTCGGCAACAGGTCGGCCTCACCCTCGGTCTCGAGGTGGCGCAGCAGCTTGATGTGCTCCTGCGGCAGGGCGACGCCGGCGCGAGGCTGGGTGAGCGTGACGCCCCGCTCCACGGCATCGGCGAGCTTTCGGTCGAACCGCTTCGCGTCGGGGATGTGCTTGTGGTAGGCGACAGCCTCGTCGAAATGGACGTCGTCCCCGGTGGGCCACTGGGTCAGGACTTCCTTGCGGATGGCGTGGAAGGCGGATTCGTCCAGCTTCTTGTTCTCGATCGTCACGGCGTTTCATCTCCTTTTGTCCTAGCGGCGGTTGTCGCCTCGGGGTGACAGCTTGCGAGTGCCAGCAGTTCCTGCTTGAGGATGCGCAGCGCCGCCCCGGGGTGCTCCTCCGCCAGCAGGCCCATGGCGGCAAGGATGTAGCGCTTGTCGAGCAGCAGGCCGACGCGCTCCGGCAACAGGACGGCCGGACCCGTATGCGGCGGGGATGGCGAATGGGCGTCCGGTTCGGCGTGTGAAGGGGGTTGCGGCGGGGATGGGGCATGAGCGCACCGCAGCGCCGCGAAGCCGATGCCGGCCGGATCCGCCGCTGCGGTCAGCGGGCCGCCGGTCAGCAGCAGGGTGTGCACGGCGGTCAGGTCCTTGCCGTTCTGCAGGAACACACGTCCCATGGGTGTGAAGGATTCCTCCAGTGTGCCGGCGTGCCGTCGCAGGGCGGTGCCGATTGCCTGCGACGACAGCGCGGCGTCCAGACGGGTGGCGACGTCGGATGAGAGGCGGGCGGTCCTCGCGGGTGCGCGTGACGGGTCCGCCTCAGGCAATGCGGTTGCGTACGGATCCGTTTGTTCCGTCGTATTCAGGTCCGACGGCAGCACGTCGGGCCGGCGATCGATCTCCGCCAGCCATGCCTGTGCCTCCGGCACGGATGCCCCGGCCATATCCGCCAACATGCGGATGGCTTCGTCTCCGGGGCCGCACGTATCCACGATGGCATGCGCGTTGTACCGCACCCCGAGGTCCCCCTCGACCGTGCGCTTGGCATACGGCTCGGGCAGCCCCTTCCAGACGACGCCCGCCTGGGCGGGCTCGCCGGAGGCCATCGAGTAGATGTCCGTTGTCGCGCCGCCGAGGTCGACGGCCAGCAGGTCTCCCAAACCCGGTTCGCCGCCGTGACCCTGCGCCAGCAGGCGCACCGCATTCAGCACGGCGAAGGGTGTCGGCATCAGCAGGCCGTCGAGCTGGGGGATAAGCCGGTCGAGTCCCTTGGCATGGATGATGCGCTCGAGGAACACCGCGCGGATTGCCTCCCGTGCGGGTTCGAGATTCAGCCGGTTGAACTCGGGCATCACGTTCTCGGTGACGCGGACCGGTTTGCCGCCGGCCGCAAGCAGCGCCGCCGCCTCGTCGGCCACCGAACGGTTGCCGGCAAGCACGACGGGGAACGAGCCTGCCGCACCGGCCAGAGCGGCGGCGTTGTGCAGCAGCACACGCCGGTTCCCCCCATCCGTTCCGCCGCACAGCAGCACGATGTCGGGGACGATCGCCTCGAGTTCCCGCAGATCTGTTCGGGTCAGCTCATGCGCAAAGGTGCGGATGACCTTCGCGCCGGCGGAAAAGGCCGCGCGCCGTGCCGCCTCGGCGGTCAGCTCCGGAACAAGGCCCACCGCAACCATCCGCAAACCGCCTGCCGCACTGCTGCAGGCCAGGCGGCTCGCCACGGGACGGTTGCCGATCTGCGGGGCAAGCCGGGTGAGTGCATCCGACACGCCGGAGCCCACATCCGTGTGGGCCGTCGTTCGGGCACGGGCCGTGCCAAGAATGCGCAGCGCAAGCGGATCAACGGCGGTCGCCTTTGTCCAGGTGCTGCCGATGTCCAGGCAAATCCAGATGCCGTCCCCGGTTTTGTCCTCATGCGCCATTGTGTCCCTCTCCGTAGGCCTGTTCCCCATCGACATGTTCCCCGCCGTTGCATCCGTCAGCATGCCGGGTCCATGCCCAAATCGCGCCGCA
>JAEXRM010000096.1 GCA_023440865.1 Bacillota bacterium
ATTGCGCTCCGGCCAGTGAAACGGCCGCCAGCAACAGGCCGGCGACGCACCAGAACAGAAGCATGACCCGGGGATAGTACCAGGTGTATTCCACCAGCGAGGTCACCAGGATGCCACACATCGAGGACAATCCGGCCATGACCAGTAGCCGTGCGTGGGGATCCCCGTTCTTCCGCCCAAGTTTCCGCATCGTCCGCATTGCGTTCTTCGCGGTATTGGCCAGGAAGCCAAGGAGCGCCAGCAACCCCAGGACGCCCGTCTCCACCCAGGTTTGCAGGTAGATGTTGTGGCAGTGAAGGGGCACTTTGGGCGTGTAGAGCGGGTACCGCGCCGTGATTTTCATGACTGCGTCGTTGCCCAGGCCCAGGCCCGTCCACCAGTAGTCGCCGATGACCGGCAGCATTGTGTTCCAGATCTTCGTACGGTAGCTGGTCGACGTGTCGGCCGCATTGAAGATCGACAGCACGCGCTGGCGCAGATACAGCGGCAGGAACGGGAACACGAGAAGCCCGGCCAGTCCGGCCAGCGGGATGAGCCGCCAGTCGAGAAAGGCGGCGAACACGCACATGGCGACAAGCAGGCCGCCCCAGCTCGACCGGGACTGCGTCATCACGAGCGCCACCAGCGGCGGCAGGGCGACCAGCCCGTAGAAGGCACGACGTTTCCATCCTTTTGAGGCGAAGAACAGGGCGGCGATGAACGGCAGGAACAGGATGAGGATTTCCGCAAAGTTGTTCGGGTTGTCAAACAATCCGTAGACGCGGCCCACCCCGGTGTCGTTGAGGGTGGTGTCGACCTCGGCCGCCTTGACCGGCACACCGCGGATGCCCTGCCAGACACCGTACAGCGAGGAGACGGACAGGCCGCAGGCGGCGACCTCCACCAGCGTCACCAGCTCGTCGAGGGTTCTGAAGCAGGATACCAGCAGCAGCACGAGCAGGAAATTCGTTCCGTGGAAGGCGAGGAACCGCGCGCTGAGACCCGGATAGACACTCGAAACGAACGCCAGCGCCTGAAACAGCATGTACAGCAGGAACCATCCGCCCATGCGGCGGGGCTGGATGCAGCACTGCGCCTGGGAGGCCTCGCGCAGCAGCAGCAGCGCGAACAGCGCGAACACGCCCGCGGTGCTGTACAGGTTGTTCCATCGTGCATGCGGCACCAGCAGCACGGCGCACAGGAACAGGCCCGTCCACAGGTGCAGCCGGTCGGCCAGCCAGGCAAGGGCGCGGGCGGCGATGCCGGGTTCGCGCAGGCAGGCCAATCGGCCCGCCTGTCTGCCGGCAGCCTTGGGCAACCGGTTCAACAGCAGCGACAGCAGTCCGAAGCAGGCGCTCTCCC
This sequence comes from Bacillota bacterium, assembly GCA_023440865.1. GTDB lineage: Bacteria > Bacillota > Clostridia > DSM-8532 > DSM-8532 > JAEWSN01. The sequence goes on from JAEXRM010000096.1 coordinate 1,342, forward strand.
CGGCTGTGGCGGAAAGGGCGCCTTCGCGGCCCAGCACATCCGCCACGGCACTGCCGGACGCGACATCTCCAATCCGACGTGCGGCGCCGGCGGCAGTCCGGACAACGACACTGCCCCTGCCGAGGCGGGAACCCGCCGCCGCTGTCTTCCGGAATGCGCGCACCAGCAGACTGCCTTCCAACATGCCCCGCCCCGTCATTTCACTTCCTCAAGGCTGTAGATGCGGGTGAAGACGGCCACATTGCCGAACCGCACCTCGATCTGCTTGTTGACGTAGTAATCGATGGAGTTGAAGGACACGCCGTTGTCCGAATAGATGCCGGTTCCCTCGACCATGACCTTCTGCGAGCGGAAGGTCTCCTTCGATGACTTGACGATGTTGCCGTCGGCATCGATGCCGTAGGAAACGGATGGGAGGGTCTCGACGCTCGTGACAGTGCCGAACTTCGAGCCTGTCGTGCGATCGGACACGGGCGCGCCGACCTTGACCGCGGCAGCCGCGTAATCGGGCAGCTCCTCGACATAGAAGGTGGTCCGGATGCGGTCGGCCTGCGTGAACACCGTCGGGGTGTTCGACTTCGTGAACTTCCAGACGGCGCCTGCGATCACAACCAGGACCGCCAGCACGACAACCAGGTCGAGGATGTTGATTTTTCCGAAGAGTTTCCCTTTTTCGTCCACCAGCATGATTCCTGTTCCCCTTTTCTTCGTTTCGACCGGAGCGTATCGCCGCCGGATCGTGCAAGACGCTGTCCGAAAGACGGGCGAATCGCCCGAACCGCATACCTGTCACGCAATCCCGTTTATTCTATCCCTTCTTGGCGGCTTCATGCAACCTGGCGGCAGGGCTGTGCTTCCATGCAGCCGGCCACGCGTTTTCATGCATGCAAATGAGCACGCCGGCGCATGCCGTCACGTGGCCCTGATGTTTCGCACATCATCGGACACTTGTCTGCCGCAGGCAACCGACCTGTATGCGTCGAGCGTCCGCGACAGCATGATGTCCAGCGTGAACCGCGTCCTGGCCAGTCCGTTCGAGACCGCCCCCAGGCTTGCCCGCAATCCTGCGTCCGACGCAAGCCGCGCAAGTCCTGCGGCGAGTGCGCCCACATCGCCATATGGCACGAGCAGGCCCGTCCCCTTTTCCGGCGAGACCATCTCGGGCGTACCGCCGACATCCGTGGCCAGCACGGGCAAACCCGCATGCATCGCCTCGAGGATGGAAAGGCTCAGCGCTTCGGAGCGGGAAGGCGACACATAGGCGTCGGCGGCATGCAGCAGGCGCGGCAGATCGGTGCGATGACCGGCGAACAGGATCCGGTCCGAAAGGCCGGCCGTCCGGGCCGCCAGCTCCACCTCGGCACGCAAAGCGCCATCGCCCGCGAGCAGGAACCGGACCCCTTCCGGAACCCCCCCCGGCCAGGCGCGGATGCCGTTGAGGAGAAAGCCCATGCCCTTTTCCTCCGTGAACCGGCCCGCCGTAAGAAAAACAGTCGCATCCGCCGGAATGCCGAATTCCGCCCGTATCATCTCCCGGTCCGGGCGGACGGCTTCCCGACGCGCGTCGGCAAAGGAGCCGGGCACCGTGACGGCAGGCACCAGCGGATCGGGCGCGATGCCGTTGTGGACCGTCAGCAGCTTGCCGGCAGCAATGCCGTACGCCTCGCGCATTTGGACGCCCAACCGGTCGCAGACGGTCACAATCCCCGCCATGCCGCGGTAGACGGCACGGTCGAGCCAGACCAGCGGCGGACCGGCAGGCTGCTCGAGCATGAGGTGCACGGTCGCCATCCGTGCCGCGCGGCATCCGTACAAACGTGCAAGCCATGCGATGTAGTGCTCGCGCAGGAACATCGCATGCACCACGTCGATGCGCTCCATGCGGCAGATCTCCGCCAGCCGGCGGGCGGCCCTCCGGTCGAAACGGCTGGCCATGGGCAGGTGGATGCAGCGAATGCCGCGCGCCTCGAGCCGTTCGCGCAGGGGACCGTCCTCATTGTAGACAAGAACCGCATCCATGGATGCCGGAACCAGGCCTTCGACCAGCAGTTCCACATACCGCTCGGTGCCGCCCCGTCCGGCATGGTTGAGCAGGAACAGCACCCGCGGTCGACCCGCCGTGCCGGCATCGGTCATCATCACAGGCGCCTCCCGTTGTTCATCCGCTCGTCCGCGCCATCACCGGGTGCCTCCCCGCAGCCATCGGAACCGGAGGCCTCCGCATCGCAGCCTCCGGCATCGCAGGCTCCCGTATCGCACCCCCCCATCGGGAACAGGGCCGCGCACAGGTATCCCAGCGACTTCGCCCGCTCCGCCTCGAGCGCTCCCCCGACGGAAGCCCAGTCCACGGCCGGCCATTGGCAGACCGCGTCCGGCGTGGTCGCGGCATCCGCAACCAACCGCCCGGACAGTCCCAGGATGCCCAGGATGCTGTCAAGCCGGGACGAAACCTTCTTCTTGCCGCCCGCCGCGAGGGAAAAGCTGGCGAACGGCCGGCCGAGGTTGATCGAGAACACCGTGCCGTGGAAGGAATCGGTCAGAACATACGCGGCATGGGCGAACAGGCCGAGGAACTCCCGCGGTCCGGCATCGAGCACGGCCCGGGACGTGCCACGCACCGTGCGGCGTGCGCCGCACAGGCTGACGATGCGAAGGCCGAGCCGCCGGGCCATGGCCTCGACATACGGTGCGTACGGCGCCGGATCGGAAATGAAGTAGCACAGCAGGTAGGGCGCCTGATCATGCGGCGGTTCGGCGATGCGCATCCACTGGTCCGGCCCCAGCAGCAGCGTGGGGTCGAGCACCGTCAGCGCATCACGGCCGCAGACGCCGCGGATGATCGCCTCGCCGTTCCGCTCCCGGACGGAGAGAGCCGAAAAGCCGTCGAGCCGGGCCTTCAGTTCCGCATGGTATGCCCCGGGCATTTCCGCGATGCCGAAGCTGGGCGCATAGGCGATCTTGCGGCCGGTTTCCGCAAAACCGGCGAAGAAGGCCGGATCGAACGCCTTCTCCTTGTAGATCAGCGGGTTCCAGACCTGGTCGCTGCCGCACACATAGGCATCGTAGACCGGCGCGTCCTGCGCCAGGGCCGCATATGACGCGTACGACCTCGGGGAACGCGTCATGTCGTCCCGGACAAACCGCTCGAACCGTTCCGCGCGACGGCGCAGCGCGCCATGATGCAGCAGCGTGTGCGCGTTCGCCAGCAGGCTGCGTGGCGAGAATCCCGGCCGGAAGAGCCGTTTGGCCTCCTCCGTGTCCGGCCGGACATAGTCGATGATCTCGCAGGCGGATCCGCATGCCTCCACCGCCTTCATCAGCGCATAGGCCTGCAGCTGCGCACCATAGTGATGTGCGGCGTGGAATGTCAACAGTCCCGTCTTCATCTGGCCTCTCCCTTTCCACCGGAACCCCCGCCGCGCGCGAAGGCGGTCCGGAAACGCATGAGGATGTCATGGGCATGCTTCGGTTCCATCACAAGGTTGCCGCCTGCAAAGACCAGCAGTGCCCACAAGGCGGTCGGAACGGCCCACAGGATCCATCCGCCCCACGTCGCGGGCCGGATGTCCATAAACCGCAGCACGGGCAGGACAGACACACACGACAGCACCGCCATGCGGCCGACGCGCCGGATGGTGGCCATCGGCGAGAGCTTCGTCACCATCCTGGGAATGAAGAAGATCTGGTCGACACACCGGTAGACATTCGCCGCAATGGTGCCGATCAGCACGCCGGCGATGCCGAGCGAGGGCGCCAGCCAGATGGACACGGCCAGGTTGATGCCTGCCTGAATCACCGACTGTACGCGGGTTTCGCGGAACAGGCCGGCGGAGAGCAGCAGCATGCCCTGCGGGGTCTTGATGTTGGTCGTGAGGCCGGCGAGCACGAACAGCAGGCCCAGCAGGGGCCGCATGTATGCGGCATCGGTGATGCCGCGGGTGTAGATGCCCATGAACGGCATGATCAGCATTGCCGCACAGGCATACCCCCAGCCGAGCAGCGCGTAGTACAGGTACTCGTACTGGCTGTAGGCCCGCTGCAGCGCGGGCAGCTCGTCCTTGGCCAGCATGTCGCCGAACATCGCGGACAACCCGTTGTTGAAGGTGGACAGCAGGGCGGAGACCGCCAGGAACACCATGTTGTAATAGGCATAGACATTCGCTTCGACCAGCCCGTTGGCAAACGTGACCACGACCAGCGGTGTGGCCGAGGTCACCAATCCCAGCACCTGCAGGAAGAAGGAGTCCCATCGCTTGTCAAGCGCCCGGTTGTCGGGCTCGGCCCGGAAGTCGAGGTGCCGGTAGGCATGGCGGCCGAAGGCCGCATACAGGCCGCTGCGCAGCAGGAAGCCCGCAAGCGCGGCCAGCTGCACGACCACCATGTCGAAATGGAACCGCATCATGCCCAGCAGGATGACCGCGTTGACCACGACGCCCACGGCGTTGATCAGGGAGATGACATAGCTTCTCTGGTCGGCGGTGAACAGCACCTTGTACTTGCCCACCAGGAAAAACTCCATCGCGCCCGAAGCGCCGATGATCGCCACGAGGGCGCCCACGGCGAACGGGGAAATCGACTTGTCCGTGACAAAGAGGGGATACAGGAAGGTTGTCGCGAGCACGAGGGCCGAAAAGAAGAAACCGGAAATGTTGTAGTAGCGGTTGGCGGCCGAGACGATGGCGCTGGTGCGGCGGTCGTCCTTGTCCGCGAGGGGCTTGTACAGCGCATAGATGGCGGCACCCATGAGGCCGGCCTCGACGATGGTGAAATAGGAGATCGTGGTACGGGTCGAGTTCACCAGGCCGCTCATCGCGGAACCGTACTGCTGCGTGATCAGACGCGGCAGGATGAAGGACACCACCATGTTGACCAGCTGCAGGAAGGCCGCAGCCAGGGTATTGTAGATCGAACGCTTCGTTCTCAAGCAGTTTCTCCTTCGGGAGGATCGGGTGGGTTGGTCGGCTGGATCGGGTTGGGTGGGCGGTTGGTTGATTCGGATTGCCGGATGCAGCCAGCCGGCCGGATGCAGGCAGCCAATCATTGCCAGCGGCGGATCCGGCGCTTCCAACCGCTTCAGCGGCCGAACCGGGACCGCATTCCCTTGATCAGGCCGGTCGGCACAACGGCCTTGACCAGGCAGCGCAGGTGATACGCAAGACTTTCGTTGTCCATCCATTTGCGGCGGATCGCACCAAACGGCATGCCGGATGCGAGATCCGCAAAAAAGGCCTGTCGGCCGGGTGACATCGGACAGGAGGAGGTCATGCGCGGATTGGAGGCCTCGGCCTCTGCATAGGTGCGCTCTTCGATGCGCATGTCTCGTGCGGCGCCATCGAGGGCGGCGCGCCCGGCCTGCGTGTGGGCGACCACGAGCGATACGCCCTGGTCGTCCCGATATTCGGGCCTGCCGGTCATCCAGATGCCCCAATAGTCCGCCAGCGTCAGGTCGGCAGCGGAATGGCGCGTGCGGAAACGGCAATCCGCACAGCATTTCCGGTTGAAGATGTTCTTGCCGAAGCCGATGAAGAAGGTCTCTTTCTTGGCCTTCACCTCGTATGCCGAACCGGATTCGAAGCCGATGGACATGTGGTATCCATACCAGCCGCGCGACTTGTTCCGGAATGAGATCGAGGTGATCTTCGCGCCATGCCGTTCGGAAAGCTCCGCAAGATACCGCCTCCACACGAGGGGTGACGGCACGCCGCTGCAGACGAAGTCACAGGTGAGCAGCATCGGATACGGGCGGCCGAGGAATGCCTTCAGGCCGGCGATCTGGCAGGGCTCACCGCAATAGAGAACCGGACGTTCCGCAACAAGCAGGTCCCTGACCTCACGGAAGGTGTCACGAACATCGCTCTGCACATACTTGGACCTGCGCAGCGCATCCAGCCCGGATGCGGATGCGGCGGACCGGTGAACGACCCGGAAGGATTCATCGAACGCGGCGCCGAACACCGCACCGCCGCGCGCCAGCACGGATGCGGCAAACACCGAGTAGGCGCCTCCCGATGAACTGGCGCGCCGTACATCCGGATCGCGGGCGATGCAGGCGAACACAGGCGGAAGCGCCGCCGAAGCCGCCTCCACCTCGGACGTCGCCGTCGTGCGGGCGACCGGGCAGGTTCGCCGGCACAGGCCGCAATCGTTGCAGGACGAGGCATCCGTCTCCGGGAACAGGAATCCCTCCGAGTTCTCCATCATGCCAATGGCACCGCGCGGGCAAACCTGCGCGCAGGCCGAGCAGCCCGTGCATTGGTCCATGTCATCCAAAATGCGGATCATGCATCCCCCGTGCCTTGTGCGAATGTCCCGGTCCCATGCGGCATGCGGAGCGGAAGGGGGGCGTCCGAAGCCGCGGATGGACGGGCATGTCCATTATACCCCATCCCCGGCGGCATGACCTCCGTCATTTTGCCAAAACGGCGCAGCCTGTCGATACTGGCGCCGGCGTGGGGTCTGTTGTATCATACAAAAGGACGAATCGTGTCGAAAACACGGAAGGAACCATCCACGGTTCCCGACCCGCATACAGGAGACGCTGCATGAATGCCACCCGCAACATACATGGTCTTGACATCGCCAATCTCACCATGGACGAAACCGTCGGCGCCATCCTTGGCATGCTCGGGGAACCGCGGCTCCATGCCATCTTCACGCCGAATGCGGAGATCGTGATGCAATCGGTCCGCGACCCGGCGCTGGCACGTCTGCTCAACGAGGCCGATCTGCTGCTTCCGGACGGCGCCGGCGTGGTGCTTGGGGCAAAAATCCTCGGAACCCCTCTCAAGGAGAAGGTTTCAGGCATCGATACCGCGCGACGTCTCATGAGTGAGAAGCGAAGGCCACCGCTGCGCTTCTTTCTGTTTGGCGGCAAACCCGGGGTGGCCGAGCTGGCCGCCATCCACCTGCTCTCCGAGCATCCCGGCATCGAGATCGCCGGATTCCGCAACGGATACTTCACCGAAGCGGAAGAGGAGGGCATCGTGGAGGAAATCAACCGTGCCGGAACGGACATTTTGTTCGTTTGCCTCGGCGTGCCGAAACAGGAGCGCTGGATCGAAAAGCACCGGGATCACCTGCATTGCCGCGTGGCCATGGGGCTGGGAGGCAGCCTCGACGTGTTCGCCGGCACGGGCCGCCTTGCGCCAGAATGGATGCGCCGCGCCGGCCTCGAGTGGTTGTTCCGCTTGATGCGCGAGCCCTCCCGCTGGAAAAGGATGATGGACCTGCCGCGCTTCATGCTGCTGACACTGCGCACAAGGCTCGCCGGCAAGCCCGAACGATAGGCATGTCCGGGGTGGGGCGTCGGACAGCCGCCGACCGCTCCAGCCGCCACTCAGTCCGCCACCGGCGCAGCGGCAATCTTCCTGCAGGTCGCGGTCACCAGATGGTACAGCGGCCCATTGCGCACCGTTCCGGTTTCCGGCCATTCCGCAAGCAGCTGCGCAGAAGGCGTCCAGGCGCCGTCCTCCCCCAGCCAGGCAAACAGCGCCGTCGATGCGTCCCGCGACCCGGCCTCCACGCCGGCCAACGCCAGAAGGATGCGGGCCGCGCCATCCGCCGTGACCGGGTCGCCGGTCGCCGCCTTCGTCACCCGTTCATCCAGATCGAGTCCGTACCGGTCGGGTGCCAGGCGCAACAGCGCATTCTTCGCCAGTACGGCGAGCACCTGTCCCGAACAGCCCGTGTCAAGTCGAAAATCGTTTTCCGTACCACCCCTGAGAATCCCATAACTCACCAGGGTACGGATGTCGTCGGCCATCCACGCATCGGCGAACAGGGTATTGTCCGACAGCCGCAGCGGCTCGGAGAAATCGGGAATCACCTGACCCGCACGGGCGATGAATGCGCGGAATTCGGCCAGCCGGTCGTCAGGTAGTGTCGGCACGGCCGCAGGATCTGTCTTGTCGAGCGCGCACCAGGCTGCCGCGAGACCGGCGCCCTCCCCCACAACGGCGCGCGCCGACGGGGTTGCCGCACTGCTCGATGCCAACGAGGCATACGAGGCATTGCGCCCAGGCATCAGCACATTGTCCCACGCGACGGGAACCAGGGCGCCGAGCGGCACCGCGTACACATCGGGATCGCAGAGAATCGCCGGATCATCCCCTCGGACAAAACGGGCGGCCGAAACGGGGTCGGACAGCAACGCGATCTTGTCCTTGCGATCGCGGTTCTCCAGCACATCGCCGACCGTCAGGGTCTCCATGCCCCTGTAGTGCCTGTACTCCTGGATATAGAGCCGGTCGGCCCCCACATCCCAGTCCGAACCGGCAAAGGGAACAAGCTCCGTCTGCAGGTAGGCGGCCAGATGCATGGCCTCGCGCAGAGCCGTCTGATAGGCTGCGGCGACTTCCTCGCGCGAGCCCGGATTCACGAATCCGATCTGCAGGCCGTTGACCTGGATTGTGTCCTCCTGCTGTCTGATCATCGATGGGGACACCAGCTTGACCGACTCATCCGTTCGGGGATACTGGTACAGCATGTCGGCGAACTGACCGCTGAGATCCTTGACCTTGGCGATGGTCTTGATGTCATCCCAGGATACGCCGCGCAACCGGAATCCGAAGGATACCGGCTCAAAGAACTCGGGCGCGCCGACATCCTCCGACCCGACGAGATGGGCGGCTCCCAGTCGTTCGAGCAGTACGCCGTCCTCCGTCGCGTCGATGAACACGGAGGCCCGCACGGTGCGCTTGCCGTCGGGTGTGAACAGCTCAAGCGAGGTCACGCGGCGGCCATCCGTCTTCACGCCGGTCACCGTCGCATCGAACAAAGCCAGCAGGTCGGGTTCCAGCGACAGCAGCCGCCGTGACGCCTTCATCCAGTCGGATGAGGTAAACGTGCTGTCGCTCTTGCCAAAGAGATCCGCAAAGACCGGCCCCGTCAATGTCATGGGTTTTCCCGCGATGGTGCCCGTCTGGTGGGGCACAGAATGGATCAGGCAATCGGTCAGATAGCTGCCGGTATCGGGTCCGGGAGCGGCCAGCAACACCTCCACCCCGGTGCGTGCGGCGGCGACCGCCGCCGCGATCGCCTCGGGTTCGGACCCGAGCACCACCACGTCATATGCATCGCCGGGCTTGTAGCCGAAACGCTCGAGGTCGCGGTCGCCACGGCTGACAATGGGGATGATGCCGAAGACAACGACAACGAGAAACAACGTGCCGACGACCACATTCTGAACTAGCTTCTTGCGATTCATCCGCTGTCACTCCCCATCCTGCGGCTCTCGATGCCGTTATCCGGCCGCCGGCGCTGACGAAGGGCCATCCGCAGGGACAGGCAACGGCGGTTGTCCGCCGCCTCGCGCGTCATGCCGGCGAGAGATGCTCATTTCAGTGAATAGCTGCCGCGCACAAGCAGGAACACCGTGGAGGCGCCCATTTTCAATCCGCGCCCGTCGCTGCGGGAGGAGATGAGCAGGTGCTGGTTGGTGACGGCGGCTCCGGACTTGAGATCCGAACCCGCTGTGACATCGGCCAGACCGCCATAGGTACCCTGGATGGCCGTCGCCTTGCCGCTGCGCACGATCGCCTCCGCGCCGCCCGCAAGGATGAGGCTCTTGCCCGCCGGCACCTCCACCACGGCGAATCCGGTTTCCATGGCGTTCATGCGTGCCTTGAGGCTGTCGATGCCGGTCAGGGCGTCGATGATGAAGTGGGTCAGCTCCCCGACATCGGTCTGCAATTGGGTAACCGCCGCGCTGTCCGCTGCGACGCCCGTGCCGGCCGTTCCTGCCGGGACGGTTCCGCCTGCGGCGAGCGCCGCGATCTTCTGGTCCACATAGCTCTTGGTCACGAGGGGATCAAGCTCGCTGCCCGGCTGTGTGCCGGCGGCGGATGCCATCATGATGCCCATGCCCGCGATCATGCCGGCCAGCGAGGCCAGCGCCGTACGTATCGACTGCTTCATCTCGGTTCCTTTCCAATCGGGACCGGCGTCCCACCGGTTCGCCGATCTGTCTGAGTCCATCATAGGTGGCCGGGCCGGGGAAGTCAATTCCGACGCCGTCGGGATGTCAACCGCGGTTCTTGCCGGCTTGGATCATGAGCGCATGCGCCTGTGTCCCTTGGGTCGGATCGAAAGACACAGGCCTCTCCCAGCGTCCTAGAGCAGGTAATTGTGGATCCGCACAATCTCGCCACCCCGGCGGTATACGCGCGGGATGCGCTTGCCGACAAGAGAGACGGTTTCATAAGGGATGGTGCCGGCCAGGGCCGCGATCTCCTCGACCGCGATGCAATTGCCTGCCTGCTCGCCGAAGAGCACCACCTCGTCTCCCGGCGCAACCGGACCATCGATGTCCGTGATGTCGATCATGCACTGGTCCATGCAGATCGAGCCGACGACCGGGGCATACTGCCCGTTGACCAGCACGCGGGCCCGATTCGAGAGCACGCGCGGGTATCCGTCCGCATATCCGATCGGCAGCGTGGCGATGCGCGCGGTTCCGGAGGCGGTCCAGCGCCGGCCGTAGCTGACCGGCATGCCGGCGGGGATTTCCTTGACTAGAATCACATGCGCCTTGAGAGACATGGCGGGGCGGAGATCGACGACGCGCGGCATGCCGTCCGCACCAACAGGCCGGATGCCGGCATCCGGCAGGATGCCGTACAGGATGATGCCGGGTCTGACCAGGTCGAGCGCCGTGGCGGGATGCGCCAGAATCGCCGCGCTGTTGGCGGCATGACGCAACGGCACCTGCACCCCGATGCGGCTGAGCTCCTCGAGCATGCTCTCGAACTGCTCGAACTGCCGGCGTGTGAACGTCGGGTCGGCCTCGTCCGCCGAGGCGAAATGCGTGAAGATGCCCTCGATGACGATACCGGCCAGCCGGCTGATCGCCACGACATCCTTGACGGCCGAGTAACCCGGCAGGAATCCGACGCGCGACATGCCGGTGTCGATCTTGACATGGATGCGCGCCGGTTTGCCCTCCGCCTGCGCGGCTGTCGACAGCGCGCCTGCCAGGTCGTGCGAGAAGACGGTTTGCGTCACCCCGTTGCGGATGACTTCGGCCGAGCGCTTCGGATCGGTGTATCCCAGCACGAGGATGGGCACCGTGATGCCGAGCCTGCGCAGCTGGATGGCCTCGTCGAGCATGGATACGGCAATGCGGGTCGCACCCGCCCCGATCATGGTCTCCACGGTCTCCCGAACGCCATGTCCGTAGGCATCCGCCTTCACGACAGCCATGATCTCCGTCCGCGGGCCGGTCAGACGCCTGATCTCGCCGACGTTGTGCGCAATGCGGTCCAGATCGATCTCCGCCCACGCGCGGTTGACCAGGCTGTCGAGGTTCATTCGTTGCGCCATGCGTGTTCTCCCCCTCCCGCCCGTGCAACCGCATCGCACGGTGACGGGTTGGACTCTTGCGTATCGGCGGGCGGTCACCCGCTGCCGTTCCCCCTGGCAAGCCACAGGACCGGCAGCATCGCCCGATCGCCGCCGTGTTCGGTCATGCTCCCGCAGCCGCCAGCTTGAGGTAGGCCGCCCCGATGCCCGCGACCAGATCGGAGGCAAGCAGTGCCTGCCTGCTGGTCGATGCCGAGGCCAGGTCACCCGACAGCCCGTGCAGATAAACGCCACAGACAGCGGCACCGACAGGGTCCAGCCCTTGGGCGGCCAACGAGGCGATCAGCCCGGCAAGCACATCGCCCGCGCCCGCCGTTGCCATGCCGCTGTTGCCGCTCGTGTTGATGAACGTGCGTCCGTCCGGCGACGCCACAACCGTTCCGGCCCCCTTGAGCACAACGACGGCCTGCCACGCCCGCGCACAGGTCTCCGCGCACCCCATCGGGTCGGCAAGCACCTCGGCGACGGTCGCATGCATCAGCCGTGCCATCTCGCCGGCATGAGGCGTCAGCACCACCCGGCCGGGCAAACGCGAACGGATGTCCTCCCCGTCTGCCAGCAAACCCAACGCGCCCGCGTCCAGCACGACCGAACGATCCGCCGCCGCCTGCAGCAGCCGGTCGAGCAGCAGGTCGGTCTCGCCGTCCACCGGCAGCCCCGGCCCCACGAGCAGCGCGTCCGCATCCGGCAGCCACGCCGTCGCGTCATCCGCATCATCAGCCGTCCAGCGGCCTTCATGCCCCGGAACGGCGGCCACGACGGCCTCGGGCACCAGTGTCGCGACAATGGGGACAAGCGGTTCCGGCAACACGCAGCGCACCAGTCCCGCACCTCCGCGCAAGGCCGCAGCGGCCGCAAGTACCGCGGCGCCGGTCATGCCTCGGGACCCCGCGACGGAAAGCACGGTGCCGACACTGCCCTTGTGGGCGTTGTCCGGCCGCCTTGGCAGCCACTGGGTCACAAGGGTCGCATCGACAGCCTGACGGCGGTCTTCGGGAAATGGCATCAGCGCGGTCGGCATGCCGATGTCGGCGACACGCACGCACCCGGCGTGCGCCGCACCCGGATGCAGATACAGCCCCGGCTTGCCGAAGGCGAATGTGACGGTCGCGTCCGCGCGGACGGCGACGCCCGGTGTCTGGCCGGTCCTGCCGTCCACGCCCGACGGAATGTCGATGGCCAGCACGGACCCCGGAAACCGGTTCACCGCCTCGATCGCAGCTTTGGCCAATCCTTCGGGCGCGCGGGAAAGGCCGGTGCCGAAAAGCCCGTCCACGACCAGGGAACAACCGCGGAACAGCGCGTTCCAGCCCTCCTCCGACACGGGTTCAGACAGCTCCGCAACCGGAACCCCCATGCGCAGCAGGATGTCAAGATTGACTGCCGCGTCGCCCCTGACGAACTCGGCGGGGACAAGGAGCGCCACCCGGACCGAACAACCCGCGTTGAGCAGGTGCCTTGCGGCGGCGAAGGCATCGCCGCCGTTGTTTCCGGGACCCGCCAGCAGCAGGATGACGCCTTCCTGCGCGCCGGGAAGGGAAAGCGCCTCCAGCGCCACCTGCCGCGCGGCATTCTCCATCAGCACGATGCCCGGAATGGCAAATGCGGTCGCGGCCATGTCGTCCATGGCGCGCATGGTTTCCGGCAGTACGATTCTCATGGTGTCTCCTCCCTTGCCGCGGGGGCTTCCGGCTGCGCCGTATCTGATGCCGGAGCCGGCGCGAGCAGTCGCATCGACGCCTGGATGTCGGCGGCGAACTGTGTCTCCAGCAAATGGACATACTCGGTGCCGTACAGCTTGGTGAACGGCTCGGACAGGCGCGACCAGTCGACAGCCAGGGTGTCGCGCTCCTTTCTCAACGCCGCGAGCCGCGCCTCGATCTCCCGGATTTCCTCGTCTAGCCGGGGGATGCGCTCCTGCGCGGCGCGCATCGCCTTGAAGACCTGCACGACGGTTTCCCGCAGCAGGGCGAGGTTGGCTTCGCGCTGCGTTTCGGCGATGCCGTCCATCTCCTCCATGAGTTTGGACCAACGCAGGTTGATGCGTTCTATCTCGTCGCGACTCGCCTTGAGCGACTCCTTCGCGCGGGCATCGCCGTCCTCGAAGGCCTCCTTGGTCAGCCGGATGATCTGTGCCATGGCCTTGCGCTTGGCGGGCTCGAGCTGTTCGAGCTCCTGCCGGATGGTCGCCTCGCGCTTGAGTGCCTCGTTTATGGCGTTCTGCATCGCCTCGAGCTGCTGCGGCAGGGTCCGGCCCGTAAACAGGCCGGTCCACCGTTCATCGATGGTCAGCATCCCGATGTTGTTGCGGCGCAGCACCGCAGGATCGAGCGCGGGCACCTCCATGGCGGCTTCCTGCGCAATCGGCCCCTTCTGCCCCTTGGGTGGCTTCTTGTTGAAAAGGCCCATGCACCGTCCTCCTGTCAGGCATCCATCTTGTGTGAGCCGTCCGCCGGTCGAGCATCATCCATGACAGGACATGTCCGTTCCGCGTCGGATGGGCTGGGCAGTTGTTTGAAGTATGACACGAAGGCATGTGTCGTCTCGTGGCGGAACCGTCCCCAGTCGCGCCAGTCCGGCCGGATGGACAGCAGCTGGCCCGACAGTTCTTCCAGCTGCTCCGCATCGACCTCCCGCACGCCGGAAACCTCATCGTCCGTCGCATCCTCCAGCAGACGGCCACCCGCCTCGCGCAGGTGGAACAGGAAGGAGTAGAAGGGAAAGGAGTCGGCCTCATGTCGGATGCGGAAAGCGATCACGCCGAGAAAGCGCACCACCGTGACATCCAGTCCCAGTTCCTCCCGCACCTCGCGATGGACGGCGCTGAGTATGTCCTCGCCGTAGGCGATGCCGCCGGTCGGCACACGGTGGATGCCCTCGGGATATTCGCGGCTGGTGACGGTGACAACGCGCCCGTTGGGGCGCTCCACGGCGAAGACGACCTCTCCGAACCGGTCGCGGCGCACCAGTTCGCGCGCGCGCCGCCAGAAATGCCCGTTCTCATAGACCACGTCGGTTTTTCTGACATAGGCGTCCGGATCGATCGCGGTCCGCATCCGCTCCACCTTGTCCATGCCGATATACTGCACGCTGCCCTCCCGATGATCCCGCTGGCGTTTGGATGAATGTCATCCCGCCTCCGGCATGCCGACTTCACGAAGCGGCCGACGTGCCCTCCCGGCCACTCATTGCACCGCACCGGCCCGTGAAAGCGGCAGCAGCCGGAACCGCACACGCCCCTCCAGCGCCTCCATGCCGATGCAGCCGAAATCGCGGCTGTCCTTGCTTTCGCTGCGGTTGTCCCCCATGAGGAAGTACTGCCCGTCGGGCACCGTCAGCGGCAGCGACATGCCGCGCGCTTCCGTGGGCTGGCCGGCATACGGCTCCGCAAGCATCTCTCCATCAATGTATACCAATCCGTCGCGCAGGTCCACCGTTTCTCCGGGAAGGCCGACCACACGCTTCACATACCGCAGGTTCCGCTTGAAATCCTTGCCGCGCAGGTTGTCCGCCATATCGGTCAGGCGCATGCCGAATTCCCACAACAGTGTGCCGCGGCTGCGGTTGTCGGCATAGAACAGGACGATGTCGCCACGGGCGGGCGGCGCGGAGGCGAACGGATCGCGGCTGCAGTACACGAGCTCGCCCTCGACGAGGGTGGGCAGCATGGAGCGCTGGTTGACCGTCGAGATGCAGAAGACGGTGCTGGTGAGTGTCAGGACGAGCGCAAGCGGAACGAGGAAGGTCGCGCTCCACGAGAGAATCTCTCGCAGCAGGTGCGTTCGCCTCCCCGTGTGAACCGCACCGGATTCCGCCGCTTGCTGCGTCGCGTCGCCCACCGCTGGCTCCAGCCCGGCATCCACCCCGGGTATGTCGTCAGAGACAACCGGCTGCCGTTGCCCCGGTGTGCGTCTGTCCTCGTTCATGTGATCTCCCCTTCCCGGTGCGAGGCCTCAACCACGCGATCCGCTTCTCTTTCGATGTCGATGTCTTCCCCGGCTTCACGGGAAAGCCACATGAGGTATTCGATGTTGCCCTCGGGTCCCCGGATGGGGGACCAGGAAAGACCTCGGACCGCAAAGCCGTTCCGCTTCGCATGCCCGCAACAGGCGACCGTTACCGCGCGGTGAACGGCGGGATCGCGGACGACCCCTTTCTTGCCGACCTTGTCACGTCCCGCCTCGAACTGGGGTTTGATCAGGCAGACCATCTCGCCATCGGGCTTGAGGACGGCGGCGGCGGCCGGAAGGATCAGCGACAGGGAGATGAAGGACACGTCGACGGATGCGAAATCCACCGCTTCGCCGATGTCCTCCGGCCTGACATGGCGGAAGTTGGTGCGCTCCATGACAACCACGCGCGAATCGGTACGCAGCTGCCAGGCAAGCTGGCCGTACCCGACATCGACCGCAAAAACCTTTTCAGCGCCATTTTGCAGCATGCAATCGGTGAAGCCGCCGGTGGATGCCCCGATATCGAGACAGACCTTCCCCGCGAGGCGGATCGGGAACACACGCAGGGCCTTCTCCAGCTTCAGGCCGCCGCGACTGACATACGGCAGCGCCGGTCCGCGCAGTTCGATGGCCGTATCATCCTCCACCAGATCGCCCGCCTTGGTGCCCCGGCCGTCCCCGATGAAGACCTGGCCGGCGAGGATCGCGCCCTGCGCCTTCTCGCGGCTGGGAAACAGGCCCCGTTCCACCAGCAGCATGTCGAGTCTCTTCTTTGCCATGCATGATCTCCCCGGCGCATGCGCCGCTTGTTCATCGTCTTGCGTGGAACGAGGCTGCGCCGCGGCCGGCGTCAGTCCGTCCCTGCCAGCATGCGCCGTGCGGCGGCGGCGATGCCCGCCGCATCCAGTCCGTATCGGGCTAGCACCTGCGCCCGTGTCGCCTGCGTCACCGGCTCGTCCGGATAGCCGAGGTTCCGGATGGCGCACTGCACGTTCTCCCCGGCCAGCCATTGCGTCAGGCGGGACCCGAACCCGCCGGAGACCGCATTGTCCTCGACCGAAAGCAGGCGGCCCGTGCGGCGGGCCAGCCCGCCGAGCAGGGCGCCGTCGAAGGGCTTGACAAACCGGACATGCACCACAGCCACTGCATGTCCTTCGGCCGCCAGCAGATCCGCCGCGGCGAGGGCCTCCGGCACCAGCGCGCCCACCGCTGCGACGACAAGGTCGGCGCCTTCGCGCAGCAGCACGGCCCTGCCGCATTCGACCGGGGCTTCGGCATCGGGCAGGACGTCGGCGCAGCCACGGGGATACCGGATGGCGACCGGCCCGCGGTCCTGTGCGAGCGCATAACGCAGCATGGCGGGCAGCTCGCCCCCCGATGCCGGCGCAAGGATCTCCAGATCGGGCATCGAGCCCAGGAAAGACAGGTCGTAGATGCCCTGATGCGTTTCCCCGTCGTCGCCCACCGCACCGGCCCGGTCGATGGCGAACACCACGGGCAGCTTCTGCAGGCAGACATCATGCAGCACCTGGTCATAGGCGCGCTGGAGGAAAGTCGAGTACAGGGCGACCACCGGCCGTACGCCGCCTGCGGCCAAACCCGCGGCGAGTGTCACCGCATGCTGCTCCGCGATGCCGACGTCGATGACCCGCTCGGGATGCCGCGCCCGCATCGGAACCAATCCCGTGCCGTCCGGCATGGCGGCGGTGATCGCGACCAGATCCGACCGTTCCGCAGCCAGGTCCGTCATGGCTGTGCCGAAGCATTCGGACCAGGTGCCCGTACTGCATCGGATGGGACTGCCCGTTTCCACCTCGAATGGCGCCATGCCGTGGAATACGTCGGGCTTCTTCTCGGCGAAGCGGTACCCCTTTCCCTTCTGTGTCCGGACATGAAGCAGGACAGGCCCCTGCATGGTCCGCACGTGCTCGAGGATCCTGACCAGATCGGCGAGGTTGTGTCCGTCCACAGGCCCGAAATAACGGAATCCAAGATCCTCGAACAGCAGGGAGGGAACCAGGATGCTCTTGAGGACCGTCTTGAGCCGCCGCAGCCGGCGGCGGATGAACCGCCCGCGCGGCATGCGGTCCGTCAGGTGTTCGGCGAACTCGCGCGTGCGGTAGTAGATGGGCCGGGTGCGCAGCAGGCTCAGGTACTGCGACAGGCCGCCGACATTGCGGGCGATCGACATGCCGTTGTCATTGAGGACAACCAGCAGGTCGGTGTGCGCCATGCCCGCATCGTTGAGCGCCTCGAGCGCCATGCCGCCCGTCAGCGCGCCATCGCCGATCACGGCGACGACATGGTGCTTCTCGCCGCGGAGGTCGCGGGCGCGGGCAAGCCCGAGGGCCGCCGAGATCGAAGTGGAGCTGTGCCCGGTGTTGAATGCGTCGTGCGGACTCTCCTCGCGCTTGGGGAAGCCGGAGAGGCCGTCACGCGTGCGGATGGTGTCCATGCGCCCGAGTCGTCCGGTCAGCATTTTGTGGACGTACGCCTGGTGACCCACGTCCCAGACGAGGCGGTCCTCCGGCGAGCGGTACACCTTGTGCAGCGCCAGCGTCAGTTCCACGACACCCAGATTGGACGCCAGGTGGCCTCCGGTTCGCGAGACGGTGTTGATCAGCGTGTGCCGGATCTCCTCGGCCAGCGACTCAAGCTGGTCCGATTCGAGCGCGCGCAGCGCCTGCGGGCCATCGATGCCGGCCAGGAGGCCGGGCTGGTAGTCAAACGGTTTCTTCAATCTTCCCTCCGGCTTTGGAGGCGCCATGGGCTGCCACCCGGTGTCATGTCTTCCGTCCAGGCTGGCGGCGATTGCGCTCGAACAGCGAAAACAGACGGCCGACCTGAAATATGATGTAGTTGCTGTTGCGTATGCCGAAGTGCTTGCCAAATGCCTTCCCGCCGACGGTGAGACCGGCGATGGCCGCGCCCATGAGCATTTCCGCCCAGGTCGAATCGGCAAGGTGCCCGAACATGCCGAATACGATCGCCGCACCCGCGGATCCGCTGACGACGCTGCAAATGTCACCCACCACGTCATTGCAGATGCTCGAGACGCGCGAAGCATTCCGGATAAGCCGGATGGACTGCTTCGCGCCCCGGATCCTGCGGGATGCCATGGAGTGGAACGGTGTCTCCTCCGCCGCGGTCACCGCCATGCCGATCATGTCGAACAGAACACCCACGGAAATGATCAGCATGACCACCAGCAATGCCCAAACGATGCCCGTCCGCTCGAACAGGCTGCCGGATGCCCAGAGCAGGATGAGGGACAGGCTGAAGGACAGTGCAAGGATGAACAGCGACCAGAGCGTGTGCCCCTTCTCCAGGCCCGCTTCCCGCCGGAACGGCGCATTCGCGCCCGTCGTCTTGCGGCGTTCGTCCCGCTGGCGGATGTATCGGGTCCCGGTTTCGCGCTTGTCCAATGTGCTCTCCCTGCATCCACGCCCCGGGGGCACGGAATTCCTTCCACTTGTACAGGGGCCGTCCCAGAACCCGTGTCCTGGAACAGCCCCCCGGCAGCAATATCGCAGAATGACGGCATCCCGGGTAAATTTTGCGGCTTTGGTCAGGCAGGATTTCCCCGCGCGTGGCCCGTCGTCGCCGTACGGGTGGTTTCCCATTGTCACGCGCGCCGGAAGGTTGCCCGTTCCGGAGCCTGATCGCCACGTAAGTCCACACTGCAATCCCCGGGAGGCCTTGCATACAGCCTAGGGGTTTTCCCCATGAGCCTTGGCCCGCTTCTAGCCTCTTTTGCAGAGCCCTGTTCAGAAGGCGATAGTGCGTTCGCGCCCGCCCGCG
>JAEXRM010000114.1 GCA_023440865.1 Bacillota bacterium
GGAGCCGGCCCGAAGGCCGGCTCCATGGATGCTGTTCTTGGTCACTCCGGGTCACTTCTGGCCGAGGTTGTCACCGCCGGACACCGCCGCCTGCGCCGCCGCCAGACGGGCGATCGGCACACGGAACGGCGAGCAAGAGACGTAGTTCAACCCGACCTGGTGGCAGAACGCCACGGAGGAAGGTTCGCCGCCGTGCTCGCCGCAGATGCCAAGCTTGAGCCCGGACTTGGCCTTGCGGCCCAGGTCGGCCGCCATCTTCACGAGCTTGCCCACGCCGTTCTGGTCGAGCTTGGCGAACGGATCGGACTCATAGATCTTCTTGGCGTAGTAGTGCTCGAGGAAGGTGCCGGCGTCGTCGCGCGAGAAGCCGAAGGTCATCTGGGTGAGGTCGTTCGTGCCGAAGGAGAAGAAGTCGGCCTCGGCGGCGATCTCGTCGGCGATGACGCAGGCGCGGGGAATCTCGATCATGGTGCCGACCTTGTAGGCCAGTTCCTTGCCCGAGGCGGCGATGATGGCATCGGCCGTCTTGACGACGATTTCCTTGACATACGTGAGCTCCTTGACTTCGCCAACCAGCGGAATCATGATTTCCGGCACCACGTTCATGCCCTTGGCATTGACGTTGAGGGCGGCCTCGATGACGGCGCGGGTCTGCATTTCGGCGATCTCCGGATACGAGACGGCCAGGCGGCAGCCGCGATGACCCATCATCGGATTGAACTCGTGCAGGGAGGCCACGACCGCCTTCAGATCGGCAAAGGACATGCCCATTTCGTCGGCGATGAGCTGGATGTCGGCATCCTCCTGCGGCAGGAACTCGTGCAGCGGGGGATCGAGGTAGCGGATGGTGACCGGGAAGCCCCGCATCGCCTCGAAGATGCCCTCGAAGTCGCCGCGCTGCATCGGCAGCAGCTTGTCGAGCGCCTTGCGGCGCTGTTCCTCGGTGCGGGCCACGATCATCTCGCGCATCGCCTTGATGCGTTCGCCCTCGAAGAACATGTGCTCGGTGCGGCACAGGCCGATGCCTTCCGCGCCGAACTTGAAGGCCTGGGCGGCGTCGTGCGGGGTGTCGGCGTTGGTGCGGACCTGCAGCGTACGGATTTCGTCGGCCCACGCCATGAAGGTGCCGAAGTCGCCGGTCATCTCGGGTTCCACGGTGGCCAGGCGCTCGCCGTACACGGTGCCGGCGGAACCGTCGAGGGAGATCCAGTCGCCTTCGTGGTACGCGCGGCCGTTCTTGTCGGTGAAGACCTTGTCCTTCTCGCTGATGCGGATCTCGCCGCAGCCGGCGACGCAGCAGGTGCCCATGCCGCGGGCCACGACGGCCGCGTGCGAGGTCATGCCGCCACGCGCGGTCAGGATGCCTTCGGCCACGTGCATGCCCTCGATGTCCTCCGGGGAGGTCTCGAGGCGGACGAGAATGATCTGCTTCTCGCCGGCCTTGCAGGCGGCGACCGCATCCTCGGCGGTGAAATACACCTTGCCGGTCGCGGCGCCGGGCGAAGCGGGAAGCCCCTTGGCAACCGGCTTCG
Organism: Bacillota bacterium; assembly: GCA_023440865.1. Lineage (GTDB taxonomy): Bacteria > Bacillota > Clostridia > DSM-8532 > DSM-8532 > JAEWSN01. Next base: position 1,533 of record JAEXRM010000114.1, read on the forward strand.
CGGCCTTGAGCGCGGTGGTTTCGAAGTTGGGGTGCAACAGGGAGTCGAGCTGCCTGGGATCGACCTTCATGATGGCTTCGCGCTTGGTGAGCGTGCCCGACTCGACCAGGTCGACGGCGATGCGCAGGGCCGCGTGGGCGGTGCGCTTGCCGTTGCGGGTCTGCAGCATGAAGAGCTTGCCCTTCTCGATGGTGAACTCCATGTCCTGCATGTCGCGGTAGTGCGCTTCAAGCTTGTCCGCGATGGAGACGAACTGGTCATAGGCGGCCTGGTTGGTGTCGCGCAGCTGGTCGATGGACTGCGGCGTGCGGATGCCGGCGACGACGTCCTCGCCCTGCGCGTTCATCAGGAACTCGCCGTAGAGCTTCTTCTCGCCCGTGGACGGATTGCGCGTGAACGCGACGCCCGTGCCGGAATCATCGCCCATGTTGCCATAGACCATTTCCTGCACGTTGACGGCGGTGCCCCAGTTGCCGGGGATGTCGTTGAGGCGGCGGTACGTGACGGCGCGCGGGTTGTCCCACGAGCGGAACACGGCCTTGACGGCTTCCATGAGCTGCGCCTTGGGTTCCTGCGGGAAATCGTGCCCCTTCTCCTCGCGGTACTTGGCCAGGTACAGGCGCACGAGTTCCTTGAGGTCGGCGGCGTCGAGCTCCGTGTCGTGGTGCACGCCCTTGTTGTGCTTCATGGCCTCGAGGATGTGCTCGAACTTGTTCTTCTCGATGTCCATGACGACGTCGGAGAACATGTGGATGAAGCGGCGGTAGCTGTCATACGCGAAACGGGGATTGTTGGTGAGCTTGGCGAGCCCTTCGACCACGACGTCGTTCAGGCCGAGGTTGAGGATCGTGTCCATCATGCCCGGCATGGAGGCGCGCGCGCCGGAACGGACCGAGACGAGCAGCGGGTTATCCGGGTTGCCGAACTGCTTTTCGACGATGGTTTCCATTTTCGAGAGGTACTCGAGGATCTGCGCCTCGATTTCGGCTGATATGGCCTTGCCGTCGTCATAGTAGCGGGTGCAGGCTTCGGTGGTGATGGTGAAGCCCCGCGGGACGGGCAATCCCAGTCCGGTCATTTCGGCGAGGTTCGCCCCCTTGCCGCCGAGCAGGTTCTTCATCGAGGCGTTGCCCTCGGAAAACAGATAGACGTACTTGGCCATATGTCTCCTCCTTGTGTTGTGGCAGTCCGGCATGGATGCTGGCATCAGGGTTGAAAACCGGTCTCATGGCGTTGTATTCAGCCTGTCGCGGATGCCCAGCGCCTGAAAGACGAGTTTTGTCGTATCCTGGATGTCGCCGCAACTCTGTATGTTCAACAGACGCTGGCCGGCTGCATAATAGGTGATGACGGGGCTTGTCTGCTCGTGAAAGATCCGCAGCCGGCTCATGACTGTCTCCGGCAGATCATCATCCCGCTGCCGGAGCGGACGGGCGCACCGGTCGCATGCGCCGCCACGCCGGGGGGGTCTGGCTGTCAGGTGATACACTTCGCCGCATCCCGGGCATATGCGCCGGCCCGATATTCTGTCCACAATCGCGTCGTCATCCAGAAGCAGGTTGACCACGACATCGAGCTTCGTGTTTCGTCTGGACAGCATTTCATCGAGCCAGTACGCCTGGTTGACCGTCCGCGGGAATCCATCCAGGATAAAGCCCGCCCGGCAGTCCTCGCGGTCCAGACGTTCCTCGACGATATGCACCGTGACCTCGTCCGGCACAAGCATTCCCTGGTTCAGATAGGATTTGACGAGAAGGCCCAATGCGGTCTGATTGGCGATGTTCTCGCGGAACATGTCACCCGTGGAAATGTGGGGCACAGCGAGTGCCTCGGACAACAGCGTGGCCTGGCTTCCTTTGCCGACACCAGGCGCGCCCAGCAACATGATCTTCATGTGTTTTCCTCCTGTCATCCTCTTTCATGATGTTCCCAGTGCGTATCCATCCATCCTGCCGGACGGCGCACGGTGCGTGACAAAGTCTTCTGACCGGGCCTGCGGATTCACAGAGCTTCGTTCATGCGGGTCAACCAGTTTTCGATTTCCTGCGTTTCCCGTGCCGTATCCACCATCGTCCGCAACGCGTCCTGCATGTCCGGGTTCCCTGCCGCACAGAGTCTGGCGGCCAGAAGACCGGCCTCCCGCCCCCCATCCACAGCCATGGTGGCGACGGGCACACCCGAAGGCATCTGCACGATGGACAGGAACGAATCCAGCCCATCCAAGGCGCGTGTCCTAACAGGGACGCCAATGACGGGCAGGCAGGTCATGGAGGCGACCATGCCGGGCAGGTGCGCGGATCCGCCCGCGCCGGCGATGATGACTGTCAGGCCGCGCTCCTGTGCCGTCCTTGCGTACTCGACCATGCGTAACGGCGTGCGATGAGCCGACAGCACCACCACCTCATGGGGAATGCCGAGTGAAAGCAAGACCGCTGCAGCCTGCTGCATGACAGGATAATCCGAATCACTGCCCATGACGATGCCAACCTGGACGATGCCAACCTGCATGAGGCCATCTCCTTTGCTCGATGTGTGCCTGTCAAGCATCTCCCAGCACCGGAGGATCCGGCAGGATCCTGATTTTCGTGGCGGCCTTCAGACAACGCGCGGCCGCCTGTTCCGCATCCGCATCAAGCACGGTCATGTGCCCCAGCTTTTTTCTATGACCGGTGACGGCTTTTCCATACAGATGGACATGGATCTCCTCTTCGCCGGCCACATCCTGCAGGCCGTCGATCCGATAGGGTCCGTTCACCTCGGGCGGCCCCAGCAGGTTGAACATGGCACAGGGGGAGCGGAGCCGGGCGGATCCCGGCGCAAGGCCGGCCAGCACGCGGACGAGCTGTTCGTATTGCGATGTCGCACAGGCCTCGATGGTGTAATGGGCCGAATTGTGCGGGCGGGGCGCGATCTCGTTGACCAGCACGGCCCCGTCGGCGGTCTGGAACAGCTCCAGGCAAAACACACCCGTATCGGCGATCGTCTGCAGGGTGCGCTGACAGACCGCGTGCACGCGCGCCTCCACCTCCGCCGTGACATCGGCCGGAACGATGGTCATCCTGAGAATGCCTTCCTCATGGACATTCTGTGCTATCGGATACACCACAACGCTTCCATCCGAGGAACGGACCGCCATCACCGACAGCTCGGAGACGAAATCGACATACTGCTCCGCCATCATGGGCATGCCATCCGGCTGGACACTCCGCTTGCGTAGCTCCGCCTCGCTTTGCACCAGCGCAACACCTTTTCCGTCATAACCGCCGAAGCGGTGTTTCAGCACGAAAGGATAGCCAAACCGCCTGGCGCTCGCCTGCAGGTCGCCGTTGTTCCGGATTTCCATGAAGTTCGGGACATCCACCCCGTTGTCCCGCAGCCGCGTTTTTTGCACGAACTTGTCCTGAATCCACAGCAAGGTGGAAGCGGAAGGGTGCGTGACATGCCCCTCCGCTTCCAATGCCAGCAGGATCCCCGCATCGATCTGCTCGCGCTCATAAGTCACGACATCCGTTTCGGCAAAGAGTCGCCTTATGGCGCATGCATCCCCGAATCCGGATATGATCTGCTGGTCGGCGACCTGGCCTGCAGGTGAACCCGGCACCGGGTCTAGCACTGTCACACGATGCCCCGCCTGTTTGGCGGACAAGGCCAGCATTCTCCCCAATTGTCCCCCGCCAATGATGCCGAGGCGGCATGGCATGTTCATATCAGGTCATCCCTTTCCATCCGGTCGATCGGTCGATTACAGCTCACGCGGCAGCAGGGTCAGGTAGTCGTCAATGGTTCCATCCCGCATGCAGCAGGCGATGATCTCCCTGCCGAGCGGATCCAGGCCAGGGGTGTCGAATTTCGCCAGTTCCTTCTTGAAGAACTGGGAGAGGAGTGCGGCGCCCGCGATGAAGCCGGACTCGCCAACTTCAGGTTGCCGATCGACCTCCAGCAGCTCCCGCGGCAGGACGGTTCCCTCCACCTTGACGCCGGCCAGTGCATAGCCAAGCAGCGCGCACTTTGACGGACGAAGCTGATCATGACTGAACCTGGTCCCGCCGCGGCGTGCCAGATACTCGCGGGCGATCCACTGCGGCATGAACCCCACCTTGTACGCGCCGATATGCTGGTTGGGGACCAGAATGTAGTGTGTGTTGGGTGTATCGACAATCTGGCGGAGCAGGAGGTTTGCCTGTGTGACCTGCTTTCCGGTCGCGAATGGCCAATAGGATCCCACCCCCTCGCTGCTCATGCCTTGCGTGTCGGTGATGCTCGGGTTGTCATGCCCGCGGGGCGCGACAAGCCGCCACAGCCAGGACAGGGCGGGCGGGAGAATGTGGAACAGGCCGATGATGCCGTAGGAAGGGTGTTCCTTGGTGCAAGGGGGTGTGCGAACCCCGAAGCTGCGGATATCGACTTCGATCGGCTCATTCACGATGTTGGTCACGAAGCGTCTGGGCATGATGACACGGGGATTCGGGCAGGGCTTTCCCGGTGCGTCGAGCGCATGTTCCCACAGCAGGCAGGTGGATCCCGGCACCGAATCGTAGTTGATGAAGATCAGGGGTTCCCGGGGATGGATGCACATTTCCTCAAGGTACGGATCCGTGTTGTACTTCTTGATGTGATTCGTCCGGAGAAACCAGCCTTTTTCCGCATCGGTGACAACCAGTTTTCGGCTGTTGTTCTGCAGCTGCGGATGGCAGAGCGCCATGTCATCGGTAACGGGGCGCAGTTCACAGGTTTCCGCAATCTCAATGTACTGCTTCCCGCCGGTCACCACATTGCGGGATAGCAGGATCCTGCCATCGAGTTCACGGTGGATCTCCTCGATCATCTCGCTTTTGCCGCCGCCGCTTGCGCCCTCGTGCATGATGGTGATGGCATTGTCATAGGGGGGCGTGACCTTCACCGTGGAACCGTGGGCCGTGATCCAGCCCTCCTCCTCGCCGATCTTGATCAGGACGCCGTAGACGCCTTTCTTGGCGCTTGGTCCCGGATACAGGTTGTAGGAGAACAGCTCGTACATGTCGTCCTGCCTGTTGTGGACCACCATCTGCCTGCCGGAGAAATGCGTATAGCGGAAGGTTGGGGCAAGATAGATGATGGCCATGGGCTTGAAGCCGTCCGGCACCTTGCTGGCGGGGATGAATCCCTGCAGATCCGACAAGCCGGCGGCAAAGAAACCGGCATTTTCCGGTGCGACAAGCAGTGCCGGGTAGCCAAGCTCTTCCCCACCCGCCATGAAGGGCATCACCAGAAGATTCTGGGTTGCCAGCCATTCGAATGTCCTGGCCCTGAGCGTGCCGAAGTCCTCCTTGTAGCGGTGCTTGTAGCGCTCCTTGTCCGACTCGGCCTCATCGGCGATGACCATGCAGTCCGGATCCCGGCGTCTCATGTAGATGTCGGTGTAGTTGACAACGGCACCGTTTTTACAGCGTGCCACCGTTGCTTCGACCACACGGCCCCTGTTTGGGACATCGTAGGCCACCTCGAAGAGCGTGGTTCCGGGGCCGCCCATTGCGTGTTCGAGCAGTTCGGCACGCGTTTCCGGGACCATGATGTCCATCCCCTTCCGAACAAGCAGGGACAAGTCGGCGGGCAGGTGCATGCTTGCGATTGTCTGATTCATGCTTCCACCTCTGCATCCAGCCGGGCCAGGACCGCCAGGAAAATGAGGGACAGTGCACTTGTTGCGGCCCGGCCCGCCCCATCCTGCGGCGCCGTATCCTGCAGGCGGCCCTGCTCCTGGCCATCCGCGGACACCTGGATCGAACACCAGTCATACAGGGCGGTGAGGAAACCATGGAACAACCTGCGGAATTCCCTCTCATCCTGCAGCTTGTGGGTCGCCAGTCTGTTTTGGACGGCATCCAGCATCATATGGGGGATGCGCCAGATGTCCACATAGCCTGCATCGTTGAGATACAGCTGCAGAAAGCGTTCATGGGCCAAACACGCCGCATCGTGCCGGAACTGTTCCAGCACCGAGTAAAACGCCGGGCAGTTGACCAACGAAAGCAGGTTGTCGCAGGTCTGGATTGTCTCGAGGGATACGATCCTGGCAGTGGATGCACATTTCATGGGGAACCTTCCTTTCACACGTGGCACATGACGATGTGGATGATGCAGACGAGGCGGATGGCATGGATGAAGCGGATGGTGTGGTGATCGGCTGCCTGGTGCAATGTGAAGTGACCGTTTCGCCCTCCTTTTGCCCCGAAAAAAAACCAACGCCTTCCTCACGCTCGAGGAGAGGGCGTTGGCATACACTTCGTCACGTTGCAACAACGGTACGGGATGGTCTTCCAACATGCTGGTTTTTTGTTCGCATGCATGATTCGATTCGTGTGGTCAAAATCGTGCGGACTACTCGAATAGATCCTCAATGCTTCGACTGGCCGTGATGACGATGATCTTCTCGCCGGTCTTCGTGCTGACGTCGGAATGGGTGCTGATGACATCCACGTCCAAAATGTCGCGGATCAATGAGATCAGGTAGGGGCGTGCATTCTCGAACAGCATCATCCGCACCTTCTTCAGCAGCTCCACGCCCTGTCCGTTTTCAGACAGTTTTTGCTCGGATTGGCTGAGGAAGCCCTTGAGCCGAATGATGATGAGGTCCTGCAGGATTTGCGTCCTGATTTGTTTCGGTCCCCGCCCCATGTATTCGACTTCAAATTGGCTGACCGCATCGCTGATGCGGGCTTCAGCCTGCCCTTTCGTCACAGTGTGCCTCCTCTCGAAAAAAGCCAATGCAAATCATCCGGTGGGATGAATTGCATTGGCTTACGCTGCGTCACGTTGTCAGAACGGTACGCGATGGTCTTCCAATTGCTTGCGGTCAGGTGTGCCGCTTCCTGCCCGGCAGCCACAATACCAGAATTCACAGTCTGCAAATCTGATGCGATCGGTGCCGCCGAGCCTGAGGCATATGCGGGAATGAATTTCTTATGACGATTCCATGCAAAATATACATGATATCCATTCGTATGTCAATACGGAAATGGTGGAGGCAGAACAAATTGCAGGATGCGAATGGGCGGCTTGCAGGGTGACTGCTTCGTCCCATGCATGAAGGGACTCCGGCAATGCAACAGGGGTCGATGCGGTGCTGCCGCGCCGACCGTGCAAAATCGTGTCGGAAATCGTCAATATCATGGTGGCGAAGCTGTCTGCCTCGCAATAGGATGGTGGCAAAGGTCCGCACGTTCTCTGACATGCATCGGGTCGATCCGCAGGTTGAGACGCCGACCGCGGACAGACACAACAGCATTCCCCGGCATGCGCCTGCACACGCCGGCATATGCTGCGCACATACCGGGCAGGACATCCGCAACGGGAGGGTTCCCCATGAAACTGAAACAGACTGTTGCCACCGACCGTGGCCTGATGCTCGAAACCGACGCGGGCCGCATCCGCCTCGAACCCCTGCTGCCGGGCGCCATCCGCGTCACGGTCACCGGGCGCGACGCGTTTCTGGATAAGGAGAGTGCCGTGCTGGCCGGCCTGCCGGAGGTCGTCGCGCCCTGGCGACACGAGGTGTCGCCCGAGGCCGTTCACGTTTTCACCGAGGACCTGCAGCTGGTCATCCGGCGCGATACCTGCGCCTTTACCTGGCTTGATGCGGATGGCCGCCTGCTGACGCGGGAACCGGCCCGGGGCGGCAAGGTGCTCGAGCCCTTCGAGGTCGTCCGCTCCGTGTTCCGCGGGGACGGCGCCGTGACGGCCCGCCGGAGCGTGGACGGCATGCGGTATGACGCGGGCCAGGCCGAGACGGTGGTGGACCGCGCGGCCTATCATGCGAAGCTCCATTTTGTCTGGGAGCCGGACGAGGCACTGTACGGCCTGGGTTCCCACGAGGAGGGCCTCTACAACCTGCGCGGCCACTGGCGCCACCTGTACCAGCAGAACATGAAGGCGAGCGTGCCGATGCTGGTGTCGACGCGCGGCTACGGCGTTCTGTTCGACAACTGCGGCCAGATGACCTTCCGCGATGATGAGTACGGTTCCTACATCTGGCTCGATGTGGCCGACGAGCTGCAGTACGTCGTGATCGCCGGTCCGACGCACACCGACATCGTGCGGCGTTATCGGATTCTGACCGGGCAGGTGCCGATGCTGCCACGCTGGGCGCTGGGCTATTTCCAGTCCAAGGAGCGCTACAAGACCCAAACGGAGCTGGTCGACATCGTCCGCGAGCACCGGGCGCGCGACCTGCCGCTCGATTGCGTCGTGCTCGACTGGCTCTCCTGGCCCGAAGGGCAGTGGGGGCAGAAGTCCTTCGATCCGGAGCGGTTTCCCGATCCGGCCGGCATGATGGAGACCCTGCACGGCCTGGGAGCCCGGATGATGATCTCCATTTGGCCGAACATCTCGGCGGGCGGCGCCAACCACGCGGAGATGAACGAAAAGGGCCTCATGCTGGGCAACCGCACCACCTATGACGCGTTCCGCGCGGATGCCCGCGCCTGCTACTGGAAGCAGGCCGAGGAAGGGTTGTTCCAGCATGGCGTCGATGCCTGGTGGTGCGACAGCACCGAGCCGTTCGACGGCGACTGGTTCGGGCCTGAAAAGCCCGAGCCCGAGGAACGCCAGCGAATGAACAGCGAGGCGGCGAAGAAGTATCTCGACCCCGCCACCATCTGCGCCTATTCGCTCCATCACGCGCGTGGCATCCACGAGGGACAGCGCGCGGCGTCCACGGAAAAGCGCGTCGTCAACCTCACCCGCTCCTCCTGGGCCGGGCAGTCGCGGTACGGCACCATCACCTGGTCGGGCGACATCGCCGCGACCTGGGACACCTTCCGCAGGCAGATCGCCGAGGGCATGAACTTCTGCGCCACCGGCGAGCCGTGGTGGACGTTCGACATCGGCGCCTTCTTCGTGGGTGACAAGGAGAAATGGTCGTACTGGAACCCGGCCCTGTCGTCCCCGGCCCCCTGGTTCCTTGCGGGCGACTTCAACGGCGGCTGCGAGGATTTCGGCTACCGCGAGCTGTATGTCCGGTGGTTCCAGATGGGCGCCTTCCTGCCGGTCTTCCGCTCGCACGGCACCGACACGCCGCGCGAGGTGTGGCGCTTCGGCGAGCCCGGCTCCATCTGGTACGACACCTTGAAGCGGTTCCTGGCGCTGCGGTACCGGTTGATGCCCTGGCTGTATTCACTCGCCGCCGGCGTGTCGCTGCGCGGGGAGACGATGCTGAGGCTGCCGGCGCTCGAGTTCCCGCAGGACGCCGCGCTGCGCAGTGTGGCGGACGAGTTCCTGCTGGGTCCCTCGCTGCTGGTCTGCCCGGTCACGGCGCCGATGCACTACGGACCGAATTCACTTCCGCTGGAAGGCGTGCCGCGAACGCGACGCGTGCGTCTGCCCGCCGGCTGCGACTGGTATGACTTCTGGACCGGGGAGCGGTTGGCCGGTGGCACGACCTTCGAGGCCGATGCGCCGCTTTCCCGCCTGCCGCTGTATGTGCGGGCCGGCACCATCCTGCCGATGGGGCCGGTCGTGCAGCACACGGGCGAGGGAATCGACGCGCCGCTCGAGGTGCGCGTCTATCCCGGTGCGGACGGTGCATTCACGCTGTATGAGGACGAAGGGGACGGGTATGGGTACGAAACGGGCGCACATGCGCTGACGGAGCTTTGCTGGAGCGAGGCCGACCGGAAGCTGCGCGTCGGGGAGCGGCAGGGTTCGTACCCCGGCATGCCGGCGCCGCGCGTGATGCGGGTGGTCGAGGTGCGTCCGGGTGCGGGCGTGGGGATGTAGGGGCGTGCATGGCGCGTGCATGCAGTACACACCGCATCATGCATGCTCATGCGATTGTGCCGGATGACCGCGCCGGACGGTTTCTCCCGCGGGCAGCGGAATGCGTTCCCCTTCCCATACCAGAATCCCGCCTTCACAGGTCGCCGTCACGGCCAGCCCGCCGTCCGCCCATTCGACACGCACCTCGCCCTGCGGCAGCGGCACGGTTCCCGCGAACGAGGCCAGCCCCGCAGGGCAAGGTGCGACCGTGAATGCGGCATAGCCCGGTGCGGTGGGGGACACGCCCAGCACATACCGGCCGAGCAGGTAGATGGGACTGGCACCCCACGCGTGGCACAGGCTCTTGCCGTATCGGTCGCCGTACATCGCGTAGTGCTCCGGGAAGGACATCCGGGGGTCGAATTCCTCCCAGACGGTCGTGGCGCCCAGGTCGAGCATGCCGCCCCAGTAGGCGCGCAGGCCTTCCAGCACATCCTCCAGCCGTCCCAGCCGGCACAGCGCGTCCAGCTCGAAGAACTTGAAATAGGGCGTCGTGATGGGGGCGATGGCCGGATTGTCCAGCACATGCGCCTCGATTTCCGCGATGCGGCCGGCATCGGCGAAGCCGTACACGATGGCGAACAGGTTGGCGTGCCGGGTCACATGGCGTTTCCCGGACGCGAAGCTGTCGATGTAGGCATGCAGGTCCGCATCCCAGAAGCGCTGTTCGATCCGCTCGCGCATGTCGGCCGCCTGATGGGCGCAATCTTCTGCGTCTTCGCCCAAAAGTGCCGCGCAGCGGGCATGGGCCTCCAGCGCCAGCACATACAGCATCTGTTCGGCACACACAGCGCCTGTCTTGTCGATGTCCGCCCAGTCGATGAACGTCCAGTCGCCGGTCTGTCCGACGAGAAAGCCCGCCGCATCGCGGCGCGACCTCAGGAAGGCCACCATGCTCCGCATGCGCGGGAAGATGGCGCGCACAAAGGCCGCATCCGCCGTATACAGGTAATGGTCCCAGACGCCCATCAGCCAATACAGCGAATAGTCCACGATGGTGTTGATGTGCTGCGCGACCGGATCCTTCCCGCGCAGCGCGTACATGGTCCGGCGGCAGATGTCGGCGTCGCCGTACACGTAGTGGTTCACCAGATAGCTCTGGTAGGCGTCACCGGACCAGACCCAGCGGTCGCGCTTGATGCCGTCGAGGAAAAATTCCCGCGCATTGAGGCGGAAGGTGTATTCCGCGACCTCCCAGATGCGGGTGAGGGTTTCGTCCGCGCACCGGAAGGCACCCCGGCAGTCCAGCGGCAGCAGCTCCGTGCGGGCCTTGGCCGTACAGACTTTGTCCGCATTCCGGACAAAGGCATACCGGAAGGCGCGGGCACGGCCGTCATGCGCGATGGCGCCGGTCGGGACGCGTTCCAGCAGATAGCTGTGTTCCACATCCAGCGCCTCGTCGCGCGACTCGCCGAAAAACACGTCGCACGCACGATCGGGCGTCAAGCCTTCGAGCAGGAGTTGTGCGAAGGTCTCCCGGCCGAAGTCCAGCAGCAGGCCGTCCCCAACGGCTTCGGCCGATGTCGGAGGGAGGAGGTCCGTGACGAAGGGGAATACCTCCGGATGGGCGTCCGGACCTTCCATCAGCGGACTGGTGCCCACGGGAACCCACTCCGGCGTGAGTGGACTGACTTCCCAACCCGCTGCGCTGGAAAGCGGCCCCGCTTCCACGCGCACGGCCGGCAGGCCGTCGGGCTTCGCGCAGGCGATCTCCAGATGGACAGGACCGGGCGGCATCGGGATGGTGGCGTCGAATGGATGCTTCCGGCCGTTGACGGCCACATACCCGATGCCCGTGGCCCGCACACGAAGCGAAACCTCCTTGTCCAGCACACCTTCCCGGAGGAACAGCACGCTGTGCCAGCAGTCGTCGAGTCGCCAGAACGCCGGCCACATCCAATCGCGCTCCTCGCGGCGGCAGCTCAGCTTCAGGGCGTGATGCAGTTCAAAGTCGCCCGGGTACCACATCCAGGGTGCCGATTGGCTCATACTCATCCCTCCGGTTCTGCTTCGGGTCACACGCAAAATGCCGCATAATGGGGAATTGCCCTGACGTTGTCGTTCTGACCGAAATTCTTTTCCGAGAAGCGAATGGCGTACGCAGGCTGGTATTTCTGCATGAACACGCCAAGGCTCTTGGATTTTGTACTGACGGATTTTTTGACTTCGATGCCGATGATGTCCGCATCCTTCTGGATGACAAAGTCCAGTTCCGCAGCATATTCGCTTGTCCAGTAGTAAGGGGTGTAACCGTTCGATGCAAGTGCCTGCGCGATGTAGTTCTCCGCGACGGCGCCCATGAACAGGTTGGCTTCGCCTGTCAGGATGGTTTGCTGTGCCAGCCCCGACTTCATGACGAGCAAGCCCACATCGTTCATATAAAGCTTGAAGGAAGACAGGTCTGCGTAGACCGAAACAGGATGCAGGGCATGCTCCACTTTCTGGCACTTCACCACCACGCCTGCCTGAGTCAGCCAATCAATGGAAGACCCGAACAAGGCTGTACTGCCGCCCCGCTGAACGACCTTGTACTGGAATTTCGTATTCTCCTTGGCAAGCTGAGCGGGTATGGAGTTGAAGCATGCGCGGATCTTGACGGCCTCGGAAGGTGCGGCGTACTTGGCCATATCGGCGACATAGTTGCTGGCGATCTCATGCTGTACGCCAGGAACGAGGACCAGCTTGCCGGACTTGACAAATGTCGAGACGCTTGCAGGCATGCCGCCCGTGATCAGGTAATAGCGGTATCGTTCCAGTGCCTTGTTGTGAAGTGCTTCCGGCAAGGGAGCCATGGTGGTGAAATGCGTGCGGATGTCGGTTGCGAGACGATCCTCCCCAATCGCCCACAGGTATTCCTCAAAATCCAAAGGATGAAGTGTCAAGCTTTCCACCTTGCCTGCGGGGAAGCTGTATTTCTCCCGGTTGACGGCAACACCGAGCAGACTGCCTGCCGCAGCGACATGGTACTCCGGGGCCAACTCGCAAAAGTACTTGAGTGCTGTCAGCGCCCTTTCGCAGCTTTGGATCTCGTCAAGGATGATCAGTGTCTTTCCCGGCAGGATGGCTTGGTTCACGGTCGTTTCAAGAAACCGGATCAGCCTATCCGGTGTGATGTCATCATCAAAGTATCGAGCGACGGCGAGGTTCGTCTCCAGGTTGACATAGACGGTATTGCTGAAGTGCTTTCTGCCGAATTCCATCAGGATATGGGTTTTGCCGACCTGTCGTGCGCCATGGACCAAGAGGGGCATTCGCTCCCTGACTTTCCACTGCAGGAGTTGTTCTTCGATTTTACGCCTCATGGTGCATCACCTCGATGCCCTCATCGTATCGTGGCGTGGACGATTCGTCAAGAAAAGTAGTTCGAATCGATATTTATTCGTCGATAAAAATAATGAATCATGGATATTTTCTTGATGAATCAGCGGGGTCACCCCATCCGGGAGGGTGCCATGCCCCGATACCGCCGGAACACTTTCGCGAAGTAGCTCATGTTGGTGAAACCCGTCTGCAGGGCGGCTTCCGTGACCCGGGAACCGCCCTGCAGCAGCCGGGCCGCCTCGTTGATGCGATGGAGGTTCAGGTATTCCATCGGTGTCAGGCCGGTATAGCGCCGAAACAGGCGGCAGAGGGCAAACCGGTCGGAAACGGCTTCGTCCGCCAGCTGCTGCAGGGATATTTTCTCGGAATAGTGGTCCGCGATATACGCAATGGCTTTCTTGATGTCCCCGGCATGCACCGCATCATGCGGCGTGTCGGCGATGACGTCGGCGCAATCCGTATCGGAGATGACCTTGGCCGGGTCCGCATCGGTGAGGATGCCGGCCGGATCCGCATCGCATCGGGCCTCGCCGGCAGGTGATCGCCCGACGCTTGCCGGCTCCCGGAAGAACAGCGCGAGCAGCAGGAACAGACCGCCCTTGACGGCCAGCTCGTAACCGGACGGTTGGTCGGTCATGGCCTGCACCACCCGGAGGAATCCGTCCCCGGTATCCCGGCAGAGCGGCGACGCCTGATCGATGCAGACGGCCGGTCGCGCCTGCCGTCCGATCATCGGCCCCGTGTACTTCTGCTGGCAGATGTCGTTGAGGCCGCCGGTCAGGAACAGGGGGTTGAACACCAGCGCCTCGTACGAGCAGCCATCCGATGTCGCTCCCTGCGCGGCATGCAGCGCGCCGCCGCGGATCAGCAGCGTTTCACCCGCCCGCAGCCGCCATGCCTTCCGGTCGACGCGGAAAACCGCCTCGCCGCGGGTCAGGTGCAGAAGCTCCCATTCGTCGTGCCAGTGGCAGGGGAGAATCTCGCGCATGCCGTCGGGAAAGCCAACCCGGTACAGGGCGACCGGGAACGCAGGGCTTCCGTGTGCGACGTGTTCCTCCAGCAGGGTGCTGCGCATGGGGCCTCCTACTTGACTGGCATGCGGATGGTCACCCGACGCCTTACAGCACCCTGGTCCGCACCTCGCGCAGCACCTTCGCAAGGAACGCCTCGCGCCCGAAGACCTCGGTCTGGCCGGTCTTGCGGTCGCGGGCCGCGATGCGGTCCTCCTCCTGCTCCTTGTCGCCAAGGACCAGCATGTATGGCACCTTCTCGAGCTGCGCCTCGCGGATCTTGTAGCCGATCTTCTCGTTGCGGGCATCGAGCTCGCAGCGGATGCCGGCGCTCTCGAGCTCCGCGATGACGCTGCGGGCATAGGCGTCGTTGCGGTCGGAGATGGTCAGCACCTTCACCTGCGTGGGCGCCATCCACAGCGGCAGCGCGCCGGCGTATTTCTCGATGAGCAGGGCGAGCGTGCGCTCGTAGCAGCCCAGCGAGGTGCGGTGGATGATGTAGGGGTTCTTCTTCTGGCCGTCCTGTGCGACGTACTCCATGCCGAACTTCGCGGCCAGGAGCATGTCGATCTGGATGGTGATGAGCGTGTCTTCCTTGCCGTGCACGTTCTTCATCTGGATGTCGAGCTTCGGGCCGTAGAACGCGGCTTCGCCCGTGGCCTCGAAGTACTTGATGCCCAGGTCGTCGAGGATGTGGCGCATTTCGGACTCGGCGGCCTCCCACTGCGCGTCGGTTCCCTCGTACTTTTCCCTGTTCGCGGGGTCGCGGCGGCTGAACCGGTAGGTGATGTCGTCGGTGAAGCCGATGGCGTCCATCATGAACTGTGCGAGCTCCACGCAGCCGCGGAATTCGGCCTCGAGCTGGTCGGGCGTGCACATGAGGTGTCCCTCGGAGATGGTGAACTGGCGCACGCGGATGAGGCCGTGCATCTCGCCACTGTCCTCGTTGCGGAACAGGGTGGAGGTTTCGCCCAGGCGCATCGGCAGGTCGCGGTAGGAGCGCATGCGGTTGAGGAACACCTGGTACTGGAACGGGCAGGTCATGGGGCGCAGGGCGAAGCATTCCTTCGTCTCGTCGTCCGGGTCGCCCATGATGAACATGCCGTCGCGGTAATGGCTCCAGTGGCCGGAGATCTTGTACAGCTCGCGCTTGGCCATCAGCGGGGTTTTCGTGAGCAGGTAGCCGCGGCGCTGCTCCTCGTCCTCGACGAAGCGCTGCAGCACCTGGATGACGCGCGCGCCCTTGGGCAGCAGGATCGGCAGGCCCTGGCCGATGTAGTCGACGGTCGTGAAGAACTCCATTTCGCGGCCGATCTTGTTGTGGTCGCGCTTCTTGGCCTCCTCGACGGCGGTGAGGTAGGCCTCGAGCTCCTCCTTCTTCGGGAACGCGGTGCCGTAGATGCGCTGCAGCATCTTGTTGGCGGAATTGCCGCGCCAGTAGGCGCCCGCGGCGCTCGTGAGCTTGAACGCCTTGACGCCGGAGGTGGACAGCAGGTGCGGGCCGGCGCACAGGTCGGTGAAGTCGCCCTGGCGATAGAAGGAGAGGGTGGCGTCCTCGGGCAGGTCGTTGATGAGCTCGACCTTGTAGGGCTCGTCCTTCATCAGCTCGAGCGCCTCGGCGCGCGACAGCTCGAAGCGTTCGAGCCGCTTGCCTTCCTTGACGATCTTCTTCATCTCGTCCTCGATCTTCTTCAGATCCTCGGGCGTGAAGGCGGTGTCGCGGTCGAAATCGTAATAGAAGCCGTTCTCGATGGCCGGGCCGATGGCGAGCTTCACATCGGGGAACAGGCGCTTGACGGCCTGTGCCAGCACATGCGAGGCGGTGTGGCGCAGCGTCCAGCGGCCGCCCTCGTCGGCCCAGGTGAGGACGCGCAGCGTGTCGCCGTCCTTGAGCCCGGCCGCGAGGCCGGCGCGCACGCCGTTGACCTCGCAGGCCAGCGCGGCGCGGTAGGCTTCGTCCGAGGCGGCCTTCACGACATCGATCGCGAGTTTGCCCGCCTCCACTTCAATGGTTTCCTTTTCCGGGATGCCGATGAGCTGGATCGTCATGGTTGATTTCCTTTCCTTCCGATGCGCCGTTTGGGAGCGTGGCACATGCATGTCCTTGGGTGTGTGGGTGCGCGGGTGTTTGGGGGCATGGTGTGGCGCGTGCCGCATGGAGAGCGATCCGATGCTCGGACCGGTTTTCCGGCGGCACGAAAAAGCCCCTGCTCCCGTTCGGGTGCAGGGGCGAATGTGCTTCGCGGTTCCACGCTGCTTGCGGCCAAAGCCGCATCTCTTGCGCGGATAACGGTGCGGACCGTCGCTGCCTGTCGGGAACCGCAGGTGGCCTCGCATCTCGCTGCGTGGCTGCGGTTCGCCGTTCGGGGCGCTCCTTCCGGGTGGTGGGGTTGCCTGCCCGCGCCGCCGGGGGTTGCAGCCGATGCCCCTGGCTCTCTGTGGCGTTGATGACGGAACCCGTCCCGTTCATGGGATGTACGTTGAATGTACCATCGGTGGAGGGGGATTGTCAAACCCCCGTTGCGCCGACCCACCGGTTGGACAACAGACGCATGCCACCGCCGTTGCCAGGTGACCGGACATCGCCAGCTCACCCCTTGCCGGGTGTGTCGCCGTCCGCTGGCGGAGCGGGTGTTTCCTTGCGCTCTGCGGCACTCTTCCCGCCGGCGTCGCCATTGCCCTTGGCGCCCGCGTTGTACAGGAAGCGCTTGATCTTCTGCGTTGCGGTCTTTTCCAGGTCTGCGATCTGTTCGATGGCCTTGAGCTGGGAAAACTTGTTCACCTGGGAGTTGACGTACGTGCGGATGTCCGCAAGCGCCTTGGCGTATCCGTGTGCCTCGGTTGATGCGGCATCGGCATCCGGAACGGCAAGTCCGGCCGCGTGCTCCTTCTCCCTGCGCCCCTGCGCGAGCAGGCTTTCATCGAGCTTGACCAGGGCGATGAGCCGGTTGTCGCGTTCGATGACCAGCGACTCGAGCACCAGCGGGTGCTGGTTGAGCACGAATTCGATGTCCTCCGGGTAGATGTTCTCGCCGGAAGGCCCAACGATGACGTTCTTGTTCCGGCCCTTGATGTAGAGCCAGCCATCCTTGTCGATGGAACCGATGTCGCCGGTCTTGATGAAACCGTCCTCTGTAAAGACACTCCGGGTGAGCTCCTCATTCTTGTAGTAGCCCTTCATGACATGGGGTCCCTTCGAAACGATCTCACCCAGACCGGTCTCCGGATCGACGTTGATGAGCTTCATCTCGGTGCCCTCGGTCTTGGGGCCTGTGGAACCCAGCCGGGTCTGCTGCGGATTCGCGCCCGCGATGAGCGGCGAGGTTTCCGTCAGGCCGTAGCCGATGGCATACGGGAACCGGGCTTCCTTGAGGAAACGCTCGGTATCGGGCTGCGTCTTGGCGCCGCCGAGTCCGAAAAAGTTGATGCGCCCGCCGAACGTCTTCATCAGCGACCGGCCAGCAACCCGGTGCAGCAGCCGCCGGATGGGCGGGACCCTGTACAGGGTCGAGATGAAGCGGTTCTTTTCGAAGGTCGGCACGATCTTGTTCTTGTAGATCTTCTCCATGACGGCCGGCACGCTGAGCATGATGTGGGGCTGCACGGCCTTCAGCGCCGGCAGCAGGCTCGAAACCGCCACCGCCCGGCCAAGGTAGCACACGTGACAGCCCTGCAGCATCGGGAACAGGAACCCGATGGCGAATTCATAGACATGCGACATCGGCAGGATGGACAGGAACACATATCCGGGATGGATGGGATGGATCCTGCCCGATGCGAAGGCCATGAACACGAAATTCCGGTGGCTCAGCTCCACACCCTTGGGCGTGCCGGTGGTGCCGGAGGTGTAGATGATCGAAGCGGAATCATCCCCGGTCACCGGGGTGCCAAACAGGTCGAAGGGGGTGGCGTCGGGTTCGGCTTCCGGGAATGTGCCGCGAATCGGCTCGCAGGTTTCCAGCAGGCAGATGGTCCGCACGGCGGCATCGCAGTCCTGGATTTTCTCCTGATGGCTTTTCGCGACAAACGCGAAGCAGGCTTCCGAGTGACGCAGCACGCCCAGCGCCTCGGCCTTGTTGAAGTCCGGCAGCATGGGGACCGCAATGGCGCCCAGACACACGATGGCGAAGTAGGCGATGCCCCATTGGGGTGAGCTCGGGGCCAGAATGGCAACCTTGTCGCCCTTCCCGACGCCGGACCGGGCCAGAAGGGTGGCATAGCGGCGGGTCTCAGACAGCAGGTCGCGGTACGTCAGCGGTGTCTTGCCGACGATGGAAAGAGCGTGAAGATCCGCGAATTTCGTCGTACTGTTACGAAAAAGGGCGGGGATTGTCCAATCGCCGATATCGTCGATTGTTTGCATGGGCGGAAAGTTGGGTTGCTGACGTTTCACGCGATATGCTCCCTTGGTCTGATGGGTGGGGTCCATCTCTATTGTACATCATCAATGACCTGCATGCTTGAAAATATTGCGATGGCCTGTGGCGGTTGTGTGGCGGTGTGATCTGCTTCTTTTCCGGCTGTGGCCGCATGGGGTATGATGGAGGCGTAATCCGCAAGGGGGAAGCGTCATGGGCACCATCCGGCAGGCCGAAGCCGAGCAACCGTCATCCGATCCGATCCTGCCCGGCGCATGGGGCATCCATGCGATGCGGTGGACCGGCGGTCAGTCCGTTCCCGCACACCGGCATGATTTTATCGAGATTTCCCTGGTCATGCGCGGTTCCTGCCTGCACGCCTGGCAGGGGGTCGAGGTGCGGCTGGTGCCGGGCGACCTGTTTGTCATTGCGCCGGGTGAGGAGCACGCATACCGCATCGAGGGAGAAACGACGATATACAACTGCCTGTTTCTGCCTTCGGGACTCGGGGATGACTGGGAGCGGCTGCAAACGGAACCGGCACTGGAGAACCTCCTCGTGCTGGAGCCGTTCTACCGGGAGGAGACGGGACGGCAGGAGATCCTCCATCTCGATCGGGCCGAGGCGGAAGCCATGGAACGGATCTGGCTGGACATGGTGCGGGAATGCACGGCAGCCCCCGCCGCACATGCCGCGGCGCGCAAGGCGCTGCTCATGCTGCTGCTGGTGCGGATCGCCCGCGCCTGGCCGCAGAACCGTCCGGCATCCGCCACCCTGTTCGACGCGCGGCGCAACCTGCTGGCGGATGCCGTGGCGCACATCGACAGCCATATGGCCGAGCCGGTTTCACTCGACGATCTTGCGGCGCGCTGCTATGTGTCTCCCGGACATTTCCGAAAACGCTTCCGCGAGACAACCGGTCTCTCGCCGCTTGAGTACATCAACCGGCGCCGTGTCGCCATGGCCCAGGAGCTCCTTGCCCAGGCGGAGCTGACGGTTGCCGAGGTGGCCGGCCGTGTGGGCGTTCCGGATGCCAACTATTTCTCAAGGCTGTTTCGGCAGATGGTTGGCGTGACCCCGTCCGCCTACCGTCGTCAGCTGGGGAAACGGGGGTAGCGCCCTGCCCGGATACAAATCCTAGACAACCTGGGCAGCCAGGCGGGGTTGCGGCGCACGCGGCGCAACTCACCCGCGGTTCGTTTTGTGCGGATTTCTGCCTTTTTTGTCGCTTCCGCCGCTTGCCCGTCTTTGTCATGATGAGTGTGACGGACATGCCGGACCCAGGGCACGGGCGGATGGTGCCTGTCCGGAGAGGAGCACCGACATGACCAACCGCGAACGATTCATGGGCACACTGCACTTCCACCTGCCGTCAGACCGCCTCCCCCTGCTGGAATGGGCGAGCTGGTGGGACAAGACGATCCACCGGTGGCAAGCCGAGGGCTTGTCGGCAGACGGCGATTGGGAGGCGCTCCGGGAGCGCCTGGGACTTGATTTCCAGCGCCAGTTCTGGATTTCACCCCGCGGGGACGGGTTTCCGGCGATGCCCCACGGCATGGGCCCCGTAACGGATGAAGCCTCGTATGAGGCGCTGCTGCCACACCTGTATCCTGAGGATGCCGTCTCGCGCATCCGCCACCGGCTGCTGGCGCTCAGGGAAATGCAGGCGCGCGGCGATGCGGTCGTCTGGCTCACGCTCGAGGGCTACTTCTGGTTCCCGCGCACCCTGTTCGGCATAGAAAACCACCTGTACGCCTTCTTCGACGAACCGGCGCTCATGCACCGCATGAACCGCGACCTGACGGCCTTTCACCTGCGCGTGCTCGATGAGGTGCGCGCGGTGTTGTCCCCCGATTTCATGACGTTTGCCGAAGACATGTCCTACAATCAGGGCCCCATGCTGTCGAGGGAGCAGTTCGACACGTTCCTGCTGCCGTATTACCGGCAGGTCGTGCCCCTGGTCGAGGCAATGGGGACCCTGCCAATGGTGGATACCGACGGCCGGGTGGATCCGATGATTCCCTGGCTGAAGGCGGCCGGCATCCGGGGCGTCCTGCCCCTGGAGGCGCAGTCCGGCGTGGATGTGGCGGTGATCCGGGCTGAGCATCCGGACTTCCGGCTCATCGGCGGGTTCGACAAGACGGTCATGCACCGGGGCGAGACGGCCATGCGCGCGGAATTCGAGCGTCTGCTGCCGGTGATGCGGACGGGCGGCTTCATTCCGTCGGTCGACCACCAGACGCCGCCGGCCGTATCGCTGGAGGATTACCGGCTGTATGTGCGGCTGCTGGCGGAATACTGCAGGCGTGCCTGCCTGCCGCATTGAAAGCGGGGAGCATGCATTCGGGAGGAGCTGATTGCGCGTTGACAGGCGCGCACACATGGCTTCTGCCTTTACTGTGGCGCAGCGCCATGCGCGCATCGCCCAATGATGAGCATCCCCGGCCTCCATTGCAGCCATATCCCGGATAGACGATTGCGCGGCGTTCAGCCATATCGGCTCCGCCAGACCGTCGGCGGAACGCCGGCCAGCTGTCTGAATCTGCGGCTTCCATAAAAAGGATCCGGCCACCCGCATCTGTCCAGAACCGTCTGGATGGGCAGATCGGTTTCCGCCAGCATGCGCTTGGCTTCTTCCATCCGGATGCGATCGCGGAACCAGGTGGGACGTTCTCCCGTGCAATCCATCACATCCCGCGCCAATGTGTCCGGACAGACATCACAGCAGGCGGCCATGGCAGGCAGTTGCCACTCGGCGGCCAGGTCGGCGCTGATGGCCCGGCGCAGTTGTTCCAGCCGCTGCATCGAGGCGTGTCCCTGTGCGCCTTTTGTCAGCTGCTCCATCACCAGCACAAACCATGCCAGCTGCAAGGCGCCAAGAAGGACCGTTCTGGCAGTACCGATTCTGTGTTGCGCCTGCAGAAACTGTTCCGCGAGCTTCTGGAAACGATCAAACGCATGGACATGCAACACGGGAACATGCTGGTACAGCAACGTCTTCACCGTTTGGCCGGATCCTGGCGGACACAGGCCCAAACAATCTTCCGCATCGAAATGGACAAAGGAAAAGCGCATTGGTTTATCCCGCGATGTCTCGATGCGATGTCGCAAACCTGGAGGGAAAAGCATCATGCTGCCCCTGGATACAGGATGCCGGCCGGTTTCTGTCCAGACCGTTCCCTCTCCCTCCTCCACCAGCACCCATTCCCAGTCCGGGAGGGCTCTCCAGGGAATTCGCCAGGAGGAGGGGTCACAGGTACGTTTGCCAACCATATGAATGTCGGGTATATGCATGGGAAAGACTCCTGAATCGGCATTCAATCGAACAAGAAATGTGTATTGAGTCGGTTTTGTCCATGCTATACTCTTTTCTCCATGGCTGCAAGCCTCTTGTGCGGATACAATGATGCTGATCCGGGAAACATGCGACGATGCTGATCCGGGAATCGTGCGACAGGACAGCAACACACGCCGCGAGTCGGGAGGAATGGCACATGCAGTGGACTCGGGAGCAGTATGTGGACTTGATGACGTTTGGCGGGATGACACGCCCGATGTTGACAGAGATGTTCGGACCGCTGGTAGGTCTTCCGGAGGAATGGCTCGCACAAGGTGCAACGGAAGAAGAGCTGGCGTTGACCGCCTTTGATTTCGACTGGGTGGAAACCGTCTGGTGCGGCGGTGTTACGGGTGCTTTCGGGCTTCCTCCCGAGGTGGTCTTGTCGGAAGACGGTCTTGTCCGCATCACAAGGGACGGACTCGGCAGAACCATGAAGCTCATCAAACGCGCAGCCACATTGCCGCTCCCCTTGAACCACCCGGTATCCACAACGAATGACTGGGAAAAATGGAAACCCTTTTACCAGTTCCGGGAGGAACGCGTCCATGCGGCGCAGGTGGCGGACGCCTGCGCTGTCCGAAACAGGGGTGGTCTTGTGCTGGCAGCCTTGCCCGGCGGTTTCGACACCCCGCGCGAGCTCATGGGAGAAGAGGCGCTGTGCTTCGCTTGCGCGGATGAACCGGACATGGTCAAAGACATGCTGGAAACCTGCGCCGACACCACGTTGAAGGTGCTGGAGCGGGTTCTGGACAAGGTACAGGTGGACATCCTCCATGTGCATGAAGACATGGCGGGGAAATCGGGTCCTCTGTTTGGTCCCAGACAGGTGGACGAATTCCTGGTTCCCTATTACCGCAAGGTGTGGGATGTCTGCCGAAAGCATGGCGTACGGTTGTTCTCCCAGGACAGCGATGGGAACATGAACGCCGTCATCCCGAATTTCATTCGGGCAGGCGTCAACTGCTTTTATCCGTGTGAGCCGGCGGCCGGCATGGATCCTGTCGCACTGAGAAACCAATACGGAGAGCTCTTCGCCATCAAGGGCGGCATCGACAAGCATGTGCTCCGGCAAGACAAAACAGCCATTCTGCGGGAACTGGAGTACAAGCTTCAGCCCATGATGCGGCGCGGCACGGCCTTCGGACTGGACCATCGCATTCCCAATGGCACACCGCTTGAGCTGTATCGGTATTATGTGAAAACAGCCAAGGAGCTGCTTGGCATACCGGAAGGGACTAAGCCGGGCAACTGGCGTCGCATGGCGTTTTA
This sequence comes from Bacillota bacterium, assembly GCA_023440865.1. Classification (GTDB taxonomy): domain Bacteria; phylum Bacillota; class Clostridia; order DSM-8532; family DSM-8532; genus JAEWSN01. Next base: position 24,623 of record JAEXRM010000114.1, read on the forward strand.
GCATGGCCCCTTGCGCCGTGTCACCGGCGCGCATGCCTGAGGTATGCCTCCTGATAGATCAACGCGTTCTCGACCGGCGTGTTCGACGGAATGTGATTGCCCACGGCCATGAAAAAGCCCGGGCAGGACTTGCCGATGTCCATGCACCGCCTCACCTCGGCTTCAATCTCCTCGCGCGTGCCGGAGAGCAGGATGCGGGTGTCGGCGTTGCCGACGAAGGCGTGTGTCCGGCCGTACTTCTGCGCGATGTACGCCATGTCGGTGGTCGGCTCCATCACGAAGCCGTTCACACCGCAGGCGGCAATGTCGTCGATGAATGCGGTGTAGTTGCCATCGCTGGTGTACATGATTTTTTTGCCGCTTTCGATGACCGGCGCGAACAGCCTCCGGTAGTTCGGGAAGATGTATTTCCGGTACCAGTCCGGGTGAAGGAAGGCGCCGCTGGTCCAGACGATGTCGTCGTGGATCATCACGACCGGCGCGTCCGAGTCCGCCAGGGCGCGGAAATACTGGGCCATCCAGTCGCAGTAGCGGTTGGCGACCTCGCCGAAGCCGGCGGCGTCGATGCCGGCCGCACACAGCAGCGTGTCCCAGCCGAACACCTCGATCAGGCCGGACATGCAGGTGGTGTAGATGCCGGTCATCGCCACGGCATCGGGATCCGCCGCGGCATTGTCGGCATAGTGCCGGTTGAAGGCGGCCACCTCGGCGGCATGGTCGACCGGGCCGTACAACGTCCAGGGATCGAAGCCGAACGCATCCTCCGGATCCTCGTAGAGCAGGTGGACTTCCGCATCGAAGTCCACGCCACCGGCGGCGTATTTCGCATGCCCCATCGTGGTGCGCTTGTCACCGAAGATCCCGTTGTGGATGCGGATGCTCCAGTTGAAGTCGTACTCCCAGGCCCGGCGGAACGCCGCGGCGGCACGGGAACGCTCCGCCTCCGGGCTGTTTTCGGTGACGGTCATGCCCGTCACCCTGGATACCAGCGGCCAGTGACTCTCGGCCGAATACTCCGTGCGCGGCACCCTGTCGGGCATCTCGAGATGGATTGCCGCCATGCCGTCCTGTCTTGACATGGGATACCTCCAAGCGTGCGGTCCGGAGCGCATGCATCGCCCTGTGGACATGATCCCGCAGTTGCAGCGCCGCACATGTGTTGTTCTCTTTCGCGCTGATGCGCTTGAACGAACCCTTTCCCGGGTAATCAAAGCATGTGGTGTCCAGATTGGGGGCACCGATCCACGAAAGGAGAGGCACACATGGATCTGATGCAGGTATTCAGCCGCTTCCGCAACGGAGCGGTCATTCTTGTCAGTGATACGCAGCCCTTCGCGCCGGAAGCGGACAATTATTGCGGAGGATTGCTCATACGAACCGTCGAGGCGCTCGACGCGGATCTCCCTGGCCTGTTCAACGGAACCGCGGAACCGCTGCTGCGCATCGCGGTGCGTGCCGACTGGAACCGGCCCTTGCCGGCGGAAACACCGCAGGACAAGGTCGTGACGGCCTTGCGGGGCGGTCTGCTGCGTCGGGTCGGCGCACCGGAGATCGCCGCAGACCTGGCTTCCCTGGCCGGATTGCCGCCGGTTGCGGCCTACGTGCCGCTCGCGGAGGCGGGTACCGCCTGTGCGGATCTCCTGGCGGCATGGAAGGCGTCCGACCCCGACCCGCTCGTGGTGCCCGTCGAGGAGCTGATCGCGGTGCGGCGCGAGCAGGGCAGCACCATCCGCGAGGCGGCGGTTGCCAACATGCCCACCGAGTACGGGGAATTCACCATCCACGCGTTCGAGAACGAAATGACGGGCGAGCACCATGTCGCGCTGACAATGGGCGACTTTACGGACGGTCAGCCGGTCTTGCTGCGGGTGCACAGCGAATGCCTCACGGGCGACGCGTTCCATTCGTTGCGGTGCGACTGCGGCGAACAGCTGGCGGCCGCGCTGCGGCAGGTCGCCGCCGAGGGCCGGGGTGCCGTTGTCTACATGCGGCAGGAAGGACGCGGCATCGGCCTGGTCAACAAGATTCGTGCCTATGAGCTGCAGGATGACGGGAAGGATACCGTCGAGGCGAATGTGCTGCTCGGATTCGCACCCGACCTGCGCGATTACGGCGTGGGCGCCCAGATCCTGCGCGAGCTCGGCATTCGGAAGATCCGTCTGTTGACGAACAATCCCACGAAAATTGTCGGGCTCTCGGGCTTTGGGCTCGAGGTGGTGGAACGCGTGCCGATCCTCATTGATCCGAACCATGTGAACCGTTTCTACATGGATACGAAGCGCGAGCAGATGGGGCATATGATCTAGGGGGCAGGACACAGGACCGGCGTCTCGATGAGAGGTGAGTTCGCGGATTGAACACGGAAAGGGGGACTGCCGCATGCCGGCAGCCCCCTTTGCTTCCGGTTCCCGGAAAGCGCCGGTTCACTTGAAGTACCGGTCGAGCAGTCCCTTGAACGCGGCGCCGTGACGGGCCTCGTCCTTGCACATCTCATGCACGGTGTCATGGATGGCGTCGTAGTTGAGCTGCTTGGCCTTCGTCGCGATGGCCTTCTTGCCCTCGCAGGCGCCGAACTCGGCATCCACGCGCAGCTGCAGGTTCTTCTTGGTGTCGGCGTGGACCACCTCGCCGAGCAGCTCCGCAAAGCGGGCGGCGTGGTCGGCCTCCTCGAATGCGATGCGCTTGTAGGCTTCCGCGATCTCCGGGTAGCCTTCCCGATCCGCCTGACGCGACATGGCCAGGTACATGCCCACTTCCGTGCATTCACCCGTAAAGTTGGCGCGCAGCCCCTCGAGGATCTCCGGATCGACATCCTTCGCCACGCCGATGCGGTGCTCGTCCGCCCACTTGAGGGAAGACTCCGCCTGTTCCACGAACTTCGAGGCGGGCGCCTTGCACTGGGGGCACTTTTCCGGAGGGGCATCGCCAAAATGGACATAACCGCAGATGGAACATACATAACGCTTCATGGGTGCATCTCCTTTTCGCTTGCGAATGGTGTTCGGTGAACTACTTTCCACACATGAGTATACCGTAAACATTCATTCCGGTGCAGCAGCCCGGGCTGCTGCCGGGAAGATCGACCGGGGATCCGGCAGCGACGCCGGCAGGAACGCATGACCGCCCTCGACGACGATGCGGCGGCTTTCCCCCGGCAGCAGGTCGAAGTACTCGTCCGACAGCATGACCCGCGGATCAAGCCCGAAATGGACCGCGTGCGCGAAGACATTGGCGCGGACGCTGAATGCGGCCTGGCCATCACGGATGGCTATGTCCCCGATGGACAGGTCCGGCACCGCCAGCTGCCAGGATCGGAAGGAGCCGTGGCTCCAGGTCGCCGGCAGGAGTGACGGCAGCGCGTCGTCCTTGTCCGGAACCTGGAAAACGGCTGGCAGTCCGAGATGATCGATGCCGCAGGCGTCGGGAAGCCGGAAGCGGAAGAGCACGCGCCGGGAACGGGCAGGCAGATGGACATCCCGTTCCGGCAATGGACCATGGCTGCCGTCGAACCGGACAAAGCCATAGGCAAGGCGCACGGATACCGGTCGATCGGTTTCGTTGATGCCCGTCACGGCGTATTCGGAACCACAGGGCCGCAGGATGAGCTTGACCTGGGCGAAGGCGCGGCGCACGAACGGGAACGAGATCTTGCGCTGCAGGTAATAGTCGATGGTCGTCCACCCGGTCTCGCCCCAGGTGTCGTTGTACATCCAGTAGATGGCGCCGGCGCAGTGCGGCTTTGCCCGGAGCGCCTCGAGCGAGTACCCGTACATCATGCCCTGGCACAGCCCGGCATACAGCAGGTAGGCGTCAAGGTCCATGCCTTCCGGATCGCGGTAGTGCTTGTTGATGCCGGCCAGCACGGTATCCTTCTCGAAACCGTTGTTGTGATCGCGCCATACCGGGCTGTCGCGCACCACCGGCTCCCCGCCGTGGTAGCGTTCGATGGAGGCAAGCCGGCAGGGTCCGACGTACCCGTATTCGGATACGAACTTGGCCGTCACCTTGTCGAAAGCGGTGGGCTCGATGCGCTTTTCCACATCCGGATTCATCATGCACGCGCTCCAGTGGTGCACGTCGCCCGCCGCCGGACTGTCCGGCCGCAGGCCGCCATAGGGGGAGCTGTTCCAGTACGGCGTGTCCGGCGAGTACTGGTGCAGCAGCCGTGGTGCGATGTCATTCCAGATCCGCATGCCACCGAAAGGCAGGAGGACGTCCGAACCCTCCCACCAGCCGTCGTATGCGCTGTGGATCTCGTTGTTGCCGCTCCACAAAACCAATCCGGGATGATTGCGCAGGCGGATGACCTGGTGGGCGATCTCGGCGGCGCATTCCTCGCGGAACCAGGCAAGATGGTCGGGAAAGGCGGAACAGGCGAACATCAGGTCCTGCCAGATCAGGATGCCGGCTTCATCGCACAGGTCGTGGAACAGGTCGGTCTCATAGAAGCCGCCTCCCCAGATTCGGAGCATGTTGTAGCCCGAGCGGGCGGCCTCCGCCACCAGCGTGCGGTACTTGTCATCCGGGATCCGCAGATAGAGGGAATCGGACGGGATCCAGTTGCCGCCCTTGCAGAAAACGGCTTCCCCGTTGATCTGCAGCGCGAACAGTCGCTCGGTCTCGGCGCTGCCGTCCGGCCCGGCGCCAGGGGAGGCGGTTGATCCGGGATTTGCAGGAGACGCGGGATCCACGTCAGCGATCGGCGAATCGTCGATGGCGATGGTCCGAATGCCGAAACGCACCGGCTCATGGTGCGCAACCGCACACGGGAACCGTGAACCCCGTGAAGGCCCTGACAGTTGTGCGGCCACCGAGACGGCAGCCTCGTACAGACTGGGTGTCCCCATGCCGTTCGGCCACCACAGCTGTGGCCGGTCGATCCTGACCGGGATCTCGAGCCGGTTCCAGCCCGACCGCAGGCAAACGCGCCGTTCGATGTCGCACACCGGCGCACCCGCCTGGGCCATCCGGATGCGCAACACCGCCTCGCAGGTGGAAAGCAGCGGGAAAGCGTCCACCTCCGCGGCGATCGTCACATGCGCCGCCGCCGGCGGCCGGATGCCGGATGGCCCGGCGGGCAGCCAGTCGATCGCCAGGGTGCGGACATGCACGGAGCGGATGGCCAGCAGCCGTTCCGCGACAAGGCGGACCGGCCCGCCCAGACCACAGGTGGCCAGCCGGGGGCCCCAGTCCCATCCGAACACGTACTGTGGCTTGCGCAACCCGGCTCGGCGCCAGTCCCCGCGCGGATGATCCGGCCGGGGGCTCCGGTCGCCCTCCATGCACACGAAGGGCCTGATGGATTCGAGTTCCCGCTCGTCCACGGTTTCCTGGCCGGAGGTGATCCGGATCTTCAGGCAGTTTTCGCCTGTTTTCAACAGCGGCAGGACATCCTGCACAAACGGGCGGAACGCGTTGCGGTGGCGGCCGAGCGGCCGGTCGTTGAGGAAGATGTCCGCCACCGTGTCCATGCGGTCAAGCGACAGCACCACGCGATCGGCATCCAACAAGGCCGCATCCGCCTCGAACCGGTTGACGAACCACCAGGCCCGGTCCTCGACCCATGCGCAGGCATCGGTGTTCAACCCCTCGAGCGGCTCGGGGATGCGTCCCGCCTCGATCAGCGGCACATGCACGTCGCAGGGCAGGGTGACCGCATAGCCCGTGCGTTCGGGCGGCGAACAGTCCGTGCCGGCATCCCAGCCCGAACGAGTCAGCCGGGCGGGATCGGGGGGGCTGTCCAGCGGGGATTCGAACAGGTGCCAGCCCCCGGCCAGCACCCTTTCGTCATGGGCGGAGGGCAAGGTGCCCCCGGCAGGTGATGCCCACATCCTGCCGGTCATGTCTGTCGGCTGCTGCATGCGGTCCTCCCGCGGCCCCGCCGTGTTTCTTCATCGCATCGGATGGCTCCGGGGCCGTTCTTACGGTCATTGTGTCAAATGGATCGTTTCGGCGAAAGCGCATTTTTGCCACGGGCGATACAGTTTTTGTCCTGTCCGGTCTGATTGCGCCCGTTTCTTGCGAAGCGATTGCCGCACGTGATATGGTAAAATCCGACGACAGACCGGAACAAAGGGGGAGCGACATGAATCGGAACATCGAGACCGTGCTGGGTGAATGCATCCAGCAGGCGGCGGATGCGAACGGCATCGCAAAGCTCGCGGACATCGGTTCGCTGCTTCGGGACAAGGGCGTGGATTACAAGGCGCTGGGCTGGCCGAAGCTGTCCATGGCGCTGCAGGAGTATCCCGACGCCATTTCGCTCTGGCTTGACAGCTCGTTCACACCGCCGGTGGCGTTCGCCCGCTGGATCAAGCCGGCCGATGGCGAAACGTCGCAGCATGAGGACCCCGCGGAAGCCACCGTGGCATCGTCTGTCGATACGGCCATCGAAGCGGCCGTGCCATCCGGAGCGGCCATGGCGTCCGATGCCGCGGAGAGCTCGGCGTCGCCCGCGTCGGCACCTGAACGCAAGCCGCTTCCCGCCAGAAAAGCGAATGGGCCGTTGGCCGCGCATCCGGGCAACGAACTGACCCGCTGGGCCTATCTGGTGCACATTCCGACCATGCTGGCCGACCTGGCCCGCATCGCCCTGCCGGAGGTCTGGAACGTGCCTGGCAGTACCGACGAGGACAGCGCGATCCTGCTGAGCTACCTCAAGTACACCTTTGTCCGGCTGCGGCGCGAGGGAAAGGTCTGCGAGGACCCGGAGCACGGCATCGCCGCGTTCCACACCGGCCTGGTCGACCACCGGTACGAGCCGATCTATGCGCTGTTCGAGCCGAACCACAGCCAGAACTTCGTTCAGAAATGGAAGCTGAACGGGTTCTGCATCGCCGGCGAGGACGCGGCCGGGAAGCGGCTTGTCGCATCCTTCAATCCGCTGCCGGAGCCCGCGGTGTACTTCCGGAGCCTTCATGACATGTTCTACGACATCGGCGCGCCAGAGCCCATCATGGATTACGAGCACATCCTGCTGGAAAATGTGGACCGCCTGCCGAAGAGCTACCTGCTCGAGTACTGCACCTCCGACAGCGATCTGGCCGCGTTCATCCGCAGCACGCCCTACGAGCGGGGCGTGAGCGCCGATCAGTACCATGCGGAACTGGCCGCGCGCATCCGGGCCGACATGCGGTATTACCGCCGGTTGATCGGCCGGTTCAAGGAGGCGGTGGCCATCGCGCTGAAGCGGGTGCGCTGGAATTACAAGACCGCCATTCCCATGTACTATCCGGTTCGGAACATCATGTCGCTGCTGCTGCCCCTGTCCCTGGTCGACGACGACCAGGCCGATGTCGCGCTTGTCGTGGAACGGCTGGAGAACGGCAATTATCTGGGGCATACGATCCTGACGCTGCAGATGGCGTACAACAACGCACGCCTGGTGTGCAGGCTCGAGAGCGACTGGCTGCGGGTGGATGCCGGCCATTTTGGCGCGTGGCCCGAGCTGTAGCGGTGTATGCCCGTGCCGGGGCACGGCATGGCCGGGCCGGGCACTGCCGGATCGAGACGATGCGCGGCATGGCCGTGCCGATGCGGTACCTGACCAAGCGGCAGCATGGCCGGACCGAAGCGGCGCCTTGCTGCGCCGAAGCGGGAATGGACCGGATTCACGGCGGTGCGGAGCCACGTCCTTCTGCCGCCTGGGGAGGCGCCGGCTGCCGCAGCAGGGTGCCCGGTGCCGTCCCCCGCACCCTGCGGTATGCGCGCGCGAATGCCGAGGCGCTGCCGAACCCTGCCTCCAGTGCGGCCTGTGTGATGTCGCACCGTCCCGAACGGATCCAACGTTCCGCCTCGCATAGGCGCACATGCTCGACATAGGTGCGGAACGAGCGGCCGGTTGCGCGACGGAACAGGCGCGACATGTAGGCGTAGCTGAGGTTCATCCGCCCGGCGGCCGCCGCGAGGTTCACCGGTTCGCGAAAGTGGGCGCCGAGCCAGTCGATCAGCGGGAGAAGCCGCTCCAGGACTGAGCCGTCCGGCAGCATGTCGTCTCCGCCCAGCAGGCCTTCCCGGAACAGCAGCACGATCATCCGATACAGGCAGCTGCGCACCTGAAGCTCGTACCCGGGGCGCCTGTTCGCGATCTCCCCGTACAGCTCCCACACCAGGTCGTGCCATGCGGGCAGGCGTTCGCGCAGCCCGCGGTGCAGGTCCGTCCGCGCATGCGTCGGGTGCAGGAACGTGTACAGATGCCGCCGTGCGGGATCCTGTCCGGATGTGCCCTCCAGCAGGTCGGGCAGGAACTGGATCACCAGCACGCGGCTGTCTCGACCTGCCATGCCGGTGATCGCATGCGGCGTGCCCGCTCCGAAGACCACCAGGTCGCCGGCGGCGGCGTGAAGACCACCCGCGTCCGACACGAGCTGGATGCCGCCCTCGAGGGCGTACAGGAGTTCGACGTATTCGTGATGGTGCGCGCCGTAGGAGAACGTGGCGCCCTTGCCGGCCAGCAGAAAGGCATCGACGGGCAGCGGCTGCGTCGCCGTCAGCAGGGTTTCCCGGAATGCATCCATCCGCGTTTCCTCCGATGCGGGTCCTTCACGGCCCTGACCGCCTCGCGGACGGCCCTGCGCTGTTTCACACCAGGCTGTACAGTATGCCGCCGATCACGCCGCCGACAGCGATGACGAGCATCGGGTTGACCTTGAAGCGCGCAATGGCGGCATAAGCGCCGGCGGCAAGCGCCAGGCCGATGAAGTCGAACTGGCCGATGCCCGTGATGGCACGCCACCCGCCGGCGACCGTCGGAAACAGCACGGTCATCAGGATGGCGGCGCCCGCGGAGGCGATCAGGCCCACTACGGCGGGTTTGAGCACGCGCAGCATGCCTTTGATGGCGTCCAGGTTCCGGTATCGGTAATACAGCATCGACAGGATCAGGATCAGGAAGAACGATGGCGTGACCGATCCGAGTGTGGCGACAAGGCCACCCGGGACACCGGCCATCTTCGTGCCGACGAAGGTGGCTGAATTGAGCAGGATGGGGCCGGGTGTCAGCTGGCTGATGGTGACAAGGTTGGTGAACTCGGTCTGTGTCAGCCATCCCTCGGCATGTACCGTGACCTCCTCGATCAACGGCAGGATCGCGTAGCCGCCGCCGAACCCGAGGATGCCGATCTGGCAGAAGCGCAGGAACAGGGAAAGCAGCATCGTCATGACCGATCCTCCTGGTTGCTGTTTTCTGCACCGTCACCGGCATCGGGGTCGGCGCGGTTATCCGGGTCCGCAGCTTTTCCTGTGGCGGGGGCGGCGGCACCAGCGGCCTTGCGCCGGTTCCGCAGGACACGCAGGCCCGCCGGCGCAAGGCCGGCGGCGATACCCGCCAGCACGATGAACGCCGGATTCACGCGCAGCAGGAATGCCAGTGCGAAGGCGATCGCCATCAGGGGCAGACCGAAGCGGGCGAGGCCCTTGCGGGCGTCCTTGCCCATCTTGATCACGACATCGACCATAATGGCCGCGACGGCTGCATTCATGCCGCGAAAGACCGCGGCGACGACAGGGTTGCCGATGAACGCCGCATAAAAGACCTGCAGGACGGAGATGATCAGCAGCGGTGGCGCCACGGTGCCCAGCAGGGTGCAGATCGCGCCGGGCACGCCGGCCACCCGATACCCGACCGAGAGGGCGGAGTTGACGGCGATGGCGCCTGGTGCCGCCTGCGCGATCGCCACGAGGTCGGACATTTCCTCTTTCCCGATCCACTGCAGTTCGTCGACAAACCTGCGCTGCAGCATCGGGATGGCCACATAGCCGCCGCCGATGATGAACAGGCTGATGCCGAACGAGGATGTGACCAGTTTGGTCAGGGTTTTCAGACTTCTTTCCAAGGGCCGCTCCTTTGTTCCGGATGCGTCATGCATCCGGTCATTGTGTGCCATGCCCGCATGCGGGCCGTACGCCTTCCTGCATCATATGACAGAATCGTGCAGATGGAAACCATGCTTTTCGTTTTGGGTCCATCCGGCCTCGCAGGGCTGGCACGGCCGGGTTCCGCGGCGGTGTCGCCGGCCCGGATGCCATGGCAACTTGAACGGTTCCATATCTGGTGGTACGATCCTCTCGTGGCAGGGTACTGATACCATATCTTGTACCACGTACGAAGGAGACACCGCATGACCATCCGCAAGCGAAACGGGCTGGAAGCCCCTTTTTCCCCCGACAAGATCCGCCGCGCCATACTTGCCGCCCATGCCAGCACCACGGAGGCCGCCGTGCCCGGGCAGGTGGACGCGATCATCGCAGCCATCGCCGGTGAGGCGCGCGAACGTTCGGATGCAGGCGATCCGCTGACGGTCGAGGAAATCCAGGACCGCGTGGAAGCCGGCCTCATCGGGTTCCAGCAGCACAAGGCGGTCCGCAGCTTCATCCTGTACCGCACACGCCACCAGACGTTCCGCGAGCAGCTGGCCCGCTTCGCCGCATTGCTGCCGGATGCGGGGAGCCCGGACGGGCTTGCCTGCCTGGGTGTCATCCGCCGCGTGCAGCGGGAATGGGACCCGTCGCTCTATGGTGCCGAACAGCTGCTTCACAAGTTCCAGTCCTTCCACAAGTCCGGCATGACGGAGCCGGAAGCGATCCGCGCCCTGTCGCGCGCCGCGCTCGAGCTCACCAGCAAGGAATCGCCCCGCTGGGAATACGCGGCGTCAGCCTTCCTCGCTGTCGGGCTCAGGCGCGACATCACCCAGGAGATGCAACGGCTCGACCTGCGCGGTTTTCCCGACAAGGTGCGCCACCTGACGCGCGAGGGCCTGTACGGCGCCTACATGCGCGAGGCGTATGACGATGCCGAGCTCGAGCAGCTTGCCGCGCTCCTGGACGACGATCGGGACGAACTGCTGACCTACTCGAGTCTGGACCTGCTCATCAAGCGCTATCTCATCCGTGACGGCGACAATCGCGTGCTTGAAACCCCGCAGGAGATGTTCCTCGGCATCGCGATGCACCTGGCGATTCCCGAGGGGAGGAACCGCCTGCACTGGGCGAAGCGCTTCTACGACATGCTCAGCCGGCTCAAGGTGACCATGGCGACACCGACGATGTCCAACGCCAGAAAACCTTACCACCAGCTCTCCTCCTGCTTCATCGACACCGTGCCCGATGCGCTCGACGGCATCTACCGATCCATCGCGAACTTCTCGCAGGTGTCGAAGTTCGGCGGCGGCATGGGCCTGTATTTCGGCAAGGTGAGGGCCGTGGGTTCCGACATCCGCGGCTTCAAGGGAGCGGCCGGCGGGGTGATGCGCTGGATCAAGCTGGCCAACGACACGGCGGTCGCCGTCGACCAGCTGGGCGTGCGGCAGGGGGCGGTGGCCGTCTATCTCGACGCCTGGCACCGCGCCCTGCCCGAGTTCCTGCAGATGAAGACGAACAACGGCGACGACCGGCTCAAGGCGCACGACGTGTTTCCGGCCGTATGCTACCCGGACCTGTTCTGGCAGCTGGCGCGCGACGACATGGACGCCACCTGGCACCTGATGTGTCCGCATGAGATCGAGAAGGCGCGCGGGTACTGCCTCGAGGACTTCTGGGGAGACGAATGGGAGCGGCGGTACCGCGAGTGTGTCGCGGATCCGGCCATCACCAAGCGGACGATCGCCGTGCGCGACCTCGTGCGGCTCATCCTCAAGAGTGTCGTGGAGACCGGCACGCCGTTCGCCTTCAACCGCGACGTCGTGAACCGGGCCAACCCGAACGCGCACGCGGGGATGATCTACGCCTCGAACCTGTGCACGGAGATCGCCCAGAACATGTCCGCCATCGAAAGCGTATCCCAGGAGGTCGTGGAGGCGGAGGGGGAAACGGTTGTCGTGACGCGCACAAAGGCCGGGGATTTTGTTGTCTGCAACCTGGCGTCGCTGGTGCTCGGCAACCTCGAGGTGGGGACCGATCCCGGCTCCGACGGGGACGACGGGGAACTCGGCGAGGTCGTCCCCGCCGTCATCCGGGCCCTCGACAACGTGCTGGAGCTCAACTATTACCCCGTGCCGTACGCCCGCATCACGAACCGTCGCTACCGGCCCATCGGTCTTGGCTCGAGCGGATACCACCATCTGCTGGCCAAGCGGGGCATCGCCTGGGAGTCGCCCGCGCACCTCGCCTTTGCGGACGCGCTCTATGAGCGCATCAACCGCATCGCCATCCGCGCCAGCTGCGAGCTGGCGGCGGAAAAGGGGCCGTACCCGCTGTTCGACGGCTCCGATTGGCAGACCGGCGCATACTTCGACAAGCGCGGGTACGATTCCCCCGCCTGGCAGGCGCTTCGGGCGCAGGTGGCCGTGGACGGCATGCGCAACGGCTATCTGATGGCCATCGCGCCGACCGGCACCACCAGCGTGATCGCCGGCACGACGGCGGCCGTCGATCCGGTCATGAACCGTTACTGGCTCGAGGAGAAGAAGGGCATCATCGTGCCGCGCGTGGCGCCCGACCTGCATCCGCTGACCTACTGGCTCTACAAGGGCGCCCATACGATCGACCAGAACTGGGTGGTCGATGCGGCCTCCGTCCGGCAGCGCCACATCGACCAGGCACAATCCGTGAACCTGTTCATCACGCCCGATTTCACGATGCGGCAGGTGCTGTCGTTGTACCTGCGCGCATGGGAGAAGGGTGTCAAGACGGTCTATTATGTACGCAGCCAGGCCCTCGAGGTCGAGGACTGCGACGTTTGCTCGGCCTGAGGGCAGCCGCGTCGGCCGCATGCCGCACCCCGGGCACACCCATACATGCCTGTTCCCTCTCTGACGCACCCGCATCCGCCACATCCCGCGGCGGATGAGCAACATCCGCCGCAGGCGGCAGCGACGCGGCCCACCGCGTACCGATGGAGGCACCATGACGGACAACCTGCACCGCAAACCCCTGTTCAATGAAACCGGCGACATCGAGCCGGGCAAGCGCCGTCTCATCAACGGCAACACCACCAACCTCAACGATTTCAACAACCTCAAGTACGCCTGGGTGAGCGACTGGTACCGCCAGGCGATGAACAACTTCTGGATTCCCGAGGAGATCAACCTCACCCAGGACGTCAAGGAGTACCGGCTGCTTGCGCCGGCCGAGCGGGAAACCTATGACAAGGTGCTCTCGTTCCTGATCTTCCTCGACAGCATCCAGACAGCGAACCTGCCGGGCATCGGCGGGTATGTGACCGCCAACGAGGTCAACCTGTGCCTGACCATTCACGCGTTCCAGGAGGCGGTCCACTCCCAGAGCTACGGCTACATGCTCGACACCATCTGCTCGCCGGAGGAACGCCAGCGCATCCTCTACCAGTGGAAGGACGACCCGCACCTGCTGGCGCGCAACCGGTTCATCGGCGACCTGTATGAGGCGTTCCACCAGGCGCCCGATGCCTTCAACCTGGCCAAGACGATGGTGGCGAACTACATCCTCGAGGGCATCTACTTCTATTCGGGCTTCATGTTCTTCTACAACCTCGGCCGGCAGGGAAAGATGCCGGGCTCCGTGCAGGAGATCCGCTACATCAACCGCGACGAGAACACCCACCTGTGGCTGTTCCGCGAGATGCTGACCGAGCTGCGGCGCGAGGAGCCGGACCTGTTCACGGAGGAACGCCTCGCGGTGTACCGGCGCATGGTCGTCGAGGGCGTGGAGCAGGAGATCGCCTGGGGCCGGTATGTCATCGGCGACCGCATCACCGGCCTGACGGCGGGCATGGTCGAGGACTATGTGCGCTACCTGGGCAACCTGCGCGCCGAAGGGCTCGGGCTGGGGGTGCTGTATCCGGCTCATCGGCAGGAACCCGCATCCATGGCATGGGTGCGCGAATACGCCAACGCAAACCTCACGAAAACCGATTTCTTCGAGGCGAAGCCATCGGCCTACACGAAGGCGGGTGCTGTCGTGGACGATCTGTAGGCGCCGGCGTTCGGCGCGGGAACAGGCTGTGCCGGATCATGCCGGGGACCATCGGGATTGCGGTTCCCCGTACCACCCGTACCGGTGCGCCGTCTCATACAGGGCGAGCACGTTTTCCAGCGGCGAATTGTCCTGCAGCTCGTGGGTGGGGGAGAAGCAGTATCCGCCGCCCGGCATCAGGATGGCCAGCTTCTCGCGGACATCCGCGACCGTCTCCGCTACCGAACCGAACGCCACAGGGCCGGCGGTCGAGATGCAGCCGTGCAGCGCGAGCCGGCCGCCGAAACGCGCCTTCAGGGTGGCCGGATCCATGTCCGCCGCCTCCGGCTGCAGCGTGTCCGCCGCCTTGAGGCCGAGCGCGATGTAATCCTCGTAGGCCCAGCTGCTGGCACCGCAGGTGTGCATCATGACGGGCAGCCCGTAATCCCGGGCCAGGTCGAGGAATGGGGCGTGCCGGGGCAGGATGTGCCGCAGAAACAGCTCCCGGGAAATCAGGGGCCCCCGCTGCGTGCCGAGATCCTCGCCGATCCACAGGAAGTCGATGCGGTCGCCGATGCGTGCCAGCGCCCGTTTTGTCAGCTCCAGATGAAGGCCCATGATGCGGTCGATCAGCAGCAGGCCGGCGGGATCGTCCGTCGCCAGGTCCAGGAACATGCCCTCCATGCCGCGCAGAAAGCCGGCTGTGTTCATGATGCAGGCAAGGCCGGGACTCCCGAAATACAACGCCTGGTCGGGGTGCGCGTCGCATGCCGCCTCCAGGCGGTCATAGTCGTAGTCGTCCGGCGTGGGGAGCGGCCAGGCGGCCACCGCCGCCTCGTCCGCGTCCTTGAGCGGAAAGTCGCAGTAATCCCAGTACGCGCCGGCCGCATGATCGATCCTGCGCAGATGCCAGCCGTACTCCGGATCGACCCTGCGGCCGGGTTGGTCCGCGTGCAGGCGTGGTCCGGCGTACGGCGCGACGATGGCGCGGAAGTCGACACCCAGGCGGAGCCGAAGCCCTTCCGCGTCATCCGGTGCCAGCCCGAAATGGGCCTTGAGCTGCGCATCGATGCCGGGGTTGGCCAGATAGTCGATGGGAATGCGGTCGGGGATGCCGCCGGCGAATACGGTGCGGACACGTTCCTTCGATGTCATGGAGGTGCCTCCTTGCAGTCAGTGTGTAACATGATTGTGAAAATGCGATCTGTCACACTGGAGGAATCCGATCTGCCTTGCCTCGGCGATGCGGTTGTGATAGCTTCATTTTGGCTGATGGAGGTAGAGGATGTCGATGCACATTGACGATGACAACTTGCATGAATCCGATGTGAATGAGTTGTTGGCCGGAAACGGGTGCGACTACCGATACGCCGGGGCTTCTCCGGATGACGGCATCGGCCCGGATAGCCGCATCACCATTCCGTTTGCGGCGTGCAATCCGTTGCTGCGCACCATCAATCTCTACCCCTGCGCGTCGGGCTTCGACACCGGCGACAGGGTGCTGTTCAATCCGTATCTGCTGTATGTCCATGCCGGCCGTGGCCGCTTCCGGATCGGCGATACGCTGCATGAGGCCGAACCAGGCGATCTGTATCACTGCCCTGCGGGCGTCGTGCAACGCATCATTGCCGACCGGGACGAGCCGTTTCTGCTGACCGGCATCGATTTCGACTGGACCCGGCACCATGAGGGTGCCGAAATGCCGTGGCCGACGACGCCCCAGCGTTTCGAGCACGGCCGGATCCCCCGACCGCTGTTTGTCCCGGATCTGGAACAGTTCCCGGTGTTGGTCCGCCTGCCCGGGGATGAGCCGCTGCGCGAGATGCTGCTGACCATTCTCGAAGCGTATGACCGACGTGCAAGGTATTGGGAGGTCCTGGCCGGCGGACTGCTCAAATGCGTGCTGGCGGTGATGATGCAGGCGTGGCACCTCAGGGAGGCGGAAGGACGGCCGCCGGAAATCGACCGCCGGCTGGGCGCCGTCATCCGGTATCTGGCCGCGCATCATGGGCCGGGCATCACCTGCGCCGCTGTGGCGGCGCGCTTCCACTACCATCCGGACCATCTGAGCCGTCGGATGGTCCGGTATGCCGGCATGTCGCTCAAGCAATACCTGACAGGTCTGCGCATTCGCGAAGCGATCACGCTGTTGCGCTATTCGGACAGGACGATCACGGAGATCGCGGAGCAGACAGGTTTCAGCTCGCCGGCGCACTTTTCCCGCACTTTCCGGTTGGAAACGGGGCATCCGCCCTCCGCGCTGCGCCGCATGCCGGCGGACCCGGCTGCGAGGATCCGTGCGGACGCTCCCGGTGGCGCCGTGTGATGGGACGCGTGCCGGAGGTTGTGCCGCAGTGCGGGCTTGTGCGGATGCACCCGTGCGCCGTGTGATGGGACGCGTGCCGGAGGTTGTACCGTGGTGCGCGCACGGCCGCGTCGTGCTCAATGCATGCCGGCGGACCGGACCGTCCAGGTCGTTAGCGCACCCAGCACGAACCTGGCACCGAAAAAGACGAGCAGCAGGCCCAGGATTGTCAGGACCGCGCGATAGGGTCGTTCGGCGAGAAACCGGCGTGTGCTGCCGACCAGCAGTGAAATGAAGCCATACCACAGCACGTCGGCGGCGGCATGGCCGGCAAAGTAGACGCCAACGCCCGGTACGCCGTGCACCTTGTAGGCATCCAGCAGGAACCCGAGCCCGATGATGGCCCACCACAACAAAAAATATGGATTGGAGGCACTCAGCGCAAGACCGGAAAGGAACAGGCCGCGGGCGGGGCGATCCGTCGCGCCTTCCACGGCGACCTTCACACAGCCCCGCACGGCGCCGACTGCCATGTCGATGCCCATGTACAGCAGCAGCGCGCCGCCGGCCAGTCCGATGGCGATCTGTGCGGCGGCAGACTGGAGAATGACATCGAATCCCAGGAAGATCAGCCCGATCAGCACGGCTTCCAGCGCCAGATGGCCAGCGACCAGGACGAAGCCGGCGCGCATGCCGATGGCGAGGGACTGGCGGATGGTGCAGGTCAGCAGCGAACCGGGCATCATGGCGCCGGAGAACCCGACGCCCATGGCGGAAAGGAATGTGGAGATCATGTGGTGCCTCCGTTTTACCGTGCTGCGGATGAAAAACATGACAACGGCCGTACCGCAACGGTGCCCGGGATTCACTGGCTTCCCGTGACTCACTGGCTTTCCGGGATTCACTGGCTTCCCGTGATCCATGGGTCTTCCGGATCACAAGGGGCATCCCGTTGCCATCAAATCTCCCCTTGACACGGGTCTTCCGTCCGACCGGGATCCGTGATCCGCTCCAGGTCAGTCCGTTTTGCCGGTCTCGGCCCGCTTGCGCTCCTTGTCCTGGTACATGCGCCGGTCCAGGTCGCGCTGGAAGCCCTCGGCGGTGCGATGCACCGTCGGGTCGAACACGGCGTGTCCCATGCTGAAGGACAGGTTGAACGGGGATGCGCCATGCCGGTTGAACTCGTCCAGCGCGGACCGGATGCGCGCGACCGTGACCTCGAGGGCCGGTTCGCCCGGTATGTCCAGAACAACATAAAACTCGTCACCGCCATACCGTGCGACGAGATCGTCGGCGCGCAGGCATCGCTTGAGCAGCCGTGTCGCTTCCTCCAATGCGCGGTCGCCGACATCATGTCCCTGCTGGTCATTGATCTCCTTGAAATTGTCCAGATCGATCATGATGGCGGAAAAGCTCCGGCCTTCCGTCACTTCCGCCACCTTGTCCCGCAGGTACTCCTCCAGTTTCTTCCGGTTGTAGGCGCCCGTCAGGTAGTCTGTATGCAGGGAGCGGTTCTGGATGCTCAGGAAGATGACCAGGAGGGAAAGGACGAGTCCGTGCAGAATCAGGGAATACCCATAGAAAGCGACCTGCAGGACAATGCACATGACGGGGGGGATGGGGAAGAGGGCGAGCGCGAGGAACGATTTCCGCTCGATGCGCCGCCTGTTCGTGATCACCAGCAGGAATGCGGCGCCTGTCAGCAGGCAGAAGACAAGGATCGGCACCGGGAAAAGGGGGCCGCGCCGGTAGCGGTTCGAAGCGTCGATGGTGTAAAGCCAGCCGTATTGCTGCGATGCGACAAGGAAGACGGCATGGACTGCATGCAGCCAGCCGATGGGCTTGATCAGACGCCTGAACCGCGGGCCGTCGTGGTGGATCTGCAGGTCGACATACAGCAGGTACAGGGAGGGAACCGTGATGTTGAACAGGAACAGCAGGAAGTTGCCCGCCGCGTTTCCCCATGCCGCCAGCCACCCGGGCCGGCCGTCGAAGCCGCAGAGAAAATCACCGGACAAAAGCGTCAGTGTGACAAGCACCATCAGGACATAGACGCGATGTGCCGGACTTCGCCTGTCCGCCGTGCTGCGCGAGTGGTACAGCAGGATGACCGCGATGGCGATCGAGTACAGGTCGATGACCTGATTGTATGCGTAGGTCATGCACGACCCTCCCTGCAAGCGGCGGCTACAGTCCCTGCTTCTCCTGGATTTGCCGGTGGATGGCCGCGGCCGCGGTCTTTCCGGCACCCATTGCGAGAATGACCGTCGCGGCACCCGTCACGGCGTCGCCGCCGGCATAGACGCCGTGCTTGGAGGTTTCGCCCGTATCCTCGTTGACGATGATGCCGCCCCACTTCTGCACGTCTAGCCCGGGTGTGGTGGTGCGGATCAGCGGATTGGGCGAGGTGCCGATGGACATGATGACCGTCTCGACTGGAATCACGTGCTCGGAATGCAGCTTCACGACCGGCCTGCGACGGCCCGAGGCATCGGGCTCGCCGAGTTCCATCTCCACGCACTCGATGCCGGTGACCCACCCCTTCTCGTCCCCGAGAATGCGTGTGGGATTGGTCAGCAGCTTCATGATGATGTCCTCTTCCTTCGCATGGTGGTACTCCTCCGCGCGGGCCGGCAGCTCCGCCTCGGAACGGCGGTAGATGATGTACACCTTTTCCGCGCCCAGGCGCTTGGCGCTGCGCGCGGCGTCCATCGCGACGTTGCCGCCGCCGACGACCGCGACCGTGCGGCCGATTTTCACCGGGGTGTCGCAGTCGGGGAACTTGTAGGCCTTCATGAGGTTGATGCGGGTGAGGAACTCGTTGGCGGAATACACGCCGTTGAGGTTCTCGCCCGGAATCTTCATGAACGCGGGCAGCCCCGCGCCCGAGCCGACAAAGACCGCCTCATACCCTTCGGCCATGATCTCGTCGATGGTCAGGACCTTGCCGATGACCATGTTGGTCATGATTTCGACGCCTTCGGCCCTCACACTGTCGATCTCGCGCTTGACGAGCGCCTTTGGCAGCCGGAACTCGGGATTGCCGTTCACCAGCACGCCGCCGGCAAGATGGAAGGCCTCGAAGATCGTGACATCGTACCCCAGCTTCGCCAGATCGCCCGCGCAGGTGAGCCCTGCCGGGCCGGAGCCGATGATGGCGACCTTGTGCCCGTTGCGGGGTGTCTTGAGGACCTCGCGCGTCACGTTTTCCATGTACCAGTCGGCCACGAAGCGTTCCAGCCGGCCGATGGCAACCGGCTCACCCTTGATGCCGCGGACGCATTTCTCCTCGCACTGCGTTTCCTGCGGGCAGACCCGTCCGCAGACGGCGGGCAGGGCGTTGGTCTCGCGGATCTTGTCGTAGGCCTTCTCGAACTCGCCCGCGGCCACGAGGGTGATGAATTCGGGAATCTTCACGTTGACGGGGCAGCCCGACACACAGGGCCTGTGCTTGCAGTTGAGGCAGCGCTGCGCCTCCTCGACGGCCATTTCGGCGGTGTAGCCGAGGGCGACCTCGCGGAAGTTGCGGTTGCGGACATCGGGAGCCTGTTCGGGCATGGCGACCTTGCGGGGAGACATGTTCGGCATGATGCGTACCTCCAGCGGTGGATGATCGGCGTGTTCGGCGGCTTGAGGCCTGACAGGCGATACCCTTCCGGCGCCTCAGTGCAGCCCGATGTTGCAGGCGTGCTTCTCCTCGGAAACCTTTTCTTCGGACCGGTACATGCCGATGCGGCGGATCAGCTCGTCGAAATCGACCAGATGTCCGTCGAAATCGGGCCCGTCGACGCATGCGAACTTCGTTTCGCCGCCTACCGTGACCCGGCAGCCGCCGCACATGCCGGTGCCGTCGACCATGACGGGGTTGAGGCTGACGATGGTGCGGATGCCGTACGGGCGTGTGAGCTCGCAGATGAACTTCATCATGATGGGCGGTCCGATGGCGATGACCACGTCGTACCGGTTGCCCGCCTCGATGCGCTCGCGGAGCATGTCGGTGACGAACCCCTTCCGGCCGTTCGAACCGTCGTCCGTGGTGATGAACAGGTTGGTGGCGACCTCCGTCATTTCCTCCTCGAGGATGATCAGGTCCTTGTTGCGGAAGCCTGCGATCATGTCGACCTCGACGCCGAGGCTGTGGAGCTTTTTCGCCTGCGGGAACGCGATGGCGGTGCCGAGGCCGCCGCCGATGACAGCCGCCCTTTTCACACCGTCGAAATGGGAGGCGATGCCGAGCGGCCCGGCAAAATCGAGCAGGGCGTCGCCCTCCTCCATCTGACCCAGGCGTTTCGTGGTGGCGCCCACCTCCTGGAAGATGATCGTGACGGTGCCGCGATGCCGGTCGTAATCCGCAATGGTCAACGGTACCCGTTCTCCGTCCTCATGGGTGCGCAGGATGATGAACTGGCCGGGCTCCGCCTTGCGCGCCACGTACGGCGCCTCGATCTCCAGCAGCTTCACCTGCGCGTTCAGGACCTTTTTCCGTACGATGCGATACATGCAGTCAATACCTCCTGTTCCGAAAGGACCGGCACGCATGCCGTCCGTCGGTTCCCGGCCCGCGTCAGCCGCGGATGCGCCGGACAGCGGCGGTTCAATCCGGGCGAATGCGGGTGCGCCTTCATTATAGTGTTCAGAAGCCTGTCAGGACAAGTGCGGTTGCCGCGAAGCCGCAGCCTTCGGATCTGGGGGGATGTGTCCCCCGGATTTGCCTGCATGTGAAAAACGAAGAAAAACAGCGAAAAACGCAGGAATGCAGACATGATTCCCGTAAATCGGTCTTGTTTGCCCTCAATAGGTCAAAGAAAGTCAAAAACAAAGTTGATGACGCGGGCATGCATTCTGTACAATGGGGTTGCAAGGTCAAGGAAAGTCAAAATCAGAATATCGAGTGCAATCAGACAATCCAGGTTTTGTGACCGCTTATGCGGCCAGCAGAAGGAGGCAAGAGTATGTTCGGCATGATTCCCTATGGCAGAAAGAATGCGGTGGTAGGCAGAAACGGATATCGCGACCCCTTTGACGCCATGTTCGACACTTTTTTCCGTGATCCTTTCCAGACCGCCGTGCCCTGGTCCGTCGGCCAGATCAGGACGGATGTGCGGGAGACCGACAAGGAGTATGTGTTCGAAGCCGAGCTGCCGGGTGTCCGCAAGGAGGACATCGTGCTCGAGTGGAAGGATGACGTGCTGACCTTCGGCGTCGAGCAGAACCAGGAAAATGAGGAAAGCCGCGAAGGCTATCTGTGCAGGGAACGCCGTACCGGCAGCATGCGCCGCAGCTTCCGGGTGGATGGCGTGAACGGCGCGGCGGTCAAGGCATCGTACAATGACGGCGTGCTCCGGGTCACGCTTCCCAAGACCGAGGTGGTCGACACCACCCGCCGCATCGACATCGAGTGATCCGCCGGAGCGCTGTCGGGCTGAGACGGCGCGATGAACGCCACACATGCCGATCCGCCCGGTTTGCCCATGACGGGAGATGCCGCCGCAGCGCGCGCATCTCCCGTTCCTGTTTCAGGAAGGACTTGGAATGGGTATATGATCAGCATGATGCGATGCCTTGCGCCGCCGGGGAGGAACCATGAGGCTTCAGGCCCGACTGCTGCTTCTCATAGCCGGTTCCATGCTGCTGCTGACGGGCGTGAACATGCTTGTCGGCATCCGCGCGTTGCTCGGCATCATCGATCAGCAGGACCTCGAGTATGCCCGATTGCGCGCGGAAACCTACGCCACCGTTGCCAGCCAGGGGCGGATGCGGCTCCATTCCCTCGCCGCCGACTGGGCGGTCTGGACCGAGCTGGCCGATTACTCGGCCAGCGGGCAAGGAGATTTCGCGGAAGAGTACCTCAACGACGCGGCCTTTGACACCTTGCGCATCGAGGGGATGGCGATCCTGTCCCCGCAAGGGGGAGTGCGGGCGTCGATCGTCAGGGAGGACGCGATCGGCAGGGGTGATCTTGACCGATGGCTGACCGTCTTTCCACCCATCCGGTCCATGCTGGCCTCGCCGGAGCTCACCGTGTACGACGGGTTTGCCTGGGTCGGCGACATGCTGGTCATCTACGCCATCGCCCCCATCACGAACAACGACGAAAGCCTGCCGCAGACAGGCCTGCTGGTGCTGCTGCGCGGTGTCGTGCGGGAAATGCCGCAGCACCTGCTTGACGGCGTCGAGACCCGCATGGAGCGTTCCTCCGGGGACGATGCGGGACGGCCGCTCCGGGTGCAGGGTGTGCCGAACGCGGCCGTTGTTTTCTCGGACCGCCGCATGACGATCAGCCTGCCGTTGGATGTGGAAGGCGAATCGGGAACGTTGCGCGTCTCCCTGGTCCAGGACGGACGCTTGCGGGCACTGAGGGCCGGCGTCTGGACCTTCCTGCTGGTCGCGCTCCTGGGGGTCATCCTGTGCGTGCTGTTTGTCGCGATGTTCAGGCGGAGCGTCCTGAACCGCCTGTTTGCCATCACCCGCTTCATGCAGCGCATCGATCTCAATGCGGTGGAGACCGAGACGCTTTCTCTGGGATTGAAGCACCGTGACGAGCTCGACGAGCTGGCGGGCGACATCAATCGCGCCGTCGCGCGCATCGGACGCGACAACCGCAAGGCCAACGGCATGCGCCGGTTCCTCGAGTCGGTGATGGAGGCATCGGGCGCGGGCAGCTTCGAGCTGGACGCGACAAGCGGCTTGTTGCGGATGGACGACCGCATGATGCAGCTGCTCGGCATGGATACGCCGCCGAAGGAACTCACCTTCGACGCGCTCGAGCCCTTCATGGATCCGGACGACTACCTGCGGTTTTGCACCCGCGTGCGTGATTCCGGCGTGCCGATGGACAACGAGGCCTTCGTGCTGCGCTTTCATCCCGATTTGCCATCCGAGTGCTGGCTGTCCTTCCGCTGCAGCGATGCCGCTTCCGGCGACATGGAGACGGGCAGGCGCATCATCGGTCTGGTCAGCGATGTGACGGAGGCGCACAAGCGGGAGATCGCACTGGAGTTTGCCGGCTTGCACGATCCGTTGACGGGGCTTGCGAACCGCAAGCGCTTCGACACGGAGATCCAGCGGCTCGAGCTGGAGCGCGGCCATCCGTATGCCATCCTTGTGGCGGATCTCAACGGTCTGAAGATGATCAACGACACATTCGGGCACTTCGAGGGGGACCGGCTCATCCAGTCCGCCGCCCGCATCCTGCGTTCCTGCATCCGCGAGGAGGACCTGGTCTGCCGCTGGGGTGGCGACGAGTTCACCGCCATTCTCACCCGGGCCGACGCTTCGGTCATCGGGCATATTTGCCAGCGCATCCAGACACATTGCCTCTCCACCTTCGATACCATCCTGCCTGTCAACATGGCGATCGGCTGGGCGATCCGCCAGGGTGACGAGGAAAGCGTCGAAGCAGTCATCGCCCTGGCGGAGGCGGACATGTACCGGGTGAAGTCGCGCCAGCAGGGTCAGACCGGACGCCGTTTCGCCGCGCTCTTCCTCGAGGTCCTGGGCAAGCGGTGGCCGGAAGTGCTGTACCACAGCGAACGGGTGGCAGGCTATGCGGAGGCGGTGGCACGCGAGCTCTACATGCCCGCGGAAGCGATGGAGGAGTTTGTCCTGCTGGCCCGCATGCATGACGTGGGCATGGTGGCCGAACAGCACGGCGCGGCCGCTTCGCTGGCCGGGGACCTGCTGGGGGGAGATGCCCTCGATCATGATCCCGAGCGGATCCCGCGCCATGTGGAAGCTGGCTATCGCATCGCGAAGGCCAACTTCACCCTGCAGGGCATCGCCTGGCCCTTGCTGCTGCATCATGCGCATTACGACGGAACCGGTTTTCCCGGTGATGTACAGGGTGACGCGCTGCCCTTGTTCTCACGGCTGCTCGCCATCATCGACGCCTTCGACCGCTTGACCTTCCTGGCATCCGTCCAGCAGCGTGTTTCGGCGGAGGAGGCGATCCGGCTGATCGAGGCCAGGGCCGGCACCTGGTTCGATCCGCGTTATACGGAGATCTGCAGTCGCGTGTTCCGTCGCAGGGCCGGCGAGCCGGCCGATTCGGAGGCTCGCGGAGAACCCGCCGCGCAAACGGGGGGGCGGATCGCCCCGTGATCGCGCACCGCATGCCTTGGCCGGCATCCTCTGCCCGCGGTCAGCACCGTGCGCCATCGCGGACGCTCCGCCCGCCTTCGCGCGTCACGCGTCCGCGATCTGCGCCAGCAGCTCGGCACAGCGGTTCGAGAAACCCCATTCGTTGTCGTACCATGCAGCGACCTTCAGCAGGGTGCCGTCGACCACGGTCGTCGACAACGTGTCGATGATGGCGGAGTGGGCGTTGCCGCGGTAGTCGACGGACACGAGCGGCTCGTCCGAAAGCGCCAGGATGCCCCGCATGCCGTTTTCTGCAGCGTCACGGAACGCCTCGTGCACCTGCTGCTTCGTGACAGGCATGTTTGTTTCCACGGTGAGATCAAGAATGGATACCACAGGCGTCGGCACGCGATACGCATAACCGTCGAGTTTGCCGTCGAGCTCGGGAATGACGAGCCCGATGGCTTTTGCGGCGCCTGTCTTCGCAGGGATGATCGAAAGGCCGGCAGCCCGGGCGCGGCGCAGGTCGCTGTGCGGCAGGTCCAGAATGTTCTGGTCGTTCGTATAGGCATGCACGGTCGTCATCATGCCCCTGCGGATGCCGAACCGGGTCCGGATGACTTCGGCGACGGGCGCCAGGCAGTTCGTGGTGCAGGATGCGTTCGAGAGGATGGGCTGGGAAGCCGGATCAAGCCGGTCCCCGTTGACGCCGAGGACCACCGTCAGGGCGGCGCCCGGGGGGGGCGCGGAGATCAGCACGGGCCGGGCGCCCGCGGCGAGGTGCGCCTGGGCCTGTTCCCGCTTCGTGAAGCGCCCGGTCGACTCCAGTACGAGCTGGATGCCCATCGCGGCCCAGGGGAGGTTCGCCGGATCCCGTTCCTTGAGGACGGGAATGGTGAGGCCGTTGACGACCAGATTCTCCCCGTTCGACTCGACCGTGCCGGGAAACGGGCCATAGAGGGAATCGTGACGCAACAGGTGGGCCAGCGTGGCTGCGTCGGTGAGATCGTTGATGGCCGCCACCTCGAGGGTTTCGCTGAAGCGATCCATCAGGATGCGGAAGGTGTTGCGGCCGATGCGGCCGAATCCGTTGATGGCGATGCGTGTTTTCATGGGGGTTCTCCTTTCCGTTCGCCGCGGGATGCGGCGGGTGCCGTGATTGTTTTCATCTCCTGGCTTGATGATACATCCGTCGATGATATAATAAAAATGCATAATAATCATATTTGACATGATGAAAAAACATGGCAAGAGGTGTCTGATGCCACTGGATCAATACAAGGCGTTTCATGCCGTCGTGAAGGCGGGCGGCATATCGCGGGCCGCGGAGAAGCTTTATGTCACACAACCCGCCCTGACCCGTTCGATCCAGGCACTGGAGCGGGACATGGGGTGCCCGTTGCTGTGCCGTACGCCCCGGGGGGTGGTGCCGACCCAGGAGGGGGAACTCCTGTACCGCCATCTCGATCAGGCCTTGTCCGTCATCGCGACTGCCGAGACGCGCATCCGTGACATCGGCAACCTCGAGGATGGGGAAATCCGCATCGGGGCAGGCGACATGCTGTGCCGGCACCTGCTGGTTCCGGTGCTGCAGACCTTCCATGCGCTGCATCCGGCCGTCCGGGTGCATGTGACCTGCATCGAGACGCCGGGGGCGGCAGGTCTGCTGCGTGCCGGCAAGCTCGATCTCGCGCTGATGAATCTGCCGTACCCGGACGATGCCCTATCCTTCCGGGAACTGCGCGAAGTCCAGGATATCTTTGTCGCGGGCCGGAGATATCGTGAGCTGTCCCATGTGCCACAGCCGGTTGCGGAGATCGTGAAGCGGCCCATGCTGCTGCTGGAGCGCAAAAGCAGATCGCGGCAGCTGCTGGATGCGCATCTTGCCGCATGCGGGTGCCAGGCCGAGCCGGCTTTCGAACTCGGCGGGACCGATCTGCTGATCCGGTTCGCCCAATTCGACTTCGGCATCGCATGCGTGCCGCGTGGCCAGGTGGAGGAGCTGCTTGCGGATGGCAGCCTTGTGGAGATCAGGGCCGCGGAGCCGATGCCGAAGCGGCATGTCGGCGCGGCATGGCTGCGCGACATGCCGATGAACGCGGCGGCGAAGGTGCTGGTCGCCTTGCTGGAGGATACGGCGAGCGCCGAGTTCTGACGACATGATGAGGTTGCGCATCCACTCGTTTCGGCCGGATTTCGCGTGCGACGCACAGACGGGTGCCGCCGAGGCAACCTTTCATGTGATTCTCACCTGATTTCTATTGTCATGTTGGGCAGCATGTCATATGCTGATACCGACGGATGATCTGCGGATTTACGACAGCGTTTCCGCGGACTTCGGAGAACATCAGACAAGGAGGCGCTCCTTATGTTCATCCTGCTGATCCTCATGTATCTGGTCTTTGTGGTCATCGGTCTTGCCTTTTACGCCTTGTTTTCCTACTCGGTCTACACGCTGGCGACACGCAGGGGCATCGCGAATTCCTGGCTGGCATGGGTCCCGTTCGCTCAGTTCTACATCCTCGCGCAGATCCTGGGATCGCTCAACATACTGGGTTTCGAGATACCCATGTTCACCGCGGTCTATCCTCTGGCCGCCGTTGTCTCCACGGCGCTCGCACAGGTCAAGTTCCTCGGCTCACTTTTGGGCTTTGCCTATTTCATCATGAGTCTTTTCGCCTTCAACAAGCTCTACCGCATGTATGCACCGGCCAATGCCACCCTGTATACCATCCTGAGCTTTTTTGTCATTCCGGTTCCCTTCCTGCTGTACAGCATCCGCAACAACCAGCCGGTCGAGGCCGCCTGAGGCGGAGGAGCCCTGGAAGGGGCATATCCGTGGCTTGCCTTCAGGAGGCTCCACGTGGTAGGATGAATCTGACAACTGAATGAGTTTCTTCAGGGACGGGTGAAATTCCCTACCGGCGGTAAGCAGTCATGCAAGCCCGCGAGCGCCTCCCGGCGCAGATCCGGTGCAATTCCGGGGCCGACAGTACAGTCTGGATGGAAGAAGAAATCGTATGCGCCGCGAGGCGTTTCTCCAGCGGGAAGCCGCGCGGAGGGCGAAGTCGGTTCCCACACCCTGAAGATACGTCTTCAGGGTGTTTTGCGTCCGTGGATCATTCACCGCAACCATGCGGCGGATCGACCCGAAGCCAAGCGGATGCACAGCGGTCGTGCGGCATGCGCACGCCCGGGGAGGAGACAACATGCGCAAGATTGAAACCCGCACCATCGCCGGCATCGGTATCCTGTCCGCCCTCTCGTTCGGGCTGATGCTGATCGAGACGATCATCCCGTTCACGCCCGGCTTCCTCAAGCTCGACATCAGCGAACTGCCGGTACTGCTGGGTACGTTTGCATACGGACCCGTGGCGGGTGTCGCGATCGAGCTGGTGAAGAACCTGCTGCATTTCGTCCTGAAAACCTCGACCGGCGGTGTCGGCGAGCTGGCGAACTTCATCATCGGCACCGCCCTCCTGGTGCCCGCCGGGCTGATTTATGCCCGCAGGAAGGACAAGACGCATGCCCTGCTCGGCCTGCTCGCCGGCACGCTCACCATGACCGCGGTGGGCGCCGCGGTCAACTACTGGTTCCTGATTCCCGTTTATGTGACAGTCATGGGTTTCCCGCTTGAAGCCATCATCGGCATGGGCACGGCGGCGCTCCCGGCAATCGACAGCCTTGGGACGCTCATCCTGTACGGCATCGTGCCATTCAACCTCTTCAAGGGGATAGTCGTGTCCGTGCTGACGCTGCTCATCTACAAGCGTGTCTCTCCCCTGCTGCACAAGCGCGGTTGAACACGGCGTGCGCGTGCCGCCCCCTGCCGGTGCGGGA
>JAEXRM010000021.1 GCA_023440865.1 Bacillota bacterium
ACCGAGGACGGCCGCCGCAAGCCCTATGCCGTGGTGCTGCTCGATGAGGTGGAAAAGGCGCATCCCGCCGTGTTCAACGTGCTGCTGCAGGTGCTCGACGACGGCCGGATCACCGATTCGCAGGGGCGTACGGTCGACTTCAAGAACACGCTGGTCATCCTGACCTCGAACATCGGCTCGTCGTACCTGCTCGACAGCATCGACAACGAAGGCCACGTGGCGGAGGACGCGCAGCGGGCCGTGATGGGCGAGCTGCGGCGGCATTTCCGGCCCGAGTTCCTCAACCGGCTCGACGATGTCGTGTTCTTCAAGCCGCTGACGGAAACCGAAATCGGCCAGATCGTGGGCCTGATGGTCGACGAGCTGCGCGGCCGGCTGGCGGAGCGGCGCATCAACGTGCGGCTTTCGACTGAGGCAGTGGAACGCATCGTGCGCGAGGGGTATGATCCCGTGTACGGCGCGCGGCCGCTGCGCCGGTACATCCAGCGCCATGTGGAGACCCGCATCGCCCGCGCGCTCATCGGCGGCGGCGTGCCCGACGCGGCGACCGTGACCGTGGACGTGGGGCGGGGTGGGGCGGACGGACAGGAGGAACTGGCGGTGTCGTGGTGATCCGCATGACCTCCGTAAGGCCGACGACAACCGCCGGTTCCGGTGACAACCCGCCTGCATGTTACACTGCCTGCATGCTTTGCTGCTTGCATACTTTACTGACTGCACACTTCACTGCCTGCATACTTTCCGGCCTGCCTGCTACACTGCCTGCGTGCTTCACCTCATGGCTCGCCGGGTAACTCTCCTGTGGAGCCCTGATGATGCCTGCGGGCACAGCGGTGGTTCCTGATGGGGGAAATGCATGAAAACTGCCAGTGAACTCATACAAATGCTGCGCGATGTGGAGTTGAACTTCTCCAGGCTCTACGCCAATGTGGCCGCCATCGAGGGGCAGTACAACCCCCGCCTGAAGACCGCCGCCATGGTGCTGAGCCACCAGGAGTCGGATCATGCCAAGGCGTATGACGACATGCAGAAAAACTTGCGGGAGAAGGGCGACCTGCGTCTTTCGGAGGTGTTCCACGAGAAGGCGCGCGTCCTGCTTCACGATTTCCGGCACGGCGTCGCGACAAGGGAAATGGGCAACGTCAACGCGTTGATCGACTTTGCCGTTGCATATGAAAGACAGAATGCGGAGTTGCTCCGCGCCCTGTCGGAATCGGTGGATGCGTCACAGCAGCCGGAGCTGCTGAAGCTCATCAACGACCTTGTCGACATCGAGAAGGAACACTCCAGTACGCTGCTGGGCTTTCGCAAACCGGAGGTGAAGGCATGAGACTGGCGTTCTGACATTGTAAATTGAATTGACTAAAATGCGCCGGCGCAGTATCATCATCCCGACGGCTCAAGGCTTGCGGCCATGAAAGGCGGACGGGAACATGGAGGAGCGCATCGCGCCGTGCACCGGTCGGGTGCTGCATCTTGTCGGCAACGCGCACATCGACCTCGTTTGGCTCTGGCGGTGGCAGGAGGGCCTGCAGGAGGTGCGGGCGACCTTCCGCTCCGCACTGGACCGGCTGGCCGAGTTTCCCGCGTTCGTCTTCACCAGCTCTTCGGCCGTCTGCTACGAATGGCTGGAGCAGGTCGATCCGGACATGCTGGCGGAAATCCGCGCGCAGGTTCTCGCGGGACGATGGGTGCTGTGCGGCGGCTGGTGGGTGCAGCCGGACTGCAACATCCCGCACGGGGAGTCCTTCGTGCGCCAGGCACTGCTTGGGCAGCGCACGTTCATGCGGTTGTTCGGCCTTCACGCCCGCGTCGGGTACAACGTCGATTCCTTCGGACACAACGCGGCCCTTCCCCAGCTGCTTGCGGGAAGCGGCATGGAGGGGTATGTCTTTCTCCGACCCGGTCCGCACGAGTGCGTGCTGCCGGCGGAGGTGTTCCGCTGGATCGGTCCCGACGGCTCGTCCGTTGCCGCGGCCCGCATCCCTGACGAATACACGGTCTGGGGCGCGAACCTGCTGCCGCATGTCCACCGCTGCGTCGCGCGGCTGTCGGAGGAAAACCCCGCGGGCATCTGCTTTTATGGCGTCGGCAACCATGGCGGGGGACCGACACGCGAGAACATCGGCAACCTGGAGGAGGAGCGCCTCCCCATGGCGGAAGCGGGTGTCTCCCTGCGCTTTTCCTCACCGGATCAATTCTTTCTCGACCTGGCAAGCCGCGGCACGGTGCTGCCGGAGGTAAGCGGCGACCTGCTGATGCATGCGCCCGGATGCCTGAGCGTCCATGCCGGCGTGAAGCGGTGGAACCGCCGTGCCGAACACGCCCTGCTCGATGCGGAAAAGTGGGTGTCGCTTGCAGGGATGGTTTTCGGGCATGAAACGCCCGAGGACCTGAACCGCGCATGGCGTCAGATCCTGTTCAACCAGTTTCATGACGTGCTGGCCGGCACGTCCATCGAGGCCGCTTACGAGGATGCGCGCGAGCAGTACGGCGAAGCCTGCTCCATCGCGGCGCGCGCGCGGAACGCAGCGCTGCAGGGCCTCCTGCGGCGCATCGGCATGCCGTCCCGCGATCGGTCGGTCGCGCTGGTCGTGTTCAATGGCGCCACCGAAGCGGCGTACGGACCCGTGGCGTTCGAGCTGGAATGGAAGGCGGAGACCTCCGTGATGCGGGATGTGCAAGGGCGGTCGGTGCCGGTGCAGCGGATTGCCCCCCGCAGTCTGGTTGGCGGGCGGCAGCGGTTCGTTTTTGTACCGGCGCTGCCCGCCTTCGGGTATGAAACCTTCTGGCTCGAAGCGGTGGCATCGCCTGCCGCAAGCGGTGGGGGTGCGGAACGGGTTATTGGGGCGGATGGCGGCGAGGCAGTCGCAAGGGCACCCGAAACGGCAGCCGATGCCGCCGACACGACGGCGTTGTCCCCCATCGCGCGGATGGCTTCCGACGGCTCCATCGTGATGGACAATGGGATTGTGCGACTGATGATCGCGGCGGACAGTGGCCTGCCCGTCTCCCTCCGGCTGCTGCCAGACGGACCGGAGCTGCTTGCGGCGCCCGGCGCGGTTCCCGTGGTTGTCGAGGACGACTCCGATACCTGGAGCCATCACATCACGCGGTATGCGGACGGCATCGGCGCCTTTGCCGCGGATGCGGTCGTCCTCGAGGAGAACGGGCCGGTCCGTGCTACGGTCCGGGTGGGGATGCGCTGGGGAGAAAGCCGCATGCTGCAGCGCTTCTCCCTCTGCATGCAAGAAGCGGCCGTGCGGGTGTCGACGACCGTGGACTGGCATGAACGCTGGAAGCTGCTCAAGCTGTGCTTCACGCCCGCCCTGACGGATGTCTCGGTTCGGGCGGCCATCCCCTTTGGCGGTGCGCCGCGGGCGGACAACGGGGACGAACAGCCGATGCAGGACTGGGCAGACGTGACCGGAACGGTCTCCGAGGCTGCCGGAGGTGGAGACGCACCGCCCGATCGACCGGGAAGGGCCGGCTTGACGGTGCTCAACGATGGCAGGCACGGCATGGACTTCCGGAACGGCACGCTCCGCCTGACCGTGCTGCGCAGCCCCGTGTACGCGCACCATGTTCCGGTTGCGGCCGAGGCGGGACAGGCCCTGCGGTTCATGGACCAGGGCGAGCAGACGGCGCAATGGATGCTGCTGCCGCATGACGGCACACAGGTGGCGGCGCGTGCGGTGGCGGCCGCGGTCCGGTTCCAGCAGCCACCCTTCGTCCTTTTTGAATCCACCCACGCGGGGGCGCTCCCCCTGCGCCTGTCAGGCATCGGGGTGAACCGTCAGTTCCCCCCGGATGCGCAATGTCCGTCCGAAACCGGTTCCCGCGCCGCATCGGTCTCCGTGTCCGCCATCAAGCCGGCCGAAGATGGCCATGGCTGGGTGCTGCGCGCCCATGAAACCGGCGGCGTGCAAGTCGCCGGGTGCCGGTTCGAGCTGCCCGTCCTGGGCCGCTCCTGGGTTGCCGGCTTCACACCGCACCAGATCCGGACATTCTTCATTCCTTCCGCTCATGATGCGCCGGTACGGGACATGAACCTCATCGAGGAGGCGCTGCCGTAATCCGCCTTTCATGTTCCTTTCATATTGCGACGGTAATCTGAAGGCATGGACACAACGACAGGCGGTGCAGGCACCGCTGGCGTGCCGTCCGGAGGAGGTACCGCATGAATCGGAAATCAGGCATGAAAATCATCGTTATCGCCAGCATCGCCGCGTTGCTTGCCACAGGCATCGCCGTGAACGCCGCTGTTGCGACGGATGCCTCGGGCGGGCGGAAAGCCGATGTGACAACCAGTGCGACAAAAACGGCGGGCACGTCCGCCGCGAAGGGGACAGCTTCGTCCGCTGCGGCCACGCGCATCTTGACGGTTGCGGAACTGGCCGGTTACAACGGCGTTGCGGGTCAGCCCGCCTACATCGCCTACCAGGGGGTCGTGTACGATCTGACATCGGTCGTCGCATGGAAGGGTGGCAAGCATCACGGCGTGTCGGCGGGAACCGATTTGACAAAATCGTTCGCCTTCTCGCCCCACGCCGAATCCATCCTGTCGATGGGCAAGGTGGTCGGGGCCATGCAGGGCAGCGCGGCCGCCAAGGCGATCACGGCCGCCGCCGCCACGGCGTCACCTTCCGCCACGGCATCGCCTTCCGTCAAGGCGCCGCCCGCCGCCACAGCATCGCCATCTGCTGCGGCATCACCAGCCGCCACGGCATCCGCCACCGCCGTGAATCCCTCCGCGCAAGCCTCGGCAGTCACGGCGGGACGCATGTCCCGGGAGGGTGAACGCGCTGATGACCGGGACGACGACCGGGACGACGACCGGGATGACGACCGGGACGACGACCGGGACGATGAGCGGGATGATGACCGGAACGATGACCGGGACGACGACCGGGATGCGCGCATCTGGGACCGCAACGGGGATCATGACGGTACGGTCGGGTTCCGGGACGACGATCATGGCGATGATTTCTCCGAGCTGGATGATTGATCGATGAGATCTCCAGCCGTGTGAGCCACATTCACCGCATGCAGGGGCGCCGGCGAAGGCGCCCCTGTTTTCAATGTTCACACGGGTGGCACATAACCGATACAGCCGGAGAATCCCGCTTCGGCCCATCCGTGCACGGGAGGTCCGCATGATTCTGCTTGCCGAAGACGACGAACGCATCGCCCGCCATCTGGTGAAGCTGCTCCGGCAGGACGGCTTCGGTGTCGACCATGCCCTGGATGGGAACGATGCGCTGGCATATGCCGAAGCGAACGACTACGAGCTTGTCGTGCTCGACTGGATGATGCCGGGGCGCGACGGCCTCTCGGTGTGCAGGGAGCTCCGTACCAGGGGATACGACGGCGGCATCCTGATGCTGACTGCCAGGGATACGCTCGAGAACAAAATCGATGGATTGGACGCGGGTGCAGACGATTATCTTGTCAAGCCATTCGAGTACCGGGAGCTCCTGGCCCGCATCAAGGCGCTTTCCCGCAGGAGCAGGAAACCGTTGTCGGAGGATACGCTCCGGGCGGGGCCCTTTCTTGCGGACCGGAACACCCATACCGTCCGGTTCGACGGCAGGGCGCTGCATCTTTCCCGACGGGAGTTCCAGCTGTTTCTCTTCCTGCTGGAGAACCATGGCCGCATCGTGCCGCGCGAAACCCTGCTCGACCGCATCTGGGGGCTGGATGAGGAAGTCACGGCCAACAACCTCGACGCGCACTTGAGGCTTCTGCGCAAAAAGCTGGAGGCCGAGGGGGCGCCCCGGTGCATCGTCACGGTCCGGGGGCTTGGATATCGGCTGGAGGTGTGACATGTTCCGGAAGCTCCAGTGGAAGCTGACCCTCCTTCACACGGTCATCCTTGTGGCGGTTCTGGCGGCGACGAACCTGACTGTCTATTTTCTGCTGCAGGCGTACAATGTGGCGCAGATCGCCAATGAGGCGGACGCCATGCTTGGCAGTCTGGAGGCGTCCGCCTGGGTGACCGGGGATGAGACGGAAGTCGTGCCGCAGACCATCGATGTGACCACGCCGGCACCCGACGGGGAGGATGCGGAGAACGGGGAGGCGGAACCCAGGGAGACCCGATCCCCGGACACCGCCACGCCGAAACCCGACAGGGACAACACGGAAAACGAAGTGGAGGCGCCTGCGAAAACGGGCACAGCGGAGGGCTCCTCGCCGGCGCCCGAATCGGATGATCCTCCGAGAAGTGACGATCCTCCGCAAAGTGATGAGCCACCAAATCGTGACGACCCTCCGCAAAGTGATGAGCCTCCAAATAGGGACGACCCTCCGAAAAGTGACGACCCTCCGAAGCATGATGACTCGTCTGATGATGCCGACGATGCAGCGTTGAACGGGGTCGGGGAGGTTCAAGAAGAGTTGGCCTGGCTGCCGGTCTCCCTTTCCGGCTCCGGGTTGGGGAACGCGTCACGGACCCGGGTCATGCAAGGCAAGGCCACCCTGTCGGCCACCCGGTTGGTCGCCTCGTCTGTCAACCAGGCCGTCTCATCAGCAGTCTCGGCCACTTCATCCGCCACCCCGGCAACCTCGTCCGTCCCCACCGCAACGCCCGCACCGGAAGACGCACGGTCAACCGGTGATGTCCGCACCCTGCATGTGCCGGCCATCCTCAAGCAGTTCACCTTCTACCTGGTGTTCGACCTGGAGGGGAACCTGACCGAACACAATGTCGGCGGTCTCCGCACGTTGAACAGACTGATGGCCCTCGCGCCGGACATCCGGGAACAGGCGCGGCCGGAGGTCCGGGACTTGCCCGATGGGCCGATTTCACGCGTGCTGCTGATGCGCCGTTCCATTGAAATCGACGGAGTCCGGTACGGCTCCTACCTGGTTGGCCGGGATCTCAGCCTGGTGACCGGGACCATGGAGAACCTGGGCCGCATCCTATTGTTCGGCTTTCTTGCGGGTGTGCTTGTCAGCCTGCTGATCGGGTATCTGCTGGCCGGACGGGCCATCCGGCCCATCCGCGAGGCATACGAGGCGAAGCAGCGTTTTCTGGCGGATGCATCCCACGAACTGCGCACACCCATCAGCGTCGTGCTGCTTTCGGCCGAGTCGCTTGAACGGTCGTTGCTGCCCGGGCAAGCGGAGGCGCGGAACGATCTGGACGACATCCGCGCGGAAACCTTCCGGATGCGCGATCTGGTGGAACGGCTCCTCTTTCTCGCCCGCTCGGACAGCCGGATGCGTGCGGTCGGAACGGAACGGGTGGCATTGTCCACGCTGCTGGAGGAAACCGCGGAAGCACTGGCTGTCCTGGCCAAATCGCGCCGGATCACGCTGGAACAGCGCTTGCCACCGGAGCTTGCCTGCCGGGGCGACCGGAAGATGCTCGCCTCGCTCTTCACGGTGCTGCTGGAAAACGCCATCAAATACAACCGCGATGCGGGGCGTGTCATCGTCGAAGGCGCGCAGCTCCGGCAGAAGAAGCGGACATGGGTGGAAATCCGGGTGTCCGACACGGGCGTCGGCATCCCGGAAGCGGAGCAGGCCCGCATCTTTGAGCGGTTTTACCGTGCGGATCCCGCGCGGGGCAGAAAGATCGGCGGCCATGGTTTGGGGCTTGCCATCGCCAGGGACATCGCGCAGGCCCATGGCGGCACCATCGGGGTCATCAGCCAGGCGGAGATCGGGACAACGTTCATCGTGCGGTTGCCGGCTGCCGGGGATGGCGCCGTCCGGCCTGCCGGATGAAACGCCCACCCTCCGCTAGGCGGGAGGCATGCAGGGCAGTCGTCCGACGCCGGTGCGCGCGGGGGCTGAAGAGGCCGCTCATGCCGACCGAGCCGTTTCGGCCGTTCATACCGGCTTTCGCGTCACGACATGAAGCGAGCGCGTGCAGGCCGTACCGATGCCGGACACCGCCAGGTGGTAGCCGCGCGCATTGTCTTCAACGCGGGTGTTCGCTTCAGGCGCGATTCTGATCGCGGCAATCGTGTCCGGCACCCAGAACAGGCTCTCTCCGCCACTGCCATCGTCCTTCCATTCACAGGTGAACACA
Organism: Bacillota bacterium; assembly: GCA_023440865.1. GTDB lineage: Bacteria > Bacillota > Clostridia > DSM-8532 > DSM-8532 > JAEWSN01. The sequence continues at coordinate 8,042 of JAEXRM010000021.1, forward strand.
CCGGCCTCCGGGTCCCATCGATACGACAGCAGCCTGCCGGATACGGCGACAGGCACCCCGCGTACGATGGCATCGCTGTACCGGAAGCCGTCGATGTTCTGCCGGGCGGTGCCGTCATCGGGGTAGCACCAGAATGTGTCCCCGCAGCCGAAGGATTCGAAGATCTGCCGCAGCTGGTCGGCCTGTTCCTTCGTACCGCATCCGCGGCCGGATGCCCTGTCTTCCCAGAAGGCGCCCCATTCGCCCACGAGCATGGGCCATCCGTGCCTGCGACGGGCCCTTTCATGCTGGTCGAAGATCACGGCCACACGCACGGGGCTCCACAGGTCGTTGGCCTCGGTGTCGACGATGAGGTCGTAGCCGTGCGGCGCATACATCTGCTGCGGATCGCGTTCACCGCCGCGCAGCACGGGGCCGACCGCTGAAAGAACGCCCATGTTGCCGAAGTAGCAGGCCTCAAGCAGCAGGATCGACTCGGTGTCGACCTCGCGGATGGCGTTGGCCGCCCGCTGGTGCCAGGTGGCGAGCGCACCCCGGTCAAACCCGGCGCTGACCTTTTCCATGTGGGCGGCGATGTGTTCGTACAGCGGCCGGTCCGTCAGCAGGGCCAACAGCTGCGCGCGTCCCTCCGGATCTGTCCACGCGGCGGCCAGCGTTTCCGGATCGGAGAGGTCGGGCATGCCGGATGGGAGGGCTTCTGCGGAAGCTGTGGCGATGGGGGCGCGTGAGCTCACCGCATCCGCTTCGGCCTGAACGGCCACCAGTGCCTGCGCATCCACGAAACCAGCCACCATCGCCTCCTGCACCGCCTGTGCCAGGCTCCCCGGGAACGGCTCGTTGAGCAGGTCGTAGCCGACGACCCATGCCAGGTGCCCGAAACGCGCCGCCACGCTCCTCCACACTCCGGCCAGGTGGTCCTGCAGTCCGATGCCGTCCGGCGCGGGCGCGTTTTCCCAGAACCGGTCGAACGCGGTCTGCACGGCGGCGCTGCTGAGGTAGGCGTCACTCCAGACGTGTCCGGTGCCGTCATAGCCATCGGGCTCGCACAGGGTCGCCCATGCGGGCGCGCCGTCAGCGAATTGCCGGCCGTACAGGTCCTGGTGCATGTCCAGAAACACATACAGGCCCGCGTCGCCGGCCATCCGGATGACCGTCCCGATGCGATCGAGCATGGCTTCGTCGATGCGGCCGGGTTCCGGCTCCAGCCCGTCCCAGATCAGGCCCAGGCGGATGACGTTCATGCCGCGGTCGCGCAGGAACCGGAAATCATCCTCGGTCCACGCGCCGACATAGCCGCGGGCGGGATCCTTGCAGACCATGTTCACGCCGTGCAGGATCACCTGCCGCCCCTCCCGGTCCAGCAGGCGGTCGCCCGAAATGCGCAGCTTTGACAGGATGGAGATGGTTGCGGGGTTGTTCATGACGGCCTCCTTCGATGTTGGCGGGTACTGTCTGTGAAGGGCATGCCATACGGCAATCCGTATGGTACGTCGTTTGGTAGAGCGCATGGCGTTCGCATCGGTCGGATTTTGGGCTTCACTCCGTGGCTTCCGGCATAACATCAGCCACGGGGGCCTCAAGGGTTGCCCCGCCCCGCCGCTGTTCGGCGCTGAACCGTGACAACTCGGCCTCGGTTTCCCGGTCGTAGGGGAACAAGGCGAGCGGGATGATGCCCGCCAGACAGAACGCCATCGGTACGGCGGCCGCGGCGATGCGGATGCCCATGACCGCCTCGGTGGACTGCACGGCAGCACCCTCCTGATAACCGGTCGCCTTGAGGATGGCCATGAACAGGATCATCTGCAGGCCGCCGACGGGTGCGAGCAGCAGGGCGTTGACCGCGCCGAACAAGCCGGTCTTGCGGGTTCCCGTGCGGCGCTCGTTGTCGTCGATGATGGCCGCGCCCAGCGGATTGCCGGCCGTGGAGGCCGTGTAGCGCCCCAGCTGGATCAGCACGTACGCCAGCGTGACCTGCATCCAGTTGACCGCGATGAACAGCACGCCCAGCCCGAGCATGTAGGGGATGAGGCTGAGCAAAATCGAGCGCTTGCCGCCGATGCGCTTGACCTGGGTGCCGATGACCGGCAGCACGGCCAGCACGAGGAGCATGGAGCCCGTGTCCGCCACGGTCGCCTCGAAGCCGCTCGCCCGGATGACATGGTCCATGTAGTACAGGTAGCTCGTGAAATAGATGCCCATGGGGCCGTAGGTCAGCAGGCCGTGCAAAAACCAGGTCCAGAACGCGCGCATGGCGAGGATGCCCTTCACGTCGCGCCAGATGCCGTCGAACCGGATGCCGTTCTCGTCGATGCTGCCGTGGGCGTACATCTCCGGGGTTTCCCTCAGGCGTGTGGCCGACAGGATGTACAGCCCCGCGTTCAGCGCGATGACACCCATGAGGATGATTGTGATCAAGGGGCGGTTCTTCTGGGAGTTGCCGACCAGCAGCAGCGTCGGCACGATGGTGGCGAAAAAGCTTGTGCCGTTGCTGATGAAGCCGCGGAGCACGTCGACGTCCACGCGCTCCTCCTTGGTCGGCGCCGCGATGAGCTGGTAACAGGTGTTGGAGATGCCGAACAGCGTAAAGGCCGTATCAAAGACGAACAGTTCTCCCAGCAGCACCAGGAAGATGATCTTCTGGGGCCAGTCCGCGCTGGAGAAGAGCATGGCGGCAATGCTCAGCAGAATGAACGGCACGGAGACGCGCATGAGGTACAGGTACTTGCCCTTGCCCGGCCTGTATTTCATCCGATCGATGAGCACGCCAAAAACCGGGTCGTTGAGCATGTTCCACAGGTTGAACCAAAAGTAGATCTGCCCGACATACATCACGTCGAGGCCGATGACGTCCGTGTACAGCTTGATGTACACGTTGTGGATGAGCACCGAGCTCAGCGACATCGCCGGACCGGGGAGCGCCAGCAGCCATTTCTGGCCGAGGGAGATGCCGGTGCGGGTGAATCGGTATTGACCTGCAAGCTGACGCAGCCATTTCATGCGGTCTCTCCTCCTGTGAGGGTGGATGGGGGTGACCATGCTGCGGAAGCCGGATGTCGTCGGGTGTGGCTGTCGTCTCAGGTGTGGCTGTCGTCTCGGGTGCGGACGGCGTTGTCATGCGGGCGGCGCTGTCGTGCGGATCAGTCCTTGGGCCGGTTTGACGGGTCAGTCACCGGTCCGGCTCAGCGGAATCATCAGGGCGAAAAAGTGGATGTGTCCGCTGCCGTTGGCGGGCGTCAGGTCGAAGACCGTGCGTTCCAGGGCCGGGCCGGCGATGTGACGGCCGGATTCGGCTGCCATGGCGCGCATGCGGTCGTATACGGCGTCCACCTCCTCATGGGCGACCGATGCCACCCGAACCTGGCCGATGATCCAGGAACCCGCGGGAAGCATTTGCGCGAGCGGGTGGGGTGTCGGGAGTGGCTCCTCCGAAAGCAGTCCGTAATGCGTGTAGCGATGATACCGACGACGTGACAGGTCGGCCGGCAGCAGCGTCGAAAACACCGACGCACCCTTGACCCACGCGGGATCGAGCATGCGCTGCAGGTGCCGGGTGCCGGCAATGTCGAGCTCGCCGTCAGGTACGTCCTCCTCCAGTTGGAACGGCATGGCGATCAGGTGCAGGGCCGGCATGTCGGCGATCCGCGGCGGATCGCCATTCTCGGCCTCGCGCATGGCGGCGCGGGTCGCATCCAGCCGCGCGCGGGTCCGTTCGAGGTCGCACAGGTGCGCGTCCAGCACACCCGCGTGGACGTCCAGACGTGTCAGCGCCTCGCCGGCCGTGTTTGCGCCCAGCAGGGCGCGGATGTCCTGCATGGATGCGTCGGCATGCCGCAAGGACAGCACCGTGGCGATGCGCTCGAACTGCTGCGAGCTGTACAGGCGGTAGCCGTTCGGCTCGATGCGCTCCGGCACGATCAACCCCTGGGCGTCATAATAGCGGAGCGTTTCCACGGGAATGCGGAACAGGGCGGAGATTTCGCCGATGCGGTAGAACTCCCTCATACGGATCATCCGTTGGTTCCGGTGCACTGTGCGCCGGAACCGACGGCCCTCATGACAAGCATAAACCCTATAGCAGCTTCAGGGTCAAGTGAAATCTTGGCCTATCAGTTTCCGAGCACAGAGGATTGTCCACATGCCGCGACGGGAGTTGGGTGAAACAACGCGGAATGCCCTTCCACGCCGAAGATGGGTGATTTGCCGAATGATCGGCGTAACGGCGGAGGATCGTGCTACAATGTTCGGTGTGGTCGTGCCGGGGCATCCGAACCAGCTGGTGGAGATCGAAACCGTTGCGGCGGCAAGAGAGTTTCATGCTGCTGTATCAGAGTCCGTACAGTCAGGTGAATCACCGAAGAGCATCCAGGGAGGAACCACGATGGAAGCAACAGCCTTGCGCGAAATGTCCGGCGACGAGCTCAAATCCCTGCTCAAGAGCAGCATGCAGTTCAAGAGTCTTGGCGGCGTGACGGCCCCCGGCCTGCGCCTGTCGGAAGAACAGATGGCTCCCTGGCGCGACATGAAGCTGGGCCTGTTCATCCACTGGGGCATCTACTCCATGCTGGGGCGCGGCGAATGGGTGATGCAAAGCGAGGGGATCCCCGCCGATGAGTACGCGAAGTTCGCCGAGGACTTCAAGCCCGCCCGCTTCGATGCGGACGCCTGGGCGCTGCTGGCACAGGATGCCGGCATGAAGTACATGGTGATGGTCGCCCGGCATCATGACGGCTTTGCGCTCTGGGACAGCCCCGGCAGCTGGAAGGGCTTCGATTCGGTCCGAACGGGCGCGAAGCGCGACTTCGTGAAGGAATACGTCGCATCCTGCCGCAAGGCGGGCCTGAAGGTGGGCCTGTACTATTCGCCCATGGACTGGCGTTTCCCGGCCTACTTCCATCCACACGAGATGCCGGAGAACGCGCAGGAACTCAAGCAGCAGTGCCACGACCAGGTGCGCGAGCTGACCACGCAGTACGGTCCCATCGACATCCTCTGGTACGACGGCGGCTGGCTGGCGCATACGGGCAGCGATCCGGACGGCGCCTGGCTGTGGGATCCGGTCGCGCTCAACCGCGGTGTCCGCGAGCGGAACCCGTTGACGGTCATCAACCCGCGTTCCGGCTGGGAGGGTGATTTCTACTGCGACGAGGGTTCGCACGAGATCACCGGCAAGATCATTCCCGTGCCGTGGGAGAAGAACCTCTGCATCTGCAGCGGCCGCTCCTGGGGCTGGATTCCGAACGATCCGCCGATGCCGTTCGACGAGGCGGTCCGCATGCTGGTGAACGTGTTCGTGCGGGGCGGCAATGTGCTGCTGAACGTCGGACCCGACAAGGACGGCGTGGTGCCCCAACCGGCCGTCGACCGCCTGCGCGGGATCGGCGACTGGATGCGGGCGAACGGCGAGAGCGTCTATGGCACACGCGGCGGTCCTTTCGAGCCGGTCGACCATGTGTACGGCAGCACCTGCAAGGGACGCCGCATCTACCTCCATATCCTCGACCCGCAGGCTTTCGCCGCGGAGAAGCTGCCGGCCCTGGAAGCGCGCGTGACCCGTGCATGGAAGCTCGGTGACGAATCCGCTCTTGTGACTTTCCGCCAGGATGCCGACGGCATCGCGATCGACCTGCCGCAGACGTTGCACGATGCGGTCGATACGATCCTCGTTTTGGAGATGGACCGCGAGGTGCGCGGCGCCGAAGCGGACGGCCTGGTGCTGAGCCGGGCGTGATGCGGGGGCACAGGCGACCTGGAGGCTGGAACGGCTGGGGGATGGTGCAGCGCCGGGCGTGAGGCCCGAGCGGGTTGTGCCGGTTGCGCCTTGCACGGACGCGCTCAAGACACGCGATGCTTGCCGCGAACGCGCTCAGGACACGGCGATGCTTGCCCCGGACGCGCTCAAGACACGGCGATGCTTGCCGCGAACGCGCTCAGGACA
>JAEXRM010000060.1 GCA_023440865.1 Bacillota bacterium
CTATATGCGTTTCGCCGCCCATCCGCCCATCCTGGTGGACCTTGCGGGCGTCGAGACGGTGGCGCTTGATGCGGGCGAAGGCTTCGAAGCCTTCGCTTCGGCCGTCCACCGGGTCATCGGCGATGCCGGCCGTGAGGCCTTCTATGTCTTCGACTCGCTGTCCGAACTGCAGGCGGCCTGGTCGACCGATTTGATGGTTGGCAACTTTTTCGCCGTCACCTGTCCCTACCTGTACGAGCTCGACACCATCGCCTACTTTTGCCTGCTGCGCGGCATCCACGCCGCGGATGCCGTCGCGCGCATCCGCGAGACCACACAGCTGTTCCTCAACGTGATGCACGGCACGCAGGGGCTTGTGTTCCAACCGGTGAAGGTCTGGCAACGCCATGCGCCGACGATGTTTCTGCCCCATGTGGAGAAGGACGGCCTCATGATGCCGGTCACGGACGGCCTCTACCACGGCTGGAGCCTGACCCGCCCCATCGCCGCCACGATGGACTACTGGGACAAGACCTTTCTTGAAGCGGAGAACGCCATGAACGGCGCGGCGCCGCCCGAGCAGCTCGAAACCATGAAAAACCGGTTCTGCCGGCTGCTGCTGGGACGCGACCCCCGCATCCTCGACCTGGCGGAACGCCACCTGCTGCTGGGCGACCTGATCGAGATCCGGCATCGCATGGTCGGCACGGGTTTCATCGGCGGCAAGGCGGTCGGCATGCTGCTGGCCCGCAAGATTGCCGCGGGCATCGACACGAACGGCCTGTTCGGCGTGGACCTGCAGAGCGATTCGCTGTACGTGGGCTCGGATGTCTTCCAGACCTTCCTGATCCACAACGGCCTGTGGCGGCTCCATATCCGGCAGGAGTCGGACGAGGGTTTCTTCGCCTTGGCCGACGAGCTGCGGGAACGCATCCTCCGGGGCGTGTTTCCCCCCTTCATCCGGTCCCAGTTCCAGCAGGCGCTCGACATGTTCGGCCAGACGCCGGTCATCGTCCGTTCCAGCAGCCTGCTGGAGGATGGATACGGCAATGCCTTCGCCGGCAAGTACCAGAGCGTGTTCTGCGCCAACCAGGCCTCGCCGGAGGACAGGCTGACCCAGTTCGAGGACGCGGTCCGCACCGTGTACGCCTCCACCGTCGACCGCAGCGCGTTGGTGTATCGTCACGAACGCGGGCTCGCGGGTCTGGCCGAGCAGATGTCCATCCTGGTGCAGCGGGTCTCCGGCGCCCTGCATGGACGCTACCACTTCCCGCTCGCGGCGGGCGTCGGCTTGTCGTACAGCGCCTACACCTGGCATCCGGACATGGATCCCGCTGACGGCATGCTGCGCATCGTGGCGGGCCTCGGCACGCGCGCGGTCGACCGCACGGACCGCGATTACACGCGCATCGTCGCCCTCGGGCTGCCCGATGTGGAACCCGGCATGGGTCAGGAGCGGGGCGGCAGCCAGCGCATGATGGACGTGCTCGATCTCGAGCGGAACGAGTGGCGCACCATACCGGTGTCCCACGCGGTGGACAAGACGCGGCCCGCGGAACGGCACCTCGTGTTCGGACGCGATCATGCAGCCGAGGCGCGGGCGCGCGAGGTGGGCCTGAAGATCGACACCATCCCGGTGGCGGACTTTACCGGCCTGTTCCGCGATTCGGACTTCCTTGCCGGCATGCGCATCATGCTGCAGGGGCTGGAGGCGGCGTACAGCAATCCGGTGGATGTGGAGTTTACGGTGAACCTGCATGGGGGCAGACCCCATGTCGTGCTGGTGCAATGCCGCCCGCTGCAGACCTTCCGGGCTGCCGACGCCGCGATGCCGGACACGGTTCCGGCTGACAGGCTGCTGTTCCGGCTTGGCGCGGGCTGCTTCCTCGGCGGCGGCCAGCCCGACCTGTTCCTGCATGATGTGGTGATGGTCGAGCCGGAGGCCTATGCCGCCTTGCCGATACCGGACCGATACCAGCTGGCGCGTCTGCTTGGCCGGATCAATGAGCGCCTGCGGGCGGAAAAGGGACGGAATGCGATGCTGATCGTACCCGGCCGGTGCGGCACCTCGACACCCTCGCTCGGCGTGCCGGTGCGTTTCTCCGAAATCAACGAGTACCGGTGCATCTGCGAAATGGAATATGCCACCTCGGGCATGGTGCCCGAGCTTTCGTTCGGCAGCCATTTCTTTCAGGACCTGGTGGAGAGCCGCATCTTTTATGGCGCGATTGTCCGCCGGGAGGACAGCGCCTTCCAGGAAACGCTGCTGCGTGCGCGGGAAAACCGCCTGACCGCCCTGCTGCCGGATGCGGAAGGCTGGCAGGACCGCATCCGGGTGACTTCCTTCGATCCGCCGCTGTGGCTGGTGTCGAGCCCGAAGGCGCAGCAGGCGGTGTGCTGGCAAAAAGGGTAGGCGCGGTTGGACTTTGCGGGCAGGATGCTTCCCGGGTGGGGGCGCGTGCGCTTGCGCGGACAGGGGGCCAGCCGGCTCCCGCGTTTCTGCGGGAGTGCTCCTTGCGCCGGCAGATCCCCCTGTGAGATCTGCATCCTTTCCATGGGAAGCGCCTTCCCGCAAAGCGCAATCCGGATAAATGGAAAAAAAGAAACGGGCTGCTTCCCGAAGGAGGCAGCCCGTTTGAGAGAGTCTTGATGTGGCTTGGATCAATAGCACACGCCCTGGGCGAGCATGGCCTTGGCGACCTTCATGAAACCGGCGACGTTCGCGCCGAGCACGAGGTTGTCCGGATCGCCGAACTCGGCGGCGGCGCCTGCGGCACTCTTGTAGATGCTGACCATGATGCTCTTGAGCTTGGCGTCGACTTCCTCGAAGCTCCAGGACAGACGCAGGCTGTTCTGGGACATCTCGAGGCCGGAGGTGGCCACGCCGCCGGCGTTTGCCGCCTTGGCGGGACCATAGATGGTCTTGTTCCTGAGGAACACTTCGACGGCTTCGGGCGTGGAGGGCATGTTCGCGCCCTCGCCGACGGCGAAGCAGCCATTCTTGACCAGCAGCTCGGCATCCGCGCCATTGAGCTCGTTCTGGGTGGCGCAGGGCAGGGCGATGTCGCAGGGGATCGACCAGATGCCGGCGCAGCCTTCATGGTACTCGGCGGTCGGGTGGTGCTGCACATACTCGCTGATGCGGCCGCGCTGCACTTCCTTGATCAGCTGCACGGTGTCGAGGTTGACACCGTTCTTGTCGAAGATGTAGCCGTTGGAGTCGGACAGCGCGACAACCTTGGCGCCGAGCTCGGTGGCCTTCTGCGTGGCATAGATGGCCACGTTGCCGGAACCGGAGATGACGGTGGTGGCGCCCTTGAAGGACTTGCCCTTCGCCTTCATCGCTTCGTCCATGAAGTAGCACAGGCCATAGCCGGTGGCTTCGGTACGGGCAAGGGAGCCGCCGTACGGGATGCCCTTGCCGGTGAGGACGCCGGTGAACTCGTTGCGCAGCTTCTTGTACATGCCGTACATGTAGCCGATTTCGCGGCCGCCCACGCCGATGTCGCCGGCCGGGACGTCCGTGTCGGGACCGATGTGCCGTGCGAGCTCGAACATGAAGCTCTGGCAGAAGCGCATGATCTCCATGTCGGACTTGCCCTTGGGATCGAAGTCGGAACCGCCCTTGCCGCCGCCCATGGGGAGGGGGGTGAGGGAGTTCTTCAGGATCTGCTCGAAGCCGAGGAACTTGATGATGCCGAGGTTGACGGAGGGATGGAAGCGCAGGCCGCCCTTGTAGGGTCCAATGGCGCTGTTGAACTGGACGCGGAAGCCGCGGTTGACCTGCACCTTGCCGGCATCGTCGACCCACGGCACGCGGAACATGATCTGGCGTTCCGGTTCGACGATGCGGTCGAAGATGCCCGCCTTGACGAACTCTGGATACTTTTCGGCCACGGGTTCGAGGGATTCGAGCACTTCCATGACGGCCTGATGAAATTCGACTTCTCCGGGATTGCGTTTGACGACGGCTTCATAGACAGGTGTCAAGAGTTTCATGGCGCATCCTCCTCAAGGTGTGATGTGGAACACGTGGACTCCGGGGAGGCGCCGGAGCCACAGACAGGGTTTCGTCCGGTTTTTGACAACCGGAGGCACGCATTGCCGCGCGCCATAACCTGCCTGCATGCCATCCATACGCCACCCCATTGTGGCGGATCAAAACAAAGGTGCTTCGCGGGCTTCCGTGCGAGGGGTAGCCCGCGAAACTACGGATATCATACCAGTTGGCAGATTGGAATGCAAGAAAGAAATGTGAAAGCTGCAAAAAGAATCGGCACCTCCGGAAGCCAGCGCCACCGGGGATGCCGATCGATGGTGAGCCTGTCGCATCACAGGCGGGTGAGACGCTCCACGGCCTCCGCCGTGCGCTCGGCGCTGCCGAAGCCGGTGAGGCGGAAGAAACCCTCGCCGCGGGAACCGAATCCGGAGCCCGGCGTACCGACGAGGTGCAGCTTGTTCAGCAGGGTGTCGAAGAATTCCCAGGAGGTCATGCCTTCCGGCACGGCAAGCCAGACATACGGGGCGTTGACGCCACCCCACACGCGGTAACCGGCCTTGGCGAAGGTGGCGCGCAGGCTGCCCGCGTTGTTGAGGTAGCCGTCGATGCGTTCGCGGCACTCCGCCTGCCCCTGGGGCGTGAACAGCGCCTCCGCGCCTTTCTGCACGATGTACGGCACGCCGTTGTACTTCGTCGTCTGCCGGCGCAGCCACATCTTGCGCAGATTCAGCGTTCCGCCCGCGCCATCCGAGACCTCGAGCTCCTTGGGGACGACCGTGTAGGCGCAGCGCAGGCCCGTGAAGCCGGCCGTCTTGGAGAAGCTGCGGAACTCCACGGCGCAGCGCCGGGCGCCGGGAATCTCGTAGATGCTGTGGGGAATGCCGTCCTCGCGGATGAAGGATTCATAGGCCGCGTCGAACAGGATGACCGTGCCGTTCTCCAGCGCGTAGTCCACCCATGCCTTGAGCTGGGATTTCGTCATGGCCACACCGGTCGGATTGTTCGGGGAGCACAGGTACAGGATGTCGAGTTTTTCCGTGGGGACGCGGGGGACGAAGTCCTCCCCGGGGAAGCAGGGCATGAGGGTCAGGTTCTCGAAACCGCCGGGCAGCGGCGCGCCGAAGTTGCCCGCCATGACGTTGCTGTCGTAGTAGACGGGATAGACCGGATCGGGCACACCGATGCGGTTTCCTTTTCCGAACAGGTCGGTGAAGTTCGCGGTGTCGCTCTTGGCGCCGTCGCTGATGAAGATCTCGTCCGGCGCGATGTCGCAGCCGCGGGCGGCGAAATCGTGCGCGGCGATGGCCTCTCGCAGGAACGCATAGCCTTCGTACGGGCCGTAGCCCTGGAAGGTCTCCGCGGCACCCATCTCGTCGACCGCGCCGTGCAGGGCCGCCACGACGGACGGCGGCAGGGGGCGTGTGACGTCCCCGATGCCCATGCGGATGATGTCCGCCTCGGGATGTGCGCTCTTGAAGGCTTCCACGCGCTTCGCGATTTCGGCGAACAGATAGTTTTCCTTCAGGTTGAGAAAATTGCGGTTGCCGTTCATGTCATCCTCCCGGGTCCGTCGATGTGATGCGGGGAAGCCTACAGCTCGATCTCCCCTTGAAATACGGTTTGTGCGGGGCCGGTCATCCAGATGCCGTCCGCCTTCCATTCGATGACCAGATCGCCTCCCAGCAGATGGACGGTGCAGCATTTCTCAACCATTCCCAGCCGCATGGCCGCCGCCGCGGAGGCGCAGGCGCCGGTGCCGCAGGCCAGGGTTTCCCCGCTGCCCCGCTCCAGCACACGCATGCGGAGATTGTGCCGGTCGAGCACTTCGATGAACTCCACATTGACGCTGTCAGGAAACATCGGAAGGCGTTGAATCTGTGTGCCGGCCGCCTCGACGGGAAACCCGTCCGTGGTTGGCACGAACGTGACCGCGTGCGGATTGCCCATCGACACGCAGTGCAGGGGGTAGACCTGTCCGTCGACCGTGACCGGCACCGGAAAGGACCTGCCCAGCATCTCCTCGTATGCCGTTTCGTCGGAAAACCCGGGCTGGCCCATCCACACTGTCACGCTTGCGACCAGTCCGTCATCGCCGGTTCGCAGGAACAGTTGGCGGATGCCGGCGAGGGTCTCGACGGAGATTTCCTTCTTGCGTGTGAGTCCGTGGTCATACACATACTTGGCGACACAGCGGATGCCGTTGCCGCACATCCTCGCCTCGGAGCCGTCCGCGTTGAAGACACGCATGCGGAAGTCGGCCTCCTCCGAGGGCAGGATGAGGATCAGGCCGTCGCTGCCGATGCCGAAATGGCGGTCGCTGACACGGACGGATACCGCCGCCGGATCCGGAACCCATTCGGAGAAGCCGTCGACGTAGACGTAGTCGTTGCCGATGCCGTGCATTTTCGTGAATTTCATGCGCGCCTCCGGAGGATAGGGTCGTATTAAACAATACTACTAAAAGACCTGCGTAAATCTTACCAGATACCGGTCAGCCGGTCAACCCCTGGTTTCGCCAGGCATTCCGCTGCCTCCGGGTGGCCTGCGCCGCCTACTTCCCGTCTGCCTGCGCCGGCATGGGCGGGCTCAGCCCCCGAGACCAAGGTATGACGCGGCGGCCTGCGCCGCCTTCTTTCCGTCGGCCTCCGCCCGCACGACAAGACTCTGTCCGGTCCGCATGTCACCCGCATAGAAGAACCTGGGGTTCGCCGTGGTGTGCTTTGCACGGTCCGGATCGATGCCCAGTGCTTCCGGCAGGTAGGTCTCCGCGCCGACGAAACCCATGGCGATCAGCACGTCGGTCGCCGGCTGCATGCGCCTGGTCGATTCGACAGGCTTGGGGAGCCGGCGTCCGTCCTCGGTCACCCATTCCACCTGGACGGTCTCGATGCCGGTGACGCCGTTGTCGTCGCCCCGGATGGACAGCGCGGTGATCTCAAAGGTGCGCGGGTCGCGCCCGAACAGGTATATGGCCTCCTTCTGGCCGTAGTCCGTTTTCATCACGAAGGGCCAGCGCGGCCAGGGATTGCTTGCGGCGCGTGTTTCCGGGGATGGCGGCATGATTTCGAGCTGCACGACCGAATCGGCGCCCATGCGGATGGAGGTGGCGACGCAATCGTTGCCCGTATCGCCACCGCCGATGACGACCACCTTGTGGCCGGCAAGTGGCTTGTCTTCTGTGTCGCCGGCCACGACCCGCCGGGTCGCATCCGCGAGGAAGGGCACGGCGAACCGGACACCGGGAAGGTTTCGGCCGGTGACGGTCAGGTCGCGGGGTTGTCCGGCACCACCGGCAAGGATGACGGCGTCATACCGGTCGAGCTCGGCGACGGGCAGATCGCGTCCGACATCGGTGTTGCACACGAAATGGATGCCTTCGGCGCGCAGCACGTCGATTTTTCGCGCCAGCAGGTCCTTGGGCAGCTTCATGTTGGGGATGCCGAACATCAGCAGGCCGCCCGGCGCCTCGGACTTCTCGAACACCGTCACGGAACACCCCATGCGGTTGAGGTGGATGGCGGCCGTCAAACCGGCCGGCCCGGAACCGACGACGGCCACGGTCCTGCCGTTGCGTACGGCCGGCGGATGGGGCTTGACCCATCCCTTCTCCCAGGCCAGATCGCTGAGGTAGCGCTCAATCTCGCGGATGGCAACCGGTTCCCCGTTCAGGCCGGCCGTGCACGAGCCCTCGCACAGGGCGGGGCAGACACGGGAGGTGAACTCGTGCAGCGGATTGGTTTTCTCCAGACGACGGAAGGCCTCCTCGTGACGACCCCGGTAGACGAGGTCGTTCCATTCCGGAATGAGATTGCCGATCGTGCAGCCCGACGAGACGCCCTGCCAGGTCACACCGCCGTGGCAGAACGGGACGCCGCAATTCATGCAGCGGGCCGCCTGCTCCTTCGCGCCGGCCTCGTCGAGGGTGGGGTGGAATTCGTCCCAGTTGCGGATGCGTTCCCCGCAGGGGCGTTCTTCCGCCAGCCTGCGGTCATAGTCCATGAAGCCTGTCGATTTTCCCATGGGTCTCCTCCCGTCCAGCGGATCCGGCCGTTGCGCCCTGTCGGACACGTCAACCGGTTGGATCCGCATCCATCTCTTACTTGCCCTTGCCCGTCTTGATCATGAATGCACGTTCGAGCTTCGCTTCCCCCTCGAGACCTTCCTTTTCGGCCGTGTCCATGGCCTGGAGCATGTCCCGGTAGTCGTGCGGCAGCACCTTGACGAAGCGGGCGTGGGCGGAGGGCCATTTCTCCAGGATCCTCGCCGCCTTTTCGGAGCCGGTGAGCTCCACGTGGCGGGTAAGGTGTTTGTAGAGCATCACGAGGTCGAGTGCGTCAAGGTCGTAGAGACCGACCATCTTCCGGTTGACCATGCCCTGGAATTGGTCGTCGGCCAGCACGTAGGCGATGCCGCCGGACATGCCCGAGGCGAAGTTGCGGCCGACGGAGCCGAGGATGACGGCGGTGCCGCCGGTCATGTACTCGCAGCCATGGTCGCCGACACCCTCGCAGACCGCGACCGCACCGCTGTTGCGGACACAGAAGCGTTCTCCCGCGCGGCCGGCCAGGTACAGCTCGCCGCTCGTTGCGCCGAACAGGGCCACGTTGCCGGCAAGCAGGTTGTCCTGGGCCGACCAGCCGGCATCCGCTGGCGCTTTGACGATGATGCGCGCGCCGCAGAGTCCCTTGCCCAGGTAGTCGTTCGCATCACCCTCGAGTGACAGCTCGATGCCGGCGGTGGCGAAGGCGGCGAAGCTCTGGCCGGCGGTACCCGTGAACCGGAACCGGATGCGGCCGTCGGGCAGCTTGCCGTATTCCTTGCTGATGAAGGCGGAGACGCGGGTCGCAACGGCACGCTCGGTGTTGCGGATGTTCCGTTCGACCAGGGCGTCGCCCTGCTCGACGAGCGACTTGACCATGTCGTGGAACAGGCGGTTGTGCTCGTCCATGTGGGGCATGAGGTCGCGCCACGGCAGCGGCATGTCCCCGGGAACAAGGGCCGAGAGATCGAGTCCCGCCGTCTTGGGCGATGCCTTCACCTGGGTGAGGTGTCCGGCCATGCCGACCATCTCGTCGAGCGTGCGGAAGCCCAGCTGTGCCATGCTCTCGCGCAGGTCCTGCGCCAGGAACCGCATCAGGTTGACCACATACTCGGGCTTGCCGGCAAAGCGGGCGCGCAGGGCGGGATTCTGTGTTGCGACGCCCACAGGGCAGGTGTCGAGGTTGCACACGCGCATCATGATGCAGCCGATGGCCACCAGCGGGAGTGTGGCGAAGCCGAACTCCTCGGCGCCGAGCATGGCGGCGATGGCGATGTCGCGGCCGGTCATGAGCTTGCCGTCGGTCTCGACGCGCACGCGGCCGCGCAGGCCGTTGGCGATGAGCGTCTGGTGGGTTTCGGACAGGCCGATCTCCCACGGAAGGCCCGCGTGCATGATGCTGGTGCGGGGGCTGGCGCCGGTGCCGCCGTCGTAACCGGAGATGAGGATGACATCCGCTCCGCCCTTGGCCACGCCGGCGGCGATGGTGCCGACGCCGGTCTCGGACACGTGCTTGACGTTGATGCGCGCCTCGGGGTTCGCGTTCTTGAGATCGAAGATCAGCTGCGCGAGGTCCTCGATCGAATAGATGTCATGGTGCGGGGGCGGGGAGATGAGCCCCACGCCGGGTGTGGAGTGCCGGGTGCGGGCGATCCAGGGGTAGACCTTGCCGCCGGGCAGCTGGCCGCCCTCGCCGGGCTTGGCGCCCTGTGCCATCTTGATCTGGATTTCCTTGGCCGAGGCCAGGTAGGGCCCGGTGACGCCGAACCGGCCGGATGCGATCTGCTTGATGGCGGAGTTGCGGTCGCTGAAGAGGCGCTCGACGGCTTCGCCGCCCTCGCCGGAGTTGCTTTTCCCCCCGAGGCGGTTCATCGCCAGCGCCAGGCATTCGTGCGCCTCCTGGCTGATGGAGCCATAGCTCATCGCGCCTGTCTTGAAGCGCTTGACGAGGCTTTCCACCGGCTCGACCTCCTCGATGGGCACGGGCTGGCAGTTCGTGAAACCCAGGAGGCTGCGCAGCGATACCATCGAGTCGCCCTCGATGCGCCGGACGTATTCCTTGAACAGCTTGTAGTCGCCGGCGCGGACGGCGGTCTGCAGCAGGTGGATGGTCTCCGGGTTGTACAGGTGCTGTTCGCCGTCGAGCTTGAACTGGAACCGGCCGCCGCTTTCGAGCTCCTCGCCCTCGGCCGCGATGGCGGCCAGGTGGCGGCGCATCGTCTCGCGTTCGACATCGGCCAGCGTCATGCCCTCGACACGGGTCACCGTGCCGGTGAAGAACCGGTCGACCAGCTCCTGGGAAAGGCCCAGCGCTTCGAAGATCTGCGCGTTGTAATACCCGTCCACGCAGGAGATGCCCATCTTGGACATGACCTTCAGCAGGCCGTGGTCGAAACCATGCAGGATGTTGTGCATGGCCGCATCCAGCGGCAGATCGCCCAGATGGCCCTCGTCCGCCAGCATCTCGACCGCTTCGTGGACGCCGCGCAGGTGGACCGCCTTGGCGCCGAAACCGACCAGGCAGGCCAGGTGGTGCACCTCGCGGGGCTCGTAGGAGTCCACGACGAAGGAGACACGGTTGCGGAGTCCCCTGCGGACGAGGTGGTGATGAAGCCCCGCAGTGGCGAGGAGGGACGGGATGGGTGCGGTGCGGGCGTCGACGCCCTTGTCCGTCAGGACCAGGATGGCGCAGCCTGCGGCCACGGCCTGTTCGGCAGCGGCGAAGAACGTCTCGAGCCCCTTCTCGAGGCCCGACTCCGGGGTGAAGCACATCGGGATTTCAGCGGCCGTGAGTTCGGGCGCGCCTTCCAGGATGCGAGCCAGGACCTCGGCGCCGATGACCGGCGAGGCCAGGTGGATTTTGCGGCAGTTCTCCGGCCGGTCGCAGGTCGGGTCGCCATTGGGGCCCAGAAACACATCCATGCCGGTGACGCATTCCTCCTGGATGGCGTCGATCGGCGGGTTGGTGACCTGTGCGAACAACTGCTTGAAGTAGTGGAACAGGGGCTGCGGCTTTTCGGAAAGGACGGCGATGGGCGAGTCGATGCCCATCGCGCCGACGGGATCGAGCCCGGCCTGCGCCATGGGCAGGATGGTCGTCATCCGGTCTTCCCAGGTATATCCGAAAAAGCGCTGCATGCCGGTTCGGTCGAGAGCCGGGGTGCGGCGTTCATAATGGGGTTCCGTGATTTCGACGACCTGCTCGCGCAGCCAGTCCTTCCAGGGACCGGCAAGGAATGTGTCCTTGATCTGCCGGTCCTCCATGACCGTACCCGTGCCGGTGTCGCACAGCAGCATGCAGTTCGGGCCAAGCTTGCCGCGGCGGACGATGTCCTTTGCCGGCACGTCGACCACGCCGGACTCGGAAGAGAGCACCAGGGTGCCGTTGCGGGTGAGGATCCAGCGCGCGGGGCGCAGGCCGTTGCGGTCGAGCACGGCGCCGACGTGTCGTCCGTCGGTGAAGCACATGGCGGCGGGACCGTCCCACGGTGGCGTGAGGCAGGCGGCGTACTTGAACCAGTCGCGCTGGTTGTCATCCATCGTGCTGTCCTTGGACCATGGGCCGGGCATCATCATGAAGAGTGCCTGGGGCAGGGAACGACCGCTGGTGACGAGGAACTCGAGCAGGTTGTCGAACTTCGTGGAGTCGCTCCCGTTCTCGTCGAGGATGGGCAGGATGTCGTTGAACCGCTTTCTGAGCCGGCCGCCGTCCATGGTGTCCGAAGCCGCCAGTATGGCGTTCTCGCACCCCTTGAGCGTGTTGATCTCGCCGTTGTGGGCCACGAAGCGGAACGGCTGGGCGCGGTCCCAGGATGGGAAGGTGTTCGTGGAATAGCGGGAGTGCACCAGGGCGACTGCGGAGATGAAGTCACCGTCGAGCAGGTCGGGGTAGAAGTCGGAAACCTGCCAGGCCTGCATCATGCCCTTGTAGACGATGGTGGTCGCCGAGAGACTCGGAATGTAGACATCGTGCCCGCCCTCGCGCATGGCCCGTTCGATGCGCTTGCGCAGCACGAACATCCGCAGGTCGGTCGCGTCCTCCGTCGGCTTCCAGGTCAGAAACAGCTGCCGCACGCACGGGGCGCTGACACGCGCGCCGTTGCCGCAGGCATGCAGGTTCGTGGGCACCGTACGCCAGCCGATGATGCCGAACGCTTCGTCGGCGACAATCGCTTCGACCGATTTTTCCGCATCCGCGCGGGCTTCGGCGTCGAGGGGGAGGAAAAACATGCCGACGGCGTATTCCCCTTCCTTCGGCAGGTGGAAATCGGACTTCATGCGGAAGAACCGGTCGGGTATCTGCACCAGGATGCCGGCGCCGTCGCCGGTTTCCGGGTCGGCACCGGTTCCGCCGCGATGGGCGAGGCGCACGAGGATTTCCAGGGCGTCCTTCACGATTTCGTGGGAGCGCTTGCCATGGATGTTCGCCATGAAGCCCGTGCCGCAGGCGTCATGCTCGAACTCCCTGCGCCAGAGGGCGGCCTTCTCCATGGGACGCTGTCGGGGTTGCTCCTGTTGCTGTCGATCCATTCTCTCCATGTGTACCACCTTGTCGTGTCCTTTCCTCGAGGGTGATGTGGATGTACGGTCGTGCGCGGCTCATGCCGCGGGATTCTCGGACATGCGGGGCGGATGCCGTGGGCATGACCGGCAGGCGTACCGGCCGGCGGGCCGTCGCGCTGGGAGTCCGGTGTCGGTTTCCTGTGTCCTGGAGGGATGTGCGGCCGTCTGCGTCCGAGGGCCTACATGTCGTTCGGATCCGCAGCCCCGTATGTGTTGCCCGCGTATATGTCGAGGATGTGGCGGGCCACCTGTCCGAGCGGCTTGCCCGTGTCCATGCTTTGTTTCTGGATGTGGCGCCAGGCCTCCGACTCGGAGAGGCCCAGGCTTTTCATGAGCGCCTGCTTTGCCTTCTCCGCCAGGTTGCGCTGTTCGAGCCCGCTCTTGAGCTTGCGGGTTTCTTCCTGCATGCGCTGGTACCGTTCGCGGAACTGCAGCAGCATGTCGATCGAGGTGGTGAGGGCCTGCGGCGTCACGGGGCGGGGGAGGCAGGTGACATCGAGATGGCCCGCGTTGTGGCGGACGAAGGACATTTGGTCGGCCGGCGTGACGAGCAGCACCGAAGCGTTGCTGATGCGGGACAGGTCCTCCGCGAAAGCAAGCCCCGTCATGTCGGGCAGACTGAAGCCGACCAGCGCGATGTCGCAGGGTCTCGTTCCGGCAGAGCGCAGGCCCTGCATGCCGCCCGTGCAGGTGTCCGTCACGATCAGGCCGCGGGCTGCGAGGATGCCGGTCATCTGATCGGCGGTCTCCCTGTTCTTCATGACAACCAGAACATGGCTACGCACCCCGGCACCCCCCTTCGTCCTTTCGCTGCATGACCTCGGCTGTCACAGGTATCGTGCGATCTCCCAGGGATGCACCACATTGCGGTATTCCGCACATTCACGCCACTTGGCCTCGAGATAGCGTTCCGCCGCATGCGCGCCGAGCGTGCCCATGATCAGCTGGTCGGCCTCGAGGGCGCGCAATGCCTCCTCCAGACTGCTCGGCAGCTCGGTTGCGCCCAATGCGAGCCTTTCCCGTGGATCGAGCGTGTACAGGTTGCGCTCCACGGGGGCGACCGGGGTCAGCTCGCGGCGGATGCCGTCAAGACCGGCCGCGAGGATGACGGCGATCGCAAGGTACGGGTTGCAGGCAGGATCGGGGCTGCGCAGCTCGATGCGGGTCGAGTCGCCCCGGGTCGCCGGAATGCGGATCAGGGGGCTGCGGTTGCGTGTCGCCCAGGCATTGTATACGGGAGCCTCGAAACCCGGCACCAGCCGCTTGTAGGAATTGACCAGCGGATTGCAGATGGCTGTGATGGCATGGATGTGTTCCATCAGACCGGCGATGAAGCCGTACGCGGTCTTGGAAAGGCCCAGCGGATCCTGCGTTTCCCGGAAAAGGTTCTGCCCGTCGCACGAAAGGGAGAGATTGGCATGCAGGCCGCTGCCCGCCATGCCGGAGATGGGCTTGGGCATGAAGCTCGCCGCGAGCCCGTGCCGCATGGCGATCGTGTTGACGACCAGCTTGAAGGTCATGAGGTTGTCGGCGGTCTTCAGGGCCTCGTCATACCGGAAATCGATCTCGTGCTGACCGTTGGCCACCTCGTGATGCGAGGCCTCCACATTGAAGCCGAGCTCCTCGAGCGTCAGGCAGATGTCGCGGCGCGCATCCTCGCCCAGATCCATCGGTCCCAGGTCGAAATAGCCCGCCTTGTCATGCGTCGTGGGCGTGATGGCCCCTTCGCCGTCGGTATGGAAGAGGAAAAACTCGCACTCGGGACCCACATTGAGACGGAAGCCCATGTCGGCGGCCGATTTCAGGGCCTTCCTGAGGATATGTCGCGGATCGCCCTCGAAGGACCGGCCGTCCGGTCCGTGGACATCGCAGATCAGGCGCGCCTCGCGGCCGTTCTGGGGGCGCCACGGGAAGATCGTGAACGTGGAGGGATCGGGGTGCAGGAACATGTCCGACTCCTCGATGCGGGCGAATCCGTCGATGGAGGAGCCGTCGAACATGCAGCGGTTGTCGAGGGCAGTCTCGAGATGATCGACCGTGATGGCGATGTTCTTGAGTGCGCCGAACAGGTCGGTGAACTGAAGACGGATGAACTTCACATCGTTCTCCCGGGCCAACCGGAGTACGTCCTGACGCGTCATTGCGCTCATGCTGGTGCCTGCCTTTCCGCGGAAACCACCTAGAAGGTGCCATGCTACGGGGGAAATGCAAACGCTCCAAAAGCAGTGCCTCCATCTCGGAAAACCGCTTTCGGAGCGCCATTGCCCCATGAGTCGATATGTGCAGGATGCAAGTCTCATTCCTGCATCGATTGCAATCATTATACCACGGATCGCCGGAAATGCAACGGGTGACGCGCAGGAAACCATCCGGAATGCGGAGCGGCGCCGTGAACGGAGAGCATCGTGAAACTCGGCGGACAGCGGAAGGGTTCTCCCGAAAGGGTTTCAACAGATTCCGCGAACCGTGGCGCACTGAGAGGGAAACAGGGAGTGATCCGACAACTTTGACGGAAATCAAGCTTGATCCTGCAAAAAAACAGTGGATCCCGACACCGTCCAGCCATGTCTGAACCGGGTGCGAACGGTTGTTTTCAAGAACCGGCGGTCAGGAGTGTTAACAAAAAGACGATGCTTGAACGGACTGCGGCCGGTGTGTAGAATGATGCTGGTCTTGCATTCACATGGGGTTTGCGTGATGAAATCCCGATCCTGATTCTGCCATCCAAACAACAAGGAGGCATCCATGGTCAAGCGGTTCCGGCGTTTGCCCGGCATCCATCCGGCGGACCGGAAGGGGACGGACAACTGCGCCACCGAGCCCATTCCGCTGCCCGAACAGGTATACATTCCCATGGTCCAGCATATTGGCGCGGCCTGCATGCCCACCGTCAAGAAGGGTGATGTGGTCGACCGCGGCCAGGTCATCGGCGATTCGGACGCCTACGTCTGCGCGCCGGTGCACGCCAGCGTGTCCGGCACGGTCACCGCCGTCGAGCCCATGCTGTGCTTCGGCAACCGCCAGGTTGTCACCGTCGTGATCAAAACCGACGGCGAGCAGCGCGTGCTGCCCGGCATCGAGCCGCCCGCCATCGATTCGCGCGAGCGCTTTCTCAAGGCGGTGCGCGCCTCCGGCCTGACGGGCCTCGGCGGTGCGGGCTTTCCCGCGCACGTCAAGCTCAATCCGCCCAAGGGTGTCCAGCCCGACGTCCTGATCGTGAACGCCGCCGAGTGCGAACCGTTCATCACGGCCGACCACCGCGAGTGCATCGAGCATGCGGACCGCATCATGGCCGGCATCCGGTCGGTGCTGCGCTGGACGGGCGTGGAGAAGGCGATCATCGGCATCGAGGACAACAAGCCCGAGGCCATTGCGGTGCTGAAGAAGGCCATCGCGCCGGAAGACGCCATCTCCGTCGCGGTCGTGAAAAGCCGGTATCCGCAGGGAGCCGAGCGTGTCCTCATCCACACGCTGACGGGTCGGCGCGTCAAGACGGGCAAGCTGCCGGCCGATGCCGGCTGCCTGGTGATGAACGTCACGTCCGTCTCCTTCCTGCAATCCTATCTGGAGACCGGCATGCCGCTCATGGCGAAGCGGGTGACGGTGGATGGTCCGCTGGTGGCCAACCCGGGCAACCGCGAGGTGCTCATCGGCACGCCGGTGGCCGAGGTCTTCGCCGCTTGCGGCGGCCTGTCCGCGGAGCCGGAGAAGCTGCTGATGGGCGGTCCGATGATGGGGGTCACGCTGTACGCGCAGGAGGTCCCGGTCATCAAGAACACGAATGCCCTGCTGGCCTTCGACCACCGGCTCGGCAGCATGCCGAAGGAGTCGGCCTGCATCCGCTGCGGCCGCTGCGCCCGAGGCTGTCCGATGGGTCTTCTGCCGCTCGACATCAACCGCGTGGTCGTCAACCGCGCCTGGGAGGAGCTCCCCGCCTACCAGGCGATGGACTGCATTGAATGCGGCAGCTGTTCCTATGTGTGCCCCGCGCACCGGTATCTCGTCCAGTCGATCCGGCTGGCCAAGGACCACATCCGCCGGCATCCCGCAAAAGAGGTGAAGAAGGCATGAGCGTGCAATACACCGTATCGTCCTCCCCGCACATCCGGGAGGGAACCTCCACGACCCGCATCATGGCGGACGTCCTGCTGGCGCTCCTACCCACAACAATTGCCGCCGTGTGGTTCTTCGGGCCGCGCGCGCTCGCCGTGGCGCTGGTCTGCGTGATCACCGCCGTAGGCTGGGAATGGGCCTCCCGACGGCTGATGAAGCGGCAGGACACGACCGGCGATCTCAGCGCGGCCGTCACCGGCCTGCTGCTGGCCCTGAACCTGCCTGTCGCCGTACCGCTGTGGATGGCGGCGGTCGGAACGTTTGTCGCGGTCGTCGTCATCAAGCAGCTGTTCGGCGGCATCGGTCAGAATTTCATGAATCCGGCTCTCGGCGCGCGCGCCATCCTCACTGTCGCCTACGGTCAGGCGATGACCGCCTGGGTCGCGCCCGGATGGACGGCTGCGGGTGTCGATGCCGTTTCCGCGGCCACACCGCTGGGCGTGCTCAAGGATGGCGGCATCATGCCCGGATATGCCGATCTCTTTCTGGGCAATGTCGGCGGCTCGATCGGTGAAACCTCCGCACTTGCCCTGTTGATCGGGTTTCTCTGGTTGCTCGCGCGCCGGGTCGTTTCCTGGGAGATTCCGGTGCTGTTCTGCGGAACAACCGTGCTCTTGACCTGGATTGCCGGTCCCACCGGCCTTTTTACAGGCGATCCGCTTTACCATCTGCTGGCAGGAAGTCTCTTGCTTGGCTCCATCTTCATGGCCACGGACTATGCCACGAGCCCCGTCTCGAAGAAGGGGAAGATCCTCTATGCCATCGGATGCGGCCTGCTGACCGCCGTGTTCCGGCTGTTCACGACCATGCCCGAGGGCGTGTCGTTCGCCATCATTCTGATGAACACGCTGACACCGCTGCTTGACCGGATGACCGTGCCGGTTTCGTTTGGAGGTGAACGCCGTGGCTGAACGGAACATCCCCGTGAAACCGGACGGCCGCATGAAGGACCTGACGCCCGCCGAGCGGAACCGCGAGCTCGTCAAGCCCGCCCTGGTGCTGTTCCTGACCGGGCTCATCATCACGGCCATCCTGGCCGTTGTCTACGGCATCACCCATCCCATCATCACCGCCAGCAAGGCGCAGGAGCAGGCGGACTCGCTCCGCCGTGCGCTGCCGGCCGCCGATGCCTTCGATGAGGCCCGGGATGCCGGCATGCTCGCAGCCGACGGATTCACGGTGCCCGAAACGGTCGCAACGGTGTTCCGCGGCACCGCGGGCGGCGCCTTTGCCGGATATGCCGTGGTTGTGGAACCCAAGGGATATGGCGGCAGGATGAACCTCATCGCCGGCATCGGAGCGGATGGCAGCATCGTGTCCGTGCTGCTGGTATCCCAGAACGAAACGCCGGGCCTTGGCTCGCGGGCGTCCGAGCCCGCCTTCCTCGACCAGTTCCCGGGCCTTGCCGCCTCGGATGGTCCTGCGGTCGTCAAGAAGGCTTCCGACCGGAAAGGCGACATCCAGGCCCTGACCGGCGCCACAGTCACCTCGCGGGCGGTCACGCGCGGCATCGCCGACGCCCTAGCGATCGCTTCGGATCTTGCCGGGAAGGAGGGAGCCAAGCCATGAGCGAAAACACCAATCTGCAAAAAATGAAGGAAGTCCTCACCGCAGGCCTCCTCAAGGAGAACCCCACCATCCGGCTGCTGCTGGGCATGTGCCCCTCGCTCGCCGTCACGACCATGGCAAAGAACGGCATCGGCATGGGCATCGCGGCCACCGCCGTGCTGCTGGGCTCGAATGTGGCGATCTCCCTGGTGCGCAGGATCGTGCCCGACAAGGTGCGCATCCCTGTGTTCATCACCATCATCGCCGGCTTCGTCACGGTCGTGCAGCTGCTGATGGCCGCCTTTCTGCCCGAGCTGAACCGCCAGCTGGGCATCTATATCCCGCTGATCGTCGTCAACTGCATCATCCTGGCGCGCGCCGAGATGTTCGCCAGCAAGAACGGGCCACTGCTGTCCGCCCTCGACGCCATCGGCATGGGCGCGGGCTTCACGATCGCCCTGGTCATCATCGGCTCCATCCGTGAGATTCTCGGATCGGGCACCTGGATGGGCATCACGCTGACCAAGAACCTGTTCAGTCCCGCCGCCATCATGATCCTGCCGCCGGGCGGCTTTCTGGTCATGGGCTTTCTGATCGCCGCCGTCAACAAGGTGTCGCTCGTGCGTACCGGGAAAAAGGCCGTTGCCGCACAGGCGGGCGCCTGCGGCGGCTGCGCGGGCTGTGAGGCCGGATCGGACGGCAAGGGCTGTGCCGGTAGAGAGTCCGGGGGAGGCAAGGCATGAGGACATTGTTCGCCATTCTGGTCGGCTCCCTGTTCATCGAGAACTTCGTCCTGTCGAAGTTCCTTGGCATCTGCCCGTTCCTGGGCGTATCGAAAAAACGCGACACGGCGCTTGGCATGGGCGGCGCCGTGGTGTTCGTCATGGCGCTGGCCGGCGCGGCCACCTGGATGGTCAACGCCTGGATCCTGGTGCCGCTGGATCTCGAGTACCTGCAGACCATCGCGTTCATCCTGCTCATCGCGGCCCTGGTGCAGTTTGTGGAGACGGTCCTCAAGAAGATCGCCCCGCCGCTGTACAAGGCGCTCGGCATTTATCTGCCGCTGATCACGACCAACTGCGCGGTGCTCGGTTCCGCCCTCATCCACGTGGAGCGCGGCTACAGCCTGCTCGAGGCCGTCGTCTACAGCGTCGCATCCGCCCTGGGCTTCACGATGGCGCTCGTGCTGTTCTCCGGCATCCGGGAGAAGCTCGAAACCTGTGATGTGCCGGAATCGTTCAAGGGCATGCCCATCTCGATGATTGCCGCCGCCCTTGTTTCCGTCGCGTTCTTCGGTTTCGCGGGTCTCGTCCTGCCGGGGTGAGTCGCCCGGCTGTTCACGTCGCGCCTTTGCGGGACAGTTGCGATCTTGAAAGGAGACTCCATGAGTGCAATCCTCATTCCGGTGGCCGTGGTGGCGGGGCTCGCCCTGCTGTTCGGCATCGGGCTTTCCATCGCCTCGATGGTTTTTCACGTGCACCGCGATCCGCGCATCGACAAGGTGCGCGAGGTGCTGCCTGGAGCGAATTGCGGCGCGTGCGGCTGCTCCGGCTGCGATGGCTATGCGGACGCGATCGTGACGGAGGGCAAGCCCATCAACCTCTGTCCTGTCGGCGGGGCCGCCCTGCTGGAGAAGCTGGCCGAGCTGATGGGTGTGGTGGCGGAGGCGGCCGAAGGGCATCAGGCCCGGGTCCTGTGCCAGGGCAACTGGCACACGGTCGACATGAAATACAAATATGAAGGCATCGAGGACTGCGCGTCAGCCGCCACGCTGCTGGGCGGCATGTCCGCCTGCATCTTCGGCTGCGTCGGGCTGGGATCCTGCAAGCGGGCCTGCCGCTTCGACGCCATTGAGGTGGAGGACGGGCTGGCACGCATTCTTCCGGAAAAATGCACCGGCTGCGGTGCCTGTGTGGCGGAATGCCCCAAGGCCATCATCAAAATGCTGCCGGTGAATACCTCCCATACGGTGCTGTGCTCGAACCACGAGCGCGGTGCGGTTTCGCGCAAGAATTGCCGCACGGCCTGCATCGCCTGCGGCCTGTGCGTGAAGAACTGCCCGGTGTCCGCCATCCGCATGGACAACAGCCTGGCGGTCATCGATCCGGCGCTGTGCACGGACTGCGGGAAGTGCGCCGAGGTGTGTCCGCAGAAGACCATCCGCGGATGAATGCCGTTTCTGGGAAAAGGAAGCTTCACGCGTCGCCGGGTTCCAACGGCAGCGCCTCTCCGACCGCGAGATGGTCCGCGAGTCCGAGCGATGCGGGCAGCTCGAGCACGGCATGCGCCCCCCTGCCGCCGAAGGCGAAGCCCCAGGGCCTGACCTGCCGGCGAATGGAGACAACGATGCCGGAACGATCGACAAACACCGCATCGAGCGCAAACCGCATGAACAGCATGTGGATGCTGTCACACGGAGCCAGCAGCAGGCCGTACCGCCCCTCCTTGCGGCCCATCAGGCCAAGAAGGCGGGTTGCGAAGGTGTTTGCCCTTCGGACCGGGAGCGGCGACGCGCCTTCCGGCACAAGGCGGAGCGGCCCGCTTCCCTCCAGCATGACTTCCTTCCATTGCCTTTGATCCATCACGCACATCCTCCCGTCCCCTTCATCATAGACGTGACCCGCACCCACTGCAACGGACATCATGAAACAACGCGCCGGAACCATTTCTAAGGCGCGGTTAATGCGTTTCTAATGAACCTCACACAACCTTCTCAAATTGCCGTTATAGAATCGGCATCGTAGAAGGAAAGGGGTTGGACAATGATGAACGTCATGCTAGGTCTGGGCAACGACAACCGGAGCGTCCCGATGCAACCGTCCGGGAAGGCAACAATGCCGGAGCGGCAGGTCGTCCGCCCGGACGAGGAGATCATCGCCGGCATCCTGGCGGGGGATCGCGACCTGTTCGCCATTCTCATGAACCGATATGAGCGACTCGTGTACTCGATCACCCTGCGTTCGATGCGCGAACGGGCACAGGCGGAGGATGCCGCCCAGGAGACTTTTGTGAAGGCCTACCTGCATCTGGATGCCTACAATCCGGAATACCGCTTTTCCACATGGATTTCCCGCATCGCGCAGAACACGTGCACGGACATGCACCGCCGCCAGCGTGAAACGACAGGCATCGAGGAAGCGGAGTGGATGCCCGATCCGGGGTTGACGCCCGAGGAATCCTTCCTCCGGCGCGAATGCGCGGAGGCACTGGCAGGCCACGTCGCCGCCCTGGACGAGATGTACCGCGAACCCCTGATGATGTATCACGCCAAGGGGCTGAAGTACGATGAGATCGCCGACGCGCTCGACATTCCGATGAGCATGGTCAAGAACCGCATCTTCCGCGCGCGGCGCATGCTTCGCTCGAGACTGGCCGGAGCGGCCATTTGATCCGGTTTTGCCGTCCGGATACAGACAAAGTGCAATGCCCAGCCGTACCCTGATTGCCGGTGCAAACCGGAGAAGGGGAACGGTGCATGGATTGCTGTGGGCGAGACCTGGATCGGGACTACATGGATTATGTGGAGGCGCGCCTTTCAATGCGTCGCCGGATGGGACTGCTGCTGCATGTGCTCCGGTGTTCCCGATGCAGGCGCGATGTGCTCGCCTGGCCGTCCTTGCGCCGCATCGTACGCCAGACGGAACGGTGCGCGGGCATTCGCCCGGCCCGCATGGCAACGGCGGGGACCGGCCGGATGCGGTGCTGAAAACAGGGCTCACTTGTGAACGGACTCCCCGCGTTGTATAATGAAAACGCACGCCAAACGGTCACATGAAGGGGAGACGCACATGGTAGCCAGGGAAGTCACCATCTCCAGCAAGTCCGGGCTTGAGTCGAAAATGGCAGCCCGCCTCATCCAGAAAGCATCTGCGTACGACGCGAATGTCTGGGTCCAGAAAGACGAACGCAAGGCGAATGCCAAGAGTCTGCTCGGTCTGCTGTCATTGGGCATCGTCCCGGGCGAAACGGTCACCCTCATGGCGGAAGGTCGCGACGAGGACACGGCCATCGAAGAACTCGTGGCATTCACGAACCGGGGCATGGCGGACTGACCGTGCGAAGAAGCGAACAAGACGCCGAGGGGTGTCTCACGGGCCTGACGGCCGGTGGGGCACCCCTTTCCAGTGATGGCGGACGCGCGGACGGCTTGCGGATGACGGTTTCATCGGCGGCGAACGGACGGATCGCCACAGGAGGAGCGGATGGAGAGGGAGGAGCAGCTGCACGCCGGCATGCAGGACCCAATGGACGACCCGGACCAGGAATGGCGTGAGCCGTTGCGTCAGAAGCTGGCCGGTCTTCCCGAGCAGCCGGGCGTGTACCTGTACATGGACGCGGTCGGCAAGGTCATCTACGTCGGCAAGGCGAAGGTGCTCAAGAACCGCGTCCGGTCATATTTCCAACAGCGCGATGACAAGGGCGCCAAGACGGAGCTGCTGGTCGCGAGCATTCGGGCGCTCGATTATATCGTCTGCGCCACGGAAACCGAGGCGCTCGTGCTGGAGAACACGCTCATCAAGCAGCACAAGCCGCATTTCAACATCCTGCTCAAGGATGACAAGGCGTATCCATGGCTGCGGATCACGCTGCAGGAGGCGTTCCCGCGGCTGGACATCGTCCGGAAGGCGCAGAAGGACGGCGCCCGTTATTTTCCCGCCTTCACCTCCGCCACCAACCTGCGCGGCGCCCTTGACCCGGTGCGCCGCCTGTTTCCCGTGCGCACCTGCAAGCGCGACATCAGGGAGCACGACAGCCAGCGGCCCTGCCTGTACCATCACATCGGCCTGTGTGCGGCACCCTGCGCCGGACGGATCGAAGCGGACGCATACCGTGCGGTGGTGCGTGACCTGTGCCAGTTCCTCGACGGCCGGCACGAGGAGGTCATGGAATCGCTCGAGGCGCAGATGAGCGCATATGCCGAGGCGCTCGAGTTCGAGAAGGCCGCGCTGCTGCGCGACCGCATCGGGCATTTGCGCAGCCTGTCGCGCAAGCAGGCGGTTGTGTCCGCCAGGATGGAGGAACGCGACATTGTCGGTCTGGCCGGGGACGGTTTCCACCATGCCGCCAGCATCCTTTCCGTCCGCAACGGCAAGCTCGTGGGCAATCGCAATTTCGTGCTGGAAGGCACGGGCGCGTTCTCGCCGGCGGAAATCATGGAAGCGGTGCTGATGCAGTATTACCGGGACGAGGCCCTGGTGCCGAGGGAACTGCTGGTCGAGGTGGCGCCGGAATCGCTGGAGCCGG
>JAEXRM010000078.1 GCA_023440865.1 Bacillota bacterium
CGGATCACAGCCCCGCTGCACTTTGTGAAAAGGCGATCAGAACACCTGCAGGATGACGCACTTGATGTACTGGGTCTCCGCGGAGGCCAGCAGGATGGGATGATCCTTGGCCTGCGAGCGGTACTCGACCAGCCGCACCTGCCGGTGCGCGTCCGTGGCGGCGTCGTGGATGGTCTTGAGAAACAGGTCCTGCGACACATGGTGCGAGCAGGAGCAGCTGATCAGGAACCCGCCCGGCTTGACGATCTTCAGCGCGCGCAGGTTGATTTCCTTGTAACCGCGCACCGCGCCCTCGACGGCCTGGCGCGTCTTGGTGAACGCGGGCGGATCGAGGATGACCACGTCGAACTCATCCTTGCGGTCGGAGGCGGCCCGCAGGTAATCGAATGCGTTTGCCTCGACGAATGCCACACGGTCCTGGTATCCGTTGCGTTCGGCATTGCGCCGCGCGCAGGCGACCGCATGGTCGGAGATGTCGACGCCCGTGACGTGTGATGCGCCATAATGGGCCGCGTGCAGGGCGAAGGAACCGGTGTGCGAGAAGCAGTCGAGCACCCGCATGCCGGGAACGAGCGGCGCCAGCGCGGCCCGGTTCTCCTTCTGGTCGAGGAAGAAGCCGGTTTTCTGGCCCTCTGCGACATCCACGAGAAACCGGATGCCGTTCTCCTTCATTTCCACCAGCGGATCGAAGGGGGCGGACAGGAAGCCGGTCTGCTGGGGCAGTCCCTCCAGCTCGCGCACCGGCACGTCGTTGCGCTCGTAGATGCCGCGGGGCCCGATGATCTCCTCGAGCAGCGACACGATGGTGCCCTTCATGCGGTCCATGCCAAGGGATAGGGTCTGCACGACCAGCACGTCGGCGAACTTGTCGACGATCAGTCCCGGCAGGAAGTCCGACTCTGCAAAGATGACGCGGCAGCTGTCCGGATCGGCCACCTTTTTGCGGTATGCCCATGCCTGACGGATGCGCCGTTCGAAGAAGGAACGCGTGATGGGCTCCTCCCAACGGGTGAGCATGCGGATGGCGATCTGCGAGTTCGGGTTGAAGAAGCCGCGGCCCAGATACCGACCGTCGAGCGCGCAGACATCCACGGCGTCACCGGGGGCCGGATTGCCCGTGACCCGCTCGATGTCGCTGCGGAACAGCCACGGGTGGCCCGAATCGACACGGAATTCCTTGTTGCGGATGAGAAAGATCTTTGCCATGGGTGTCACTCCTGTCCTTCCGACCGCACCAGGGGGCGGTCCATGAGGATTGTAGCACATGCGGGGGGACATGCGACAGGCCCGGAATCATGATACACTGTTTCAAGCGTCTGTTCCGGCCCCCGTTCCGCATGCGCTTGCGGCGGCGGCGCCACCGGCCGGGGATCGGAAACCACCGTACGGCGGTTTCATGGGAATCACTGGGACCACGGGAACTTCGGGAATCACGGGGCCATGGGAACCACGGGGGCCTCGGGAACCACAGGAGGCACGCAATGCGACTGCTCGATCTGATTGACGCGCTGGAGGCTGGAACCGCCTGGCGGGAGCCGGCGACCCTCGCGGGAACCCTGTATGCCGTCCATCCCTCCGTTGAGGCCGCATGGGCGGACATCCGAGCCAACCCGCTGCTGGCCCGGTCACGCGAGGTGCTTGCAGAGAAGGCCGCCCGGTTCCGCCGGGAACCGGCCGAACCCCTCTCCTTCACCCACTACAAGCGGTTCGACACGGACGGAAACCGTTCCGCCTACGAGCGGGTTTACTTTCTGCACCGAAGCCGCCTGAACACGTGGGCGATTCTGGCGCTGGCCGGCGAGGCGGGTGCGCTGTCGGAGCTCGAGGATGCCATATGGCTTGTGTGCGACGAATACACCTGGAGTCTGCCGGCCCACCTGGGGGGCAGGAGCCTGGAGGCCGCCCTTGTGCGCGGATACGGCGCGTGCCCGCTTGCCTGCGACTGGCCTGCCGGGGCCGCCCCTGTTCCCCACGACCAGCAGATCGACCTGTTTGCGGCGGAAACGGCGTTCGCGCTTGCTGAGATTCTGGCCCTGCTGGGCGACCGTCTCTCCCCCGTCGTGCGCGCCCGTGCCGAAGCCCTGGTGCGCGACCGGGTGCTCTCGCCGCTGTGTGCGCCGGGTCCTGCATGGAGCTGGGAAACGATGCTGAACAACTGGTCGGCGGTCTGTGCCGGTGCGATCGGCTGCGCGGCCATGTATCTCATCGCCGAACCGCGCCGTCTGGCACCGGTACTGCACCGCATGATGGCCGTCATGGACACCTTCCTCTCCAGCTTCGGGCAGGATGGCGCCTGCACCGAGGGCCATGGGTACTGGAACTACGGGTTCGGCTTCTTCATCACATTCGCCGAGCGGCTTCTGGCGCGCACCGGCGGGCGGATCGATCTGACGGCCGATCCGAAGGTCCATGCCATTGCGCTGTTCCAGCAGCATGTCTTTCTCGGCGGAAACCGCATCGTCAGCTTTTCTGACGCGGATCGCACCGGCGGCTGGCAGCCGGGGTTGACGCATTGGCTGCGCAGACGGTTTCCGGATGTGGTGGCGCCGGACCCTGCCGGTGTGCAGCATTACGGGGATGATCCCTGCCACCGGTGGTGCGCTGACCTGCGCGGCTTCCTGTGGACTGATCCGACATCCGGCAGGCGGGCGGGGGCTGATGCCGCGGCCGGCGGAATCGATCCCGCCAAGCCGACTGCCGACGGATTCGAGTCTGCCGGGCCGCCGGCCGGAGGCATCGGAGCCGTGGCAGTGCCGACCGCAGGTATGGTGACGGCCGGGAACACCGTCTGGCTTTCCGATGCGCAATGGCTGGTCGCGCATGCCGGCGTGGCCGGTCGGACGATGCACTTCGCCGCAAAGGCAGGACACAACGACGAACCGCACAACCACAACGATGTGGGCGCTTTCCTGCTGCATCTGGATGACGAGCCGTTCCTGGAGGACATGGGGCGTGGCGAGTACACGAAAGCCTATTTCGGTCCGAACCGGTTCGACCAGCCGGCGACATCCTCACGCGGGCATTGCGTGCCCGTGATCGGTGAAGCCGTGCAGCAGGCGGGCCGCGAACATGCCGGACGGGTCACCGGACTGGTGCTGGATCCGGCGGCCGACCGCCTGACGATCGAATGCGCGGCCGCATATGGAACACCCGGACTCATCGGGCTGGAACGCACCTTCCGGCTCTGCCGGACCGGTACGCCGCAGCTGGTCCTCGAGGACCGCTTTCGCCTGGCGCGGCCGGGCGTTCGGCTGACGGAGCGCTTTGTCACCTTCCTCAACCCCGTGACGGATGGCGCGGATGTCCTGCTGCCGGGGAAGTGGGGGACGCTCCGCATCTCGCCGCAGCTCCCCGGCTTTCGGGTGCGGCTTGGCGGGGAGATGGTGACCGCCGGCACGGGAGAGCCATTGCCAATGCGGATGGTGGATTTCATCGCCGATAACGCGGCGCAGGAGACCGTCTTCCGTGCAACCTTTTGTTTCGAATCCGCCCGTAGCCGGTGAAACTGTTTTGCCGTGCTCTTTTATGGGATAATGATTCTGATGGGCGGCGCGCCGCACATGATGCGGAAGTCGGCCGGTGGGCGGCCGGCGACGGCGGACAGGCTGGCCGGTTCGGTTCCTGCCGCTGGCGTTCGCCGCGTCAACGGCATGCAAGGAGGTTGCGATGGGTCCTCTGAAGATATGGTTTGCCGCTTCCGAAGTCGAGCCCTTTCTCAAGACCGGGGGGTTGGCCGACGTGGCGGGCTCGCTGCCCCGCGCGCTCCGCAAGTCCGGCGTGGACATCCGTGTCGTCATGCCCAAGTACGGTCAGATTCCGAAGGAGTATGCCGACCGCATGGAATTCCTGGGCAGCGTCGAGGTAGACCTGACCTGGCGGCGGCAGTACTGCGGTGTGTTCCGGCTGGTGATGAACGACATGCACTGCTACTTTCTCGACAACGAGTACTACTTCAAGCGTGACACCCCGTACGGGCATGGCGACGACGGCGAACGCTTCGCCTTCTTCAGCCGCGCCATCCTCGAGGCGCTTCCCCTGATCGGCTTCCAGCCCGACATCCTGCACCTGAACGACTGGCAGACCGGCATGACGCCCGTGTTTCTCGACGCGCATTTCCGCCGGTGGAAGGGCAATGGCTTCTATCGGAACATGCGTACCGTCTTCACCATCCACAACCTGCGCTACCAGGGGATTTTCCCCAAGGAGATGATGGACTCGGTCCTGGGCCTGGACTGGACCTGGTTTCATGACGGCGGCGTCGCGGACCGTGACTGCGTCAGCTTCATCAAAGGCGCGCTCAACCAGTCCACCCGCATCACAACCGTCAGCCGCACTTACGCAGAGGAAATCCGCGGCGACTTTTTCGGGGAGGGTCTCAACGGCACCATCAACCGACGAGCGGCCGATCTGCGCGGCATTGTCAACGGCATCGACTACGAGCTCA
This sequence comes from Bacillota bacterium, assembly GCA_023440865.1. Taxonomy (GTDB): domain Bacteria; phylum Bacillota; class Clostridia; order DSM-8532; family DSM-8532; genus JAEWSN01. The sequence goes on from JAEXRM010000078.1 coordinate 4,445, forward strand.
ACAATCCCATGACCGACAGCCGGCTTGTGGCGCCGTTCTCGGCGAAGGATCCCGGCGGCAAGGCCGTCAACAAGGCGGCCCTGCAGAAGCAGCACCATCTGCCGGTCCGCGCGGATGTGCCATTGGTGGGCATCATCTCGCGGCTGGTCGACCAAAAGGGGTTCGATCTGGTGGCCCATGTGCTGGAGGAGCTGCTGCAGGAGGATTTGCAGCTCATCGTCCTCGGCACGGGCGACAAGCAATATGAGGACCTGTTCCGCAACGCGCGCCACCGGTACCCGCAAAAGGTGTCCGCGCACATGAAATACGACGGCACGCTGGCCCAGATGATCTACGGATCGTGCGACCTGTTCCTCATGCCGTCGCTGTTCGAGCCATGCGGCTTGTCGCAGCTGTTCAGCATGCGTTACGGCACGGTGCCCGTCGTACGGGAAACGGGCGGACTCAAGGACACGGTCATTCCCTACAATCCTGAGACGGGTGAGGGCACAGGCTTCACATTCGAGCACTACAACGCCCATGAAATGAAGGATGCCTTGCTGCGCGCGCTTGCGACATACCATGACCGGCCGCGCTGGCAGAAAATCGTCCGCACCTGCATGGAACAGGATTTCAGCTGGGATCATGCGGCACGAGCATACGCGGCGCTGTATGCGGACATGGTGGAAGCCTACCCAGACATGGCTGTCGTCAAGCGAAGAGGAGGAGGCCACCATACCACATGACGGTACCGCCGGCAGGCATATGCAGGACAATGCGGCAATCCGCCGCGTCAGACGGGGAACATCACGGCATGATGGCGACGCCGGGAGGCGCGCGAAGGGAGATACCGGCACATTGGAAAACAACATGGCGACACATCATGAACTTTCAGAAGACACCAGAACCCGGATGGCCTGCCTCGAGGCAGGCCTTCGCGCGCTTGGCGGTGTCTGCGTGGCGTTTTCGGCCGGTGTGGACAGCAGCTTCCTGCTTGAGGCGGCGCACCGGGTGCTGGGGGACCGCGTGATTGCCGTGACCGTGCTCGGTTCGATGGTGCCGGAGCACGATGAGGAGGAGGCGCGCGCCTTCTGCCTGCAGCGTGGCATCCGGCTGATCACGGTGGAGGCGGACGAATATGCGGTGCCCGCGTTCGCGGCCAACGCACCGGACCGGTGCTACCATTGCAAGAAGAACATTTTCACCCGCATCGCGGCCATTGCTGCCCAAAACGGTGCGCAGGCCGTTGTGGAGGGCTCGAACGCCGACGATCTGGGGGACTGGCGGCCCGGCATGAAGGCTCTCGCCGAGTTGGGCATCCGCAGTCCCATGCTCGATTGCGGGATGACCAAGAACGACATCCGCAGCCTGGCCCGTCACTTCGGCATCCCTGCATGGAACAAGCCGGCCGGGGCCTGCCTGGCGACACGTGTTCCCTTCGGCACACCGCTTACCCCCGACCTGCTGCGGCTGGTCGATCGGGCGGAATGCGTGTTGGCCGATCTGGGCTATTCGGGCGCCCGCGTCCGGGTGCATGACCGGCTGGCGCGTATCGAGCTGCCGGCACCCCGCATGGCGGAGGCGCTGGCGGAGCCGGCCCGCGACGTGATGGTGCGTTCGCTGCGGGCGCTCGGCTTCCAGCATGTCTGCCTTGATCTGGAAGGCTACGTCAAGGGAAGCATGAGCCGCGAACTTGACCATATGCCTTGAATGACGGAACAATGCCTGTCCCGCCGGAAGGCGGGACAGGGGGCACATGGTTTGCGGACCTGCGGCGGGGGAGTTATCCGCCCGCCAGGCGCAGGCATCCGGAGCCAGGGAAAGGATCTTGCATGGATCAGAAGGAAATCCGTACATTGCTCGAGCAGGTCGCGGGGGGCGGCCTGACGGCGGAAGACGCGTTCGGCAGGCTGCAGTGGCTTGCATCCAGCGACATAGGGTATGCCAGGATCGATTACCGGCGCGCACTGCGCAATGGATTCCCGGAGGTCATCTATTGCCCGGGCAAGTCGTTGGACCACATTCGCGGCATCGTGCGCGACATGATGCAGAAAAGCCGGTGCAACATCCTGGCCTCCCGTGCTGATCGCGCCGCCTACGATGCCATCCTTGATGTCGCGCCCGAAGCCATCTACCATGAAGCGGCACGAACGGTTGTCGTCAAACGGGAACCGTATGGCACGACCGCGGGGCATATTCTGGTCGTGTCTGCGGGCACGGCTGACATCCCGGTTGCGGAAGAGGCCGTGGTCACGGCCGAGATCCTCGGCAATTCCGTCCGCCGTCTGTACGATGTCGGCGTGGCCGGCATCCATCGCCTGCTGGCGGAAGTGGACACCCTCCGCAAGGCGCGGGTGATCATCGTTGTGGCCGGCATGGAGGGGGCGCTCCCTTCCGTCGTCGGAGGGCTGGTGAGCCAGCCTGTCATCGCCGTGCCCACAAGCGTGGGGTATGGTGCCAGCCTTGGCGGCATCTCCGCACTGCTGGGCATGCTCAACAGTTGTGCGTCCGGAGTCGGTGTCATGAACATCGACAACGGATTTGGCGCGGCCTGCCTGGCAAACCGCATCATGAAGACCTTCGGGGAGGCTGATGCGGGAGCGGGGGAGGCTGGTGAGGGTACATCCGATTCCCAGGCGAACGGGGGACAATGCCCATGAAGATCCTGTATCTCGACATGCCATCGGGCATCAGCGGCGACATGACGCTTGCGGCGTTCCTCGATGCCGGCGTACCGGAACAGGTGCTGCGTGAAGGGCTGGCACGGCTCGGAATGACCGGATATGAGCTGGTGGTCTCGCCTGGCCGGAAGGGCGGCATCACGGGGACCCATGTCGATGTCCGCCTGACAGCGGAGCCCCCTTCAGACCCTGCGGATAGCCCGTATGGCCATCCGCACGACCACGGCCATCCGCACGACCACGACC
>JAEXRM010000117.1 GCA_023440865.1 Bacillota bacterium
ACCTCTTGAATGCCATTCAAGCGCTCTCCCAGGTGAGCTACACCCCCATGTCGGGCGACTTTCGGTGTTTCGACGTCCATCGCCGGACCGCTTTTGTATTATAGAATGAACCGGACAAAATGGCAAGAGGCAATTTGAAAAAAACGCGCAACCTGCTGTTGAAGCCTGATTGGGTGGTTTTCCACAGGGGGCGCCGTGAGACCGTCGGCCGCATCGAATCGCCACAACCAGGTCCAGGGCCCTTCCGTCATCCGATCTCCTCGACCGACACCATGCCGTTCTTCACACGCAGCGACAGCTTGCCCTCCAGCAGGCGCATCAGGTCGTGGCCGATCAGTTCGCGGCGCCAGCCCTGCAGCAGGGGATTGTCCTCCTCGCCGCCCGCGGCCAGCTGGTCGAGATCACCCTGTGTCGCCAGCAGCGGCACGGCAATGCCATGCTCCTCGGCGCGCACGCGGACCAGCGCGCCCATGAGCTTGACGACACCCTCCGTATCGGTCTCCGAAACCGGACGGCGCTCGAAGCGGGGCAGATCGGATCCGGGAACTGCGAGCCCGGCCTCGATCGCGGCAATCAGACCCTTTCCCGAGTCGGCGAGCGAACGGACATTCAGATCGCGGATTTCCGACAGGGTCTCGGGGGTCGCGGGCTTGCGGCGGGCCAGCTCGACGAGCACCTCGTCCTTGAGCACCCATTGTCTGGGCAGATTGCGGCGCCGCGCCTCCAGCTCGCGCCATGCGGCCACCTCCCTGAGAATCGCCAGCTGCCGCCCATTGAGGCGTGAGGCGTGCTTGATGTTGCGGAACATCCGCTCGAGCGGGGTCTCGTAGGACTCCGGGTCGGACAGCGCCTTGAAGTCGTCCGCCAGCCAGGCCAACCGGCCGGACGCCTCCAGCTTCGCCAGAAGCTTGCGGTACATCGGTTCAAGGTATAGGACATCGTCGAGCGCGTACTCGACCTGCTTGGGCGTCAACGGCCGGCGCGACCAGTCGGTGAAGGATTCGCTCTTCTCGAGCGTGACGCCGGTCATGTCCGCTACGAGCCGCCCGTAACCGATCTGTGAGGGATATCCGGCCAGCGTCGCCGCAAGCTGCGTGTCGAAGACGGGAAGCGGCGGCCGCCCGCACAGCCGCATCAGCAGCGCCATGTCCTGCGAGGCGGCGTGCATGACCTTGACGACGCTTTCATCGAGCAGCAACCCGATGAGCGGGGACAGGTCGCGCAGCTCGAGCGGATCGACAAGGGCTGCCTGGCCGCCGGAAGCGAGCTGGATGAGGCACAGCTTCGCGTAATAGGTCTTGCCGGAGAGGAACTCGGTGTCGATGGCCAGGATACCGTTTTGTCTGGCAAGGTCTGTGAAGGAGGCAAGCTCCCCGGTGGTGCGCAGTTGCACGAAGCATGGTCCTTTCTGGCTCTGGTCTGTGCCGGTACGCCGTGACAGCGGTGTGTACCCACCCATTGTACATGAATCCGGTTCCATCGGATAGCGCACCCCCGGCGGCTGTGATAAAATCATGATTCGACCACATGGTTGTGCCTTGTGGATCCGGAAGCCGCACAGCTCCCGGCTTTCCGGATGCATGGCCGCCACGCGCACAGGTCGGGGGAGGTTTCCCGCATGAAACTGGACCGCATGATGGCCATCCTCACGCTGCTCCAAAACCGGGAATGGATGCAGGCAGGCGACCTGGCGCAACGATTCGAGGTTTCCGTCCGGACAATCTACCGGGATGTCGACGCGTTGAACCTTGCGGGCATCCCCATCGAGACACGTCAGGGATCGGGTGGCGGCATCCGCATCATGCCCGGGTTCCGGCTTGATGCCTCGCTGTTGACCGAAAACGACATCACCGATGTCGTCACCGCACTCAAAAGTCTTGCCACCGCCATGCCGCGCTCGTCCGCCACCGTCCTGCTCGAGAAGCTCGACCAGGCCATCCCGCCGGCGCGACGGCAGTTGCTGCAGCGCCGGACAAACGAGATGATCATCGACATGTCGCCGTGGGGGGAGGATGACAGCCAAAGGGAAAAACTGGCGCTTGTCCGTGACGCGATCGAGGCATCGCAATGCCTCGTGTTCGATTACCAGGACGGGCAGGGGGAGCGGAGCCGGCGCGAGGTCGAGCCGCACACGCTTGTATACAAGGGCATGAACTGGTATCTGTTCGCCTGGTGCAGGAGGGCGGAGGCGTTTCGTACCTTCCGCCTGTCGCGGATGTCCACGCCCGAAAGGCTTGCATGCCACTTCACCCCGCGCGGGGTGCTCGCCGAGGACCGTCCCTGGCATGCGGCCTGGGTGGCGCCGGACAACAACCTGTCGGTCGTTTTGCGGATCACACCGCAGGCAATGCCCCGTGCCGGCGCCTGGTTTGATGTGGACCAGATCGAGGACTTGCCCGACGGGAGCGGATCGGTGCGTCTCCGGATGCCGGATACACCCTGGCTGGATTCATGGGTGCTCGGCTTTGGGGCGGCTGTCGAAGTGATCGGGCCGCCCGCCTTGCGCGAACGCATCCTGCAGACCGTCCGGGCGCTCACCTCCCTGTACGGTGCCGGCATCTGACGGAGCGGGCGGCGTACCGGCCCGCCGTCAGGGTGGCCCGACTGTTTCGGTTGACGAAAACTTTGGTAAAATAATATCGAACATGACATCGGCGGTATCGACTCCCGTGATGTCGCGTGAACAGCTTGAGAACATCAAAGGAGAACGGGAAACATGAGACTGCTGATCATTGGAAACGGCATCGCGGGGCTGACCGCGGCCGACAACTTTCGCAAGAATGACCCCGAATCGGAAATCCTGCTCGTGGGAGAGGAAAAAAGCCTGACATACTACCGGACACGCCTTTCGCACATCCTGGCGAAGGACGCCTTCGATGAGAACGAACTGCTTGTCAAGGATGCCGACTGGTATGCGCAACGCCGCATCCGCGTGCTCACGGATACGCGCATCGCACGCATCGATTATGGGCGCCGCGAGGCGATCGTGTCGGATGGAACGACGATCGGTTATGACAAGCTGCTGCTTGCGACGGGCGCCCATCCGTTCTTGCCGCCCATCACCGGGCGAGGGCAGAAAGGGTTCTTCACCCTGCATGGTCTGGATGACCTCCATGCCATGCGCGAATACCTGCAGGGGCGGGAGCACGTGGTCATCATCGGCGGCGGCCTGCTGGGCCTCGAGGCGGCGCACAGCCTGGTCTCGATGGGCAAGCAGGTCCGGGTGCTGGAGTTCTTCCCTTACCTGCTGCCGCGCCAGCTGGATACGGAACTGTCCCATGTCGTGGAAGCGCAGCTGCGCGAGGAAGGCATCGCCTTCTCGTTGGGAAGGAGCTGCCAGGCGATTCTGGGCGATGGTGCCATCACCGGCATCCGCCTGGACAACGGGGAGGAGATCCCCGCGGACGCGGTGCTGTGCTCGACGGGTGTGCGCCCCGACCTGACGCTGTGCCAGGGAGGTCCCCTGGCTGTGAACAAGGGCATCGTGGTCGACGACCACATGCGGACGAGCTTGCCCGATGTCTATGCGGCCGGAGATGTCGCCGAGCACAACGGGGTTGTCTTCGGACTGTGGACGGCGGCGCTCGATCACGGCAAAATCGCCGGAACGAATCTCGCAGGCGGTGATGTGCGGTACGCCTCCCCCCTGCTGGTTGCCACGCTCAACCTCGGACAGGTGAGGCTGTTCTCGGCGGGCTCCGTGGCGGAGCCCGACTCCGTCGTCACCTACCGGGAGGGCAAGGCGTTCCACCGCCTGTATGTCAAGGCTGGCCGGGTAGCGGGGGCCGTGCTGACGGGTGACATGGGCCTGATGGGCAAGGCGCGCAACCTGGTGCAGCAGCAGGCCGGCGTGCCGGCGGGCGATGGGGGGAACGAGCACTTCATGCAGCTCATGAAATGAGTGCCGCGTGTCACGGAAACCGCAAGGGAAGGGCTTGCCTGCCCTCCGGGAGGTATGCGATGTGGACCTGCAGTCATTGTGGTGAGCCGGTGGACGACGTATCCTTCGCATGCTGGCACTGCGGTGCCGATGCCGAGGGTGTTCCGGATGCCTCCTTCACGGCGGTGCATGCGGACGAGGCGGAGGGTCGGATGATGGAAACAGACCTGGTGAGGGAAGCGGACATGCTGCTCGCCACGACGGCGGTGGATGGCTTGTATCCGGAGTTGGAGATCCTGGGCGTCGTCTGCGGGGAAACCGTCATCGGTACCGATCTGCTGACGAAGATGCTGGCGGATGTCGTGAACCTGGTGGGCGGCAAGTCGCAGAGCGTGGCGCAGTACCTGCACGACGCGCGGCGCGATGTGACGCGGCAGGTGGTGGAGAAAGCCCTGCGTGCGGGTGCGAACGGCATCATGGGGCTCCGGTTCGACTACCAGGACATCGGAAACGGCATGATGCTCGTTGCCGTTTCCGGCACCGCCATCTTCATCCCCAGACACAAAGGCGACAAGTGAGACAGGCGGAAAGGAAGACCCCGAAATGGCATGCACCGTTGGCACGCTCGGCACAATGTCACCGTACAAGTATGTCGTCATCCTTTCGCGATATCGCGGAAACATCCTGTTGAGCCGGCATCGGAAGCGGAGCACCTGGGAGACGCAGGGCGGACACATCGAGCGGGGGGAAAGCCCTCTCGAGGCGGCACACCGGGAACTGCGCGAGGAGTCGGGCGCACGGACCTATACATTGACGCCCGCGTTCGATTATCGCGCGGGTGATGCGGTGTCACATGCCAGCGGCGTGGTGTTCCTGGCGGACATTGAGACATTGGGTGCCCTGCCGCAGAGCGAAATGGAGGAAGTCCGTGCCTTTGTACGGTTGCCGGACGAGCTCACATATCCGGAGATCACGCCGCACCTGTTCGCCCATGCCTGCAGACAATGCCCTGCAGGCGAAACCCGACAGCGGCGGTGTTGACTGCCAGAGGCAATCATGCGCGCCGAACGCCTTCTAGGGCCGACGGTGCAGGGCGGTTTTCCGCTTGTCGCCGGTTGCCTCGCGGTTGCGCCCGACCGGGGCAAGGCCGGACCAGTGCTCCCTTTGATGAAGCGGAACCCGGCTGATCACTTTTTGCGGTTGCTGTGCCTCTCGTTTCCGGTCTCGCAACATGCCGCAACACCTCCGTTCGTCTCATATGCATTCTACCCCTGGACATGCGCATCGTCAAACGTCTGAAACACGCATGGACAGCGCATGATACGGGTCACGTGCCCGAAAGGCGCGTTCCGTCCCTCCTGGTCGCTGCCTGTTCTTGGACGGAATATTTTCCATGGATTTTGCTTGCGCGGCCAACCTGACAGAATGGTGTCAGGTTGGCCGCGATACACTGTTGCCATCGACGGAAAGCACCAGCGCATTCCGCCGGATCAACGGTGCCAGGCGCCAGGAAGCGCCGGAAGGGAAGAAAGACATGGAAATGAAAATGGATGCCCGCATCTGCCAGAGCTGCGCGATGCCGATGCCGACCGACGACCTCCTCGGTACCGAAAAAGGGGGAGGACCGACCCGGGAATACTGCAAGTACTGTTACGCCGACGGATCCTTCACCAATCCGGAGTGCACGATCAAGCAGATGGAAGACATCTGCGTGCCGATCATGACGGAGGAGGGCATGCCAGAGGCGCAGGCCCGCGCCATCATGCAGCAGACACTGCCCGTGCTCAAGCGGTGGAAGGCGTAAACATGCCGGGCGCTGTCATGTCGAACGAGAAGGGGTGTTCCATCGATGTGGGACATCCCCTTTTTTCACCGGCAGGAGCCGCACCGCCAGGATGGGCGCCTCTTGCCGATGTGCTCCGGTTGACGTATGCTGTGACAAACGGATGCAGGGAGGGACAGACGACATGGTGACGAATCAGGGTACGATCCTCGTCACGGTTCCCCTCGAGGAACCCCATCGCGCGCTGCTAGCGTCCATCGCCCCGGATGCGGCATTCGTGTTCACCTCGCCCGGGGGTGCCACGGCGGATCAGGTCCGGTCCGCCCGCATCCTGCTGGGAAAGGTGCCGCCGGCCCTGCTGGCCGATGCGCCCCTGCTGGAGTGGATGCAGCTCGAATCCGCCGGTACCGACGGCTATACGGGCGGCGTGCTGCCCGCGGGTGTCCCGCTGACCAACGCGACCGGCGCCTACGGTCTGGCGATCGCGGAGCACATGCTGGCCATGGCGCTCTCGCTGATGAAGAAGCTGCCGGACTACGGACGCAACCAGGCTCAGGCGCGGTGGCGCGACGAAGGTGCGGTGACATCGCTGCACGGCATGAAGGTGCTGGTCGTGGGGCTGGGCGACATCGGAACGGAGTTCGCGTCGCGATGCCATGCCCTCGGTGCCTGTGTGCGCGGCGTCCGGCGCGTGCCGCGGCCGGCACCGGCATGTGTCGAGGCGGTGGTCGGTCTCGACCGGCTGGACGAAGAATTGACCGGCGCGGATCTGGTGGCCCTCTGCCTGCCTGCCACCGCCGAGACCCGGCACCTGTTCGATGCCCCGCGCCTTGCCCGCATGAAGCCGGACGCCATCCTGCTCAATGTGGGACGAGGCAACGTGCTCGACCAGGATGCGCTCGCCGATGCACTGGAAACAGGCCGCCTGGCGGGCGCGGGCCTGGACGTGACCGACCCGGAACCGTTGCCCGCGGATCACCGGCTGTGGCGCGCACCCCGTCTGATCTTGACCCCGCATGTTTCCGGCGGCTGGCACCTGCCGGAAACGAAGGAACGCATCGTGCGGCTGATGGCGGACAACCTGCGCCGGTTCCTGGCGGGGCGTCCGCTGCGCAGCCTGGTCGACGGGGCTGCCGGGTACCGGCGGGTTCCCGGTGCGGCGGACGAAATGCCGGCATTGGTGTGCCAATACCGTGTGATGGATGTTTCCGAGCTGGACCGGATGGTCGACATGCGCATGCGGTTCATCCGGGACATGCGGCCGGATATGGATGAAAAGAACACCGCGATGGTCATCGCCGGAACGGAACGCTATATCGCGGCCCACCTTGCGCAGAACCGGTTGGTCTTCTTCGAGGGCGTTGGCGATGGGGAAACGGTGTGCTTCGGCAGCCTGCTCCTGTACGATCTGCCACCCCTGTTCACGGATGAGGACCGCCGCGTGGGGCACGTGTTGAATTTCTTCACCGAGCCGGCCCATCGGCACAAGGGTTTCGGCTTCGGCCTGATGACCTTCATCCAGCAGTACGCCCGGGAACGCGGATACAACCGCCTGTCGCTGCATGCGACGAAAGCCGGCGCCCCCCTCTACCGGCTGTGCGGGTATCAGGCGGCGGAGGATGCGATGGAGTACTTCTTCGACTGAGCCGCCATGCTTTCGAAGACGCGGGCAGCAGCAAGATGCCGCATCGCCCTGGCATGGGACGGTGCGGCATTCCTGTGCTGTTCCGGTGCGGTATTGTTTTTCCTGTCTTGCTGCGGCATTACCAGTCCTGTCACAGTGCGGCAGCCATTCCGACAGTTCTCCTGCTCACCCGATGACCTTGGCGATCTCCGCGATGGCGGTTTCCTCCAGTGACTTCGCTTCCTCGGCCAGCGCGGCCAGCTGCGGGCGGGTCGCGGGCTGGAATGAGGCACCCGTGGGATCGAACGGGGCGATGCGCGCCATTTCGCCGAAGAGGTCGCGTGTTTTCCGGAAGCCGGCCACCGCCGCATCGAGCTTGCCGGCGAAGACGGGGCGGGTGTTCACCCAGTCGAGGTACCGGGCAAGATTGACGCGGGCATCGTGATAGACGGCCAGGATGTAGCCCAGCCCCATGGGATTGATCTCGCCCCCGCGCAGCGCGCCGATGAGGTTGTCGAAGCCCTTTCGGCCGCTCGCGTAGTCGGGTGCGATGTGGAAGGGCTTGTTCCACTCGGACACGCCGAATGCCAGGGAGGAGCGGATGGTCTTCTCCTCGGGCACGTCGATGCGGGCGAGCGGGAACTGGAAGGAAAGCATCGGCACCTCCGAGCGGCCGAGGTTCCCATACCGCAGCGGGTCGGCCGGACCCTCGCCGCCGCAGGCTTCCACGAAGAAGACGCCGTCTTCGTCGTCGTATCCGGTGATGATGCCGAACTCGAGCAGGGGGGTCGGGGCCCACGCGATCACGCCGATTCCGTCATCGATCGAACGGCGGATGCGGTCGACGGCCGCCTGGCGCAGCGGCTCGGCGGTGTTGAGCGCCAGGTGGTTGTCGATGCCGAGTACATCCGAGGCGATCCCGATGCGGTCGAGCATTTCCAGGTGTTCCCTTGTCCAGTCGTAGACGGTGACCGAGCTGGGGCAGCAGCCCTTGTGCACGATGAAGTGGAAGGCGATGCCGCTCGAGCCCATGAACTGCCACAGCTCGTCCTGATACAGGCCGGCCCCCCGCAGCACGCCGAAGGCGGCCGCTGCCCAGGTGGTCCAGGTCATGCCGAGTGTCGTGTTTTCCAATTTGCGCTTTGCCATGGTTTTGCCTCCTGTCCTGTGCCGGATCCGGTTCCCGGATTCCGGTCCGTCCGGTGTCGGTTCTGTTTCCAGTATGACCCCGGGGGTGTGACATGGCGTGTCATACCGGCCGGCCTGTTTTGCCGGCGTGATGTTTTTTTCTCCGGTTTCCGCGACGGACGGAAAAGCTTCTGCCGCTCCTTCCTCCCCGTGGCAGGCGAGCAGGCGGTGCAGGCGCTCCTTGAGCGCGGACCGGAGCCAGGCGGGCGACAGCACCTCGAACTTCGGGGGATGGCCCAGCAGCCAGGACAGGAGATCGGCGGAGCGCAGGAAATCGAGCGCGAGGCATCCGTCCGCCTCGTGGCGCCATGCCAGGGGATAGCGGTTGGGCATCGCATTGCCGGTGAACCGCACGCGTGCGGTGTGGGGCAGAAGATCCGGAATCGTCCGGTCGGCGGCCGCATGCCGGTAACGCTCCGGATCGAAGCTGTCCGGGATGGCATAGCCCTGGCGCAGCATCTCCAGCCGGCGGATGCGCGGCAGGGCGAAGGTGCGGACCGACGCGCGCAGCTCGCAGCGGGCGGCCAGATAGTCCGTGCCGGCGCGGCGGAACAGCAGATAGGGGTGGATGATGCGCCTTGTCGGACGGCTTGCGCCGTCCACATAGTCGATCTCGACCTTCCGGCGCAGCAGCAGCGCCTGGTCGATGCGGCGGTACAGGACGGACTCCGGGGCGTCGATGGCGGGCAGCGCGACCGGTTCCCGCTCCTCCGTCCCGATTCCTCGAGAAGGGAGCGGCTGCCCGGGGAGGGCCTGCGAGGATGCCAGGGCGGCAAACAGCGCGGCCATGCGGGCCGCCTGCCCGCCGCCGGAACGCGTCAGCTGCGAGGAGAGATACCGGAGGGTATCCTCGTCCTCCGCCGTCAGTGCCGGACCGGGAAGGCGGAAGGCGTCATCCTCGTAAAAGTAGCCGTTGTGGAGCGGGGAATAGGCGAGCGGCGCGCCGAGCGAATCGCGCAGATACTCCATGTCGCGCGCGGCCTGACGGCGCGAGATCTCGAACTGCGCCGCCACGGCGTTGCAGTTGGGATACTGCAGGGCGCGGATGCGCCGGTCGATCCACTGGATGCGGTGGAGATTGCCCATGGTTGATGCCTCCGGGGAGCGCTTGTCTGGAAGCATTGTATCATGGGTGTGCGGGTTTCGGCTGCGGGCCGTTCCGTTCATGCCGGGCTGTCCGCTTGCGTGATGGCGTGTGCTGCAATAAGATGAATGGACGGATGATGCCGTCCGCCGTGCCGTTCCCGTCGCCCGCCTGCGGCAAGCGCGAAGCGGCGCAACCATGGCCCGCCTCCGGTGCGAGGCGGCGAAAGGACTGGACATGCGGACGCTCCTGGTCAGCCTGAATGCGAAATACGAACACGAGAACCCGGCTCCCTGGTATCTCAAGGCCGCCTGCGACGCGCGGGCCGGCGCCTGCGGCGAGGTGTCCGTGCTTTCGGCGACCATCAACGACGCCCCGGATCATGTGTTTTCCCGCATTGCCCGATTCCGGCCGGATGTGGCGGCGCTGTCGTGCTACATCTGGAACCGCGACCTTTCGCTGCGCCTGTGTGCGGACCTGCGGGAGGCCTTTCCCCGGATGGTGCTCGTGGCCGGCGGGCCGGAGGTGTCCCATGCCGACGGCGCGGATGCCTATCTGGCGGCCGGCTGCGACTTCATCCTCGCTGGCGAGGGGGAGGAGCGATTCCCCGATTTGATCGGCCGGCTGGCGAACCTGGCGGGGGATCCCGGCGGATTGCGGATTCCGCTGCGCAGTCTGGCCGATGCGGCCATTGCGGCCGAGCAGCGCGCCGCATGGCGTACACCCGGCGCACCGCTGCCGCCGGACTTGCTCGTGTCCCCCTGTGTGCCCGCATATCTGGAGCGGTTGGGCGGTCGCATCGCCTATATCGAATCCTCGCGCGGCTGTCCCTACCGGTGCGCCTACTGCCTTTCATCGGAAAGCGCCGGCATGACCTGGCTTCCGCTCGAGCGCGTGTATGAGGACATCGGGGCGCTCGTCCGCGCCGGTGCGAAGGTCGTGAAGTTCGTCGACCGCACGTTCAATCTATCGCAGGCGCGCACGCTGGCCGTCTGGCACCATATCGCGCGGTATGCGGGAAGCGGGGTCACCTTCCATTTCGAGGTGGCGCCGGACCTGCTCGCCGACGAACAGATCGACGCGCTCGCCGCGATGCCCGCAGGTCTTGTGCAGATCGAAGCGGGCGTGCAGTCCGTTCATGCCGACACGCTGGCGCGCATCGACAGGCGCATGGATGTCGGCGTTGCCATCGGCCGGTTGCGCCGCGTCGCCGACCGCGGCAATGTGCATGTGCATGCCGACCTCATCGCGGGCCTGCCCGGCGAGGGAAGGCAGGCATTTCTCGATTCCTTCGACCAGCTGGCCGCAGCCGGACCGCATCATCTGCAGCTGGGTTTCCTCAAGCTGCTCCGCGGAACCCGCCTGTGGCGCGAGGCGCCGCAATGGGGGTATCGCAGGCGGATGTACGCGCCGTACGAGGTCATTGCGTCCGACGCCCTTCCGGTGGAGGACATGCTGTCTTTGAAGGATCTCGAGGAAACGGTCGAGCGGTTCCGCAACAGCGGCCGTTTCCTGTTGACGCTGCAATGGCTGGAAGCCCGCGCTTCCCGGCCGTCGGCGCTGTATGCAGGGCTGGCCGCGGCGCAGGAACGGATGGACCTCCTGGGACGGGCGGTCTCTTCGGAGTCCCTGTTCCGGTGCATGAAGGCGTTCCTGCCTGTTTTCCTGGAGGCATTGCCGGCAGGGGGCGGGGCTTTGGCAGGCCGGCAGGTGGACCCGGCCGTCGAGGCGCTTGAACTGCTGCGCCTCGACTGGGTCTGCGCCCACCGCAATCCGTATCTGCCCGACTGGCTTGCGGAGGGAAGGGAACACCGGCCGCCGGAGACAAATGAGGTGGATCGGGCGTATGGTGGGAGGAACGGGGCATCGGACGACGCCCGCAGGATGATCCGCAACCGTTACCACGCGGCGCGGGCGGTCATCGGGACGGAACTCCGCAGGGGCATCCGGCGTTTGGAGGCCCCGACCGGGAACCCGTGGCACCGTGTCCTGGTCGACACCCGCGAGGTCCATCCGGTCCTGGGCCGGCCGCAGATCGTCGCAATGCCGTTGCCGGACGCGACGGAAGGCGGTTCCGGGGCCATTGCATCCACCGGATGTGGAAGGTAGAATAAAGAAGACATGAGGAAACCCGCAAAGAGGGGCATATGAAGCAGAAACCGTCCGCCAAGAGTACCGTGCTAGCCGTGCTTGCCGCCATCGGCGCCATTGCCGTGCTGCAGTTCGCCGTGATCATGCTGGCGAAGTTCATCAGCATCCCCCTGGTTCTGCCGGCCATCATCGGCGTCGGCCTGTTTTTCGTGCTCCGTGGCACGTTCGGCCGCAGCGAGCGGCGAAAGGCCGTCGCGTTCGAAGGCGTCACATTCGGGGAGATCGAGGCCATCCTCGCATCCGGCAAGAAGTACACCGCCGAAATGCGCAACGCCATCAACCGGCTGGGTCAGTCGGAGATCCGCGCGGCCGTCATCGACCTGTGCAACATCGCAGACTCCATCCTGGCCATGCTCAAGGACGATCCGCGCGACCTGCGCATCGTCAAGCAGTTCATCACCTACTACCTCGAGCCCACGCACAAGATCATCCTCAAGTATGCCGAGCTCGCCACCGCACGCCCCATGCCGGCTGACGCGGTTGCAACGCTCGAGCGCACCGAACAGTCGCTGGCGAACATCCGCCGCACCTTCCTCGAGCAGAAGGCCAAAATGCTGGCCAACGACGCGATGGACCTCGACACGGAGATCAAGGTGTTCGAGAGCACGGCCGGCATCCAGCCCGGCATCGGCAAGAACGGGAAAGACGGCTCCCGCACGTTCCCCGGCAATTGATCCGCCACATGCCGCATGCGCCATATCCGCCGCCGCCATCCGGTGACGGCGTTGTGAAAGGTCAGGGGAGGATACGATGAACTACCAGATGCAGCCCGATCCGAACACGCTGCCCCAGCAGGCGAGCGCCGCCGTGCAGGCTGCGCCGGCGGCAGCCGCCGCAGCCGTCGACAACTACGATGTCAACAAGTGGAACGAGATGACGCCCGACGAGCAGAAGAAGGTCATGGACCTCGCCGCTTCGATCAACGTCACCGATTCCCAGTCCGTCATCGCCTTCGGCACGGCGGCACAGACCGAGCTGTCCCGTTTTTCCGACACCATCCTCGACCAGATCCGCAACAAGGATTCCGGCCAGGTGGGCGAGGCGCTGACCGACCTGCTCGGCCGCGTGCAGGAGCTCGATGCGGGCGGACTCGACCCGAGCAGGATGAGCGGCCTGTCGAAGATCTTCGGCGGCTTCCGTGCCGAGGCGCGCAAGTTCGTCGCCCGGTACGAGAAAATGAGCACCTCGATCGAGAAGATCATCGATTCGCTCGAGAAGAACAAGATCCAGCTCATCCGCGACATCACGATGCTCGATGTGATGTATGTCAAGAACCTCGAGCACCTCAAGCAGCTCGACATCTACATCATGGCCGGCACGCTCAAGCTGCAGGAGCTCAACACGAAGGTGTTGCCCGCCCTCCGCGAGCAGGCGGCGAAGACCGGAGACGCCATGGACGCGCAGAAGGTCAAGGACGCCATGGACCTGATCAACCGGTTCGAGAAGAAGGTCCACGACCTCAAGCTCACCCGCATGATCGCCATCCAGACGGCGCCGCAGATCCGCCTCATCCAAAGCAACGACCAGATGCTTGTCGAGCGCATCCAGAGCTCCATACTCAACACCATTCCCCTGTGGAAGAACCAGATCGTCATCTCCATCACGCTGCTGCGCCAGCAGGATGCCCTGAAGCTGCAAAAGAGCGTGACCGACTCGACGAACGATCTGCTCGCGAAGAATTCGGAGCTGCTCAAGACCGGTTCCATCCAGGTCGCCAAGGAGAACGAACGCGGAATCGTCGAGCTGGAGACGCTCAAGAAGGTCAACGCCGATCTGGTGACAACCCTCGAGGAGACCATCAAGATCCAGTCCGAGGGTCGTTCCAGACGCATGCAGGTCGAGGGAGAGCTCAAGGTCATGGAGAACGACCTGAAGAACCGCCTGATGGAACTCACCCGCTGACGGGGCGGACATCCGCGGATGTCTGCTCAATGGCCGCCTTGACATCAAAAAAGGCCCGTGCGTATAATGGGAGAAGCATCAACAGGGGAAGCGCGAGCGTCCCGCAAATGCGCAGACCGGAACAAGTCCCTTCGACACTTCCCTGCAGAGAGCGGGCGGCCGGTGCAAGCCCGCGGGAAGCCGATCGGCCATCCTCCGCGAGCAGTCGTCCAAACCCCGTCTTGCGACGGGCAGTAGGAAGAACCGGCACGGGCCGTTATCCCCGACAATGAAGGAATCCGGGTGCGCCCCGGTTTCGAATTTGGGTGGTACCACGAGAACGGCCTCTCGTCCCAGCGGACGGGGGGCCGTTTTGTCCTGCTTCCCACCCGAGGCGCATCCCGCGTTCCACTGTCCTGTGGGACGGCCTTTCACACATCCTGCCGGACCAGCCAGGTTCGGCGAAGCAATCAGGAGGAAACGTTCATGCCCATGGATTACAGCCAGACATTGAACCTGCCGAAGACCGATTTTCCGATGCGCGGCGGGCTGCCCGAAAAGGAGCCGGCCATGATCGACGGCTGGAAGCAGGCGGACATCTACAAGAAGCGCCTGGACCGCAACCGCCACACCGGGAAGAAGTTCGTGCTGCATGACGGCCCGCCCTACGCCAACGGCGGCATCCACCTGGGCACGGCGCTGAACAAGGTGCTCAAGGACATCATCGTCCGCTATTACGACATGAACGGGCATTTCGCCCCGTACGTGCCGGGCTGGGACACGCACGGCCTGCCGACGGAGCAGAAGGCCATCAAGGAACGCGGCCTCAAGCGCCACGAGGTCGGCCCGGTCGTGTTCCGCCAGGCCTGCAACGACATTGCGATGAAGTACCTCGACGTACAGCGCGAGGCCTTCAAGCGCCTGGGCGTCATGGGCGACTGGGACGATCCGTACATCACGCTGCTGCCCCAGTTCGAGGCGCGCCAGATCGAGGTCTTCGGCGAGATGGCGAAGGCCGGCTGCATCTACAAGGGCCTGCGGCCCGTGTACTGGTGCCCCAGCTGCGAAACCGCGCTGGCGGAAGCCGAGATCGAATACATGGAAAAGCACAGCCAGTCGATCTACGTGAAGTTCCCCGTGCGCGAGGACGGCGGGAAGCTGGCCGCAATCGCCGGCAGCCTTGAAAACCTGCATGTCATGATCTGGACCACCACCACCTGGACGCTGCCTGGCAACATGGCCATCTCCGTGAATCCCGAGTTCGTCTATGTTGTCGTCGACACCGGCCGCGAGAAGGTCGTCGTCGCCAAGGAGCTGGCCGAGGCGGTCATGAAGGCCGGCGGCGTCGCCGACTACACGGTGCTGGGCGAGCTCAAGGGCGACCAGCTCGAGGGCGTCCTCTGCCGCCACCCGTTCCTGGACCGCGATTCGCTGGTCATCACGGGCGAGCATGTCACGCTCGATGCCGGCACGGGCTGCGTCCACACCGCGCCGGGCCATGGCGTCGAGGACTTCGAGGTCTGCAAGAAGTATCCCGAGATCGAAGTGCTGGTGCCCGTGGACGACCACGGCCACCTCACGAAGGAAGCGGGCAAGTTCGCAGGCCTGTTCTACAAGCAGGCCAACGGCGCCATCCTGCAGGAACTCAGGGACCTTGGGCTGCTGTTCGCCGACGAGGGTCTCAAGCACCAGTACCCGCACTGCTGGCGCTGCAAGGATCCGATCATCTTCCGCGCCACCGAGCAGTGGTTCATCTCCATCGACAGCTTCCGCGGGAAGGCGCTCGAGGCCATCAAGGGCGTGCGCTGGATCCCGGGCTGGGGTGAGGAACGCATCACGAAGATGGTCGGCGAGCGCAGCGACTGGTGCATCTCGCGCCAGCGCACCTGGGGCGTGCCGATCCCGATCTTCTACTGCAAGGAATGCGGCAGGGAGATCATCGACGAAACCACGATCACGGCCGTCCGCGACCTGTTCGCGAAGGAGGGCTCCACGTCCTGGTTCGCGAAGGAGCCGCATGAAATCCTGCCGGCCGGCTACACCTGCGCCTGCGGCGGCACGCAGTTCCGCAAGGAGACCGACATCATGGATGTCTGGTTCGATTCCGGCTCCTCCCATGCGGCCGTCCTGGAAACCCGGCCCGATCTGGGTTCCCCGGCCGACATGTACCTCGAGGGCAGCGACCAGCACCGCGGCTGGTTCCAGTCGTCCCTGCTGACTTCCGTCGCGTCCCGCGGCCGTGCTCCCTACCGCGAGGTCCTCACGCACGGCTATGTCGTCGACGGCCAGGGCCGCAAGATGTCCAAGTCGCTCGGCAACGGCATCGATCCGCTGGATGTCTGCAAGCAGTACGGCGCCGACATCCTGCGCCTGTGGGTCGCCTTCTCGGACTACAAGACCGACATCCGCGTCTCCAACGACATCCTCAAGCAGACGGCGGAAAACTACCGCAAGATCCGCAATACGGCCCGCTTCCTGCTGGGCAACCTGCCCGACTTCGAGCCGGACGTGCATGCGGTGCCGGAGGCGGATCTCCCCGAAATCGACCGGTGGGCGCTGATGAAGCTCAACGCCCTGGTGGAGAAGGTGGCCGAGGCCTACCGCGACTACGACTTCCACACCATGACGCACGCCATCCACCAGTTCTGCGTCGTGGACATGTCCAATTTCTACCTCGATGTCACGAAGGACCGCATGTACGCCTCGAAGGCCGACTCGTTCGAACGCCGCGCCGGCCAGACCGCGATGCATGCCATCCTCGACACCCTCACCCGCATGCTCGCCCCGGTGCTGTGCTTCACCGCCGAGGAGATCTGGCAGTACCTGCCGCACGCGGCCGCCGACAATGCCGAGAGCATCCAGCTCAACGCATGGCCGGCCGTGAAGCCCACGCGCGCGGATGCCGAACTGGCAGCGCGCTGGGACAAGCTGCTCGAGGTGCGCGACGTGGTGCTCAAGGCGCTCGAGGAGGCCCGCAACCGCAAGGAGATCGGCCAGTCGCTGCAGGCGAAGGTGGTGCTGACGGCGAACGACGGTCTGCTGGACTTCCTCCGGGCGAATGTCGAGCTGCTGCCCACCGTCTTCATCTGCTCGCAGGTGGAGCTGGAGGCAGGCAGCGAGCTGGCGGCCATGGTCAAGCCCGCGGACGGCGAAAAGTGCGAACGCTGCTGGACCTATGCCACCTCGGTCGGCGCCGATGCCGGGCACCCGGCGGTCTGCACCCGCTGTGCGGAAGCCCTGCGCTGAGAAGATGGATCAGGAGCGCCCTCCGGTATCGCGATGCGCCGGAGGGCGCTTCTCGTTTCCGGAGGTGCGGCGCACCGGGGAGACTGCGAAATGAAACCGGATGAAACGTGTTTTCGCTTCGCGATGAACGGAAATATGGTAGACTGGTTCGGGGCATGAAACGTTCTTTCATGCTACGGTAGCATGGATGGATGCGGTGTGCCGACCGGACCGCCGATAATTTCTGGATGACCTGCACCGCCGGCCGGCGGAACTCCCGGAGAGGGGAGGCGTGGCGGGCGCGGCATGATGCCGGCCAAGGCGGTGCGGAACGGAGGCATGATGGAACTGTTACAAACCGTGAAAACCCTGTGCGGCATTTCCGCCGTCACGGGGCGCGAGCATGGCGCAGCCGCCCAGATCGCGGCGTTGTTCGAGCCCCTGTGCGACACGGTGCGGACCGATGCGTTCGGCAATGTGTTCGGCACCTGCCGCGGCGAGGGGGCCAATCCCCGAACCGTGCTGCTGACAGCCCACTACGACGAGATCGGCCTGGTCGTCACCGGCATCGAGGAAACCGGCTTTCTGCGGTTCGCCGCGATGGGCGGCATCGACGCCAAGACACTGCCCGCCCAGGAAGTGACCGTGTTCGGGCGTGAGACGCTGTATGGCGTCATCGGCGCCAAGCCGCCGCATCTGGTCACCGCTGCGGAGATGGAGAAGGTGCAGCCGCTCGACGAGCTGCGCATCGACATCGGATACGGCGGCGAGGAGGCGGCGCGCCGCGTCCGTGTCGGCGATGTCGCCGGTTTCCGTTTTCCACTTGTGGAGTTGAAGAACAACCGGGTCGCGTGCCGCAGCCTTGACAACCGGGCCGGCGTGGCGACCCTGCTGGAGGTGCTGCGCGAGCTCAAGGGGCTCCGGCATGACGACCATGTCGTTGTCGCCGCCACCGTCCAGGAAGAGGTTGGTTTGCGCGGCGCCACGGTCGCGGCCTTCTCCGCCGCCCCCGACCTGGGCTTCGTGTTCGATGTCGGCTTCGGGGACCAGCCCGACGTGCCGGCTGACGAGAGCTTCCCGTTGGGCAAGGGCCCGGCGGTGGCCATCGGTCCGGTCCTTCACCCCGCCCGCACGAAGGAGCTGCTGGCGTGTGCCAGGGACGAGCGCATCCCCGTGCAGCTCGATCCGGAGACCGGCAGCACGGGCACCGAGGCAGCCGCGCTGCAAATCGCACGGGAGGGCATTCCCACCATGCTGCTGTCGATCCCCTGCCGATACATGCACAGCACCGTCGAGACCATCAGCCTCGATGACATCAGGGCGGCGGCACAGCTTGCGGCCCGTTACATCGCGGCCGGACCGTGGAAGGAAAAGGAGGCGAAGGCATGAGTGAAGGCATGGAACCCGCAACCCCGCACCAGGGGCTTGATCCATATGAACTGGTCAAGGAGCTGGCCAACCTGCATGGCGGTTCCGGCGATGAGGATGCCGTGCGCGACCGGCTGGCGGAGATCATCCGGCCATTTGTCGACGAGCTGAAGGTCGATGCGACGGGCAACCTCATCGCCCTGCGGAAGGGCACCGCATCCGGGCCGCGCGTGATGCTTGCGGCGCACATGGACGAGGTGTCGCTCATGGTGACGCAGGTTGGTGACATGGGGCTGCTCCGGTTCCAGCCCGTCGGCGGCATCGACCCGCGCATCCTCGTCGGCAAGCGCGTGCGGGTCGGGAACGACCGCATACCGGGGGTCATCGGCTCCAAACCCATACACCTGCAGTCTCCGGGCGAACGGGGCAAGGCCGTCACGGTCAAGGACCTGCGCATCGACATCGGTGCGTCCGACAAGGCGCAGGCAGAGGGGCTGGTGAAGGTCGGCGACCGCGCCGTGTTCGATTACCATCCGGTGGAGTACGGAGACGGCAAGCTCATGGCCAAGGGCCTTGACGACCGGGCGGGCTGTGCCATTCTGGCATGGCTTTTGCAGGAGCGCCGGCCGTTCGACGTGTATGGGTGTTTCACCGTGCAGGAGGAGGTCGGCCTGCGTGGCGCCAAGACAGCCTCCTATGCCGTAAATCCCGACTATGCGCTCATTCTCGAGGGGACGACCTGCTATGATGTGCCCGACACGAAGGAGCACCTGATGAGCACCTGGCAGGGCCGCGGCCCCGCGCTGACCATCATGGACCGGGCCGTCATCAACAACAGGCCGTTTGTGGACTTCATCGTCGATACGGCGCAGCGCGAGGGCATCCCCTGCCAGCTCAAGCAGACGCTGTCCGGCGGGACGGATGCCGGCCGCATCCAGGCGAACGCAGATGGCGTGAAGGTGGCGACGATGGCGGTGCCCTGCCGCTACATCCATACGCCGGTTTCTGTGATGGACCGCAGCGACTTTGACGGCATGAAATCCCTGGCGGCCGCCGTGCTGGCGCGGTTGCCCGAGTTCTACGCCATGGCATGATCAGGGCCCGCGGTTGCCGCGTGCCAGTGGACGGAGCCGGGAATGCGCGTGCAGCCCGCCGTCAGGATACATCGGGCGGACGGCACGGCGAACGGCCGGAGCCGCGCCATGGGGCGGATACGCCGCCGAACAGGAGGTACGAGAATGAACGACCAGAACCTGGTGGAAATGATTGCAAGCGTCGCGCAGGCCTTCGGCCCCTCGGGCAACGAGCAGAATGTGCGCGAAGTCATCGAGCCCCTGCTTTCGGGCTTCGTGGACGAGGTGCGGGTGGATCCCCTTGGCAACCTCATCGCCGTGAAGAAGGGAACCGGAAGGAAGATCATGCTGGCCGCCCATATGGATGAAATCGGCATCATGGTCACCTACATCGATGACAAGGGCTTTCTGCGCTTCGGCGCGGTGGGTGGTGTCCGCCCGCATGTCGCGCTGGGCACCCGCGTGATTTTCGAGAACGGCACGACGGGCTCCATGTGGTACGAGGAAAAGCTCGAATCGATGAAGGATCTTTCCTTCGACCGCATGTTCATCGACATCGGCGCCACCTCCCGCGAGGAAGCGGAGACGATGGTCAGGGTGGGCGACATGGGCGTCTTCTGCGGCGAGGCCGTGGAAAACAACGGCCGGCTCATTTCCAAGGCGCTCGACGACCGCGCGGGGTGCGCCGTCCTCATTGCGCTTGCACGGACGTTGCCCGAAACCGCGAACGAGATCTACTTCGTGTTCACCGTTCAGGAAGAGGTGGGCATTCGGGGTGCCAAGACCGCGGCCTGGGGCATCATGCCCGACGTGGCGCTTGCGGTCGATGTGACCGGCACCGGCGACACGCCCGAATCGAGGCACATGGCGGTCGCCGTCGGCAAGGGTCCCGCCATCAAGATCAAGGACAGCAGCGTCATCTGCCACCCGGATGTGGTGGAGCGGTTGCGCGCATGCGCCGCTAAGGCGGAAATCCCCGTCCAGTACGAGGTGCTGGTTGCCGGCGGCACGGATGCCGGCAGCATCCATCTCACCGCCGGTGGGATTCCTACCGGTGCGGTTTCGCTGCCCACCCACTTCATCCACAGCCCTTCCGAGATGATTTCGATCACGGATCTCAAGGGGGCGGTGGATCTGATCGCGGCATTCGTCATGGACGATGGACCGGAGGGGCATGAAGAAGGAACCGATGTGACGGAGGCGTGAGTCTCTCCCGGTCATCAGGCCCGATGAGCGTCCCGGCGAGCGCATGACCCCTGTCCTTTGGCAGGACCGCACGCCCGTATACGCCCCCGTTCCGGTGGCCACCCCCTTGTTCGTATGCACTCCCGTTCCGGTGACCGTCCCGCTTCTTCGTATACGCACCGCCTGGTAGGCTGGCAGCCCATCTGCCAGCCTGCTTTTTATGCTTCAATGGATGCAGGCGGACACATCGCCTCGGAGGAGCGCGGACGGAGGGCATGCACGGGATGGGGCACGACAAGGGGCAGTCAGGCAGGGAGAGGACGCCGGTAACCGCCGGGAAGGATGCAACACCCATCGCCATGGGATCGACGGTCGTCGGAGACGGGTCATTGGCGATCGGCGGGCTGCCGGACAACGCGCCGCCGACACAGGAGGGATTGATATGGGGGCTTGTGGATGAGCCGCCGGACGGCGCGCTGCATGTCGGCCATCGGCAGCGTGTCAGGGAGCGATATCTGGCCGAAGGGCTCGATGCGTTCCGGGATCACGAGGTGCTCGAGCTGCTGTTGTTCTACTGCATACCCAAGCGTGACGTGAACCCGGCGGCGCATGCGATCCTGCGCGAGTACGGCAGCCTCTCGTGCCTGTTCGAGGCCGATCCGCGCGACATCGTGCGCCGCTGCGGCGTCTCGCTCTCGACCGGCATCCTGCTGACGCTGGCCGGCCCCCTCACCCGGCGTTATCTGCGCCAGCGATGGGGAGACCGACCGGTGCTGGGGACCTCCTCGCGCGCTGGCGACTACGCGGTTTCGCTTTTCGCAGGTCGGCCCTACGAGGTGTTCTACGTGATCTGCCTCGATGCGCAGAACCGTGTCAACCATGCCGCCCTCGTCCATGAAGGGACACTCAACGAGGCGCCCGTCTACCCCCGTCTGATCGTGGAGGCCGCCCTGCGGCACAAGGCGAACAGTGTCATCCTGTCGCACAACCATCCCGGCGGCAGCCTGGCCGCATCGGGGCCGGACCTGGATGTCACCCGCCGCATCCGGTCGGCCCTGCAGCCCATATCGATTCCGGTGGTGGACCATATCATCGTCGCGGGGGAACGGTATGCGAGCCTGGCCGAACAGGGACTGATGGATCCGTGAGACCGGAACACCGAAACGCGAAATGCGTCGTTTTTTCGTGAAAAATGCATAAAAAAAGCTCGTTGGTTTTCGTTGACACTATATATGGTGTATGGTACGATTGTCCCAGCGTAAATGTGGATGTGCCGCAAAAAACGGAAGCATGAACGCATACGAAGGACGGCCAGGCCGAATGGAAGTTGCCATGGACAACCCGGTGCAAGCCGGCAAGGTACCTTTCCACAAAAGCAAACATTCGAACGGCGACGGGCCAGGTGGACGCTCCGGATGAACAGGGAACACGGGGATAAATTCCGAAAGGAAAAGGTACCATACCTGGTTTTGATTTGACCCACCGATGAATCCCTTGAATGCAGGACGGGCGAACCCCGTCCTTTTTTTCGGATTGGAGCGGCATGATCACCGAATATCGCCTCGACAACGGGCTCCGCATACTGCACGAACCCCTGCCGCATCTGCGGACTGTCGCCCTCGGCCTGTGGATCGGCACCGGTTCCCGTCACGAGGCACCGGCGGACGCCGGCCTTTCCCATTGCATGGAGCACATGCTGTTCAAGGGAACCGGGCGCCGTTCCGCTTCCGACATCGCCCGGGGCATCGACCGGCTCGGAGGCCAGATCAACGCCTTCACCGCCAAGGACTGCACCTGCTTCCACACGAAGACCCTTGGCACCGATCTTGCCGAGGCGATGGACATCATCGCAGACATGGTCCTTTCGCCGTTGTTGAAGGCGGAGCACCTGGAGCTGGAGAAGCAGGTCATCCTCGAGGAGATCGGCATGGTCGAGGATTATCCGGAGGAGCTGGTGCAGGACCTGGTGGCCGAAAGAACCTGGGAGGGTCATCCGCTCGCGTTGCCCATTCTCGGGACGAAGCAGAGCGTCACCGCCTTTTCGGCGCCGCAGCTCGAACGGTTCCATCGGGAACGCTACGTGCCCGACAACGCCGTGCTGGCGGTTGCCGGCGACGTGGAGGCGTCCCGGCTGATGGAACTGGCGCATGCGTGCTTCGGCGCATGGCAACGCGGCGGCACGGTGGACACGCCTGTCGAGGCGCCCCGTTTCCGCCATTCCTTCACAATCCAGAAGAAGAAGACAGAGCAGGCGCACCTGTGCCTGGCCTTTCCCGGCGTGTCGATGGACGAGGAGGAAGCCTGGCCGCTGATGGTCCTCAACAGCATCCTTGGCGGCGGCATGAGCTCGCGTCTGTTCCAGCGCATCCGGGAAGAGCTTGGGCTGGTCTACTCGGTCTATTCCTTTCCGACCTCCTACAGGGAGGGCGGCCTGTTTTCGGTCTATGCGGCCGCTGCGCCGAAGAAGGCCCGCGAGGTATTGCGGCACATGGCGGCCGAGATCGGCCGCCTGGCGACCGAACCGGTTTCCGGGGACGAGTTCTCCGATGCGGTCCGCCAGCTGCGGGGCGGCTTTCTGATGGGGTTGGACAGCACGAACGGCCACATGATGTCCATGGGGCGCAACCGCATCGTGTCCGGACGCATCCAGCAGGCGGATGAGGCCCTGGCCGCGATCGAAGCGGTGACCCCGCAGGCAGTCGCCGCACTAGCGCGGCGCATCTTCACGGGACGCAACGCCGCCTTTGCCGGCATCGGCGGACTGTCCCTGCAGGACAGCATCCTGTCCGACTTTCACTACTGACGGAGGACTCCATGGCAAACCGGCTCACGCAGGACCGCGACTACTTCCGGGACATCATCCGCATCGGCCTGCCCATCGTGTTGCAGAACCTGATCTTCAACAGCCTGGCGCTTGTGGACAATGTGCTCATCGGCGGCCTTGGCGATGCGGCGATTGCCGCGCTCGGCGTGGCCAACCGCCTGGGATTCGTCTTCTCGCTGCTGCTGTTCGGCATCCACAGCGGGGCGAACATGTTCGGCGCCCAGTTCTGGGGCAAGCGCGACCTTGCCGGCGTGCGGCGCGTGCTCGGCATCGCGCTGGCTGGCGGCATGGCCGCCTCGGTGGTGTTTCTGCTCATCGCGCAGACGATGCCGGAGCTGTTTATCCGTTTTTTCATCCGCGACGAGGAGGTGGTGACGCAGGGTGCCGCCTTTCTGCGCATTGTGAGCTGGAGCTACCTGTTCCAGTCCGTCACCAGCGCCTTTGCGATCCAGAGCAGGGGGGTCGGGCGTACGAAACCGCCGCTTGTCGCCAGTGCGACGGCCCTGTGCCTGAATACGCTGCTGGGGTGGATGCTCATCTATGGCAAGTTCGGCCTGCCGGCGCTGGGCATCCGGGGGGCGGCCGTCGGCCTTTTGGTTTCCCGCCTGGCCGAGATGCTGCTGCTGATCGGCATCATCTACGGCAGTCGGTTCGAGCTCGCCATCAAGCCACGCGATCTTGCCGGCATCGACCGTTCCTTCCTTGTGCGGTTCATCCGGCCCGTACTGCCGGTCATCGCCAATGAAATGCTCTGGGCGGTCGGCGTGAGCATGTACATGTTCTTCTACGGCAAAATGGGGCGGTCGGCCACCGCCACCTCCCAGATCATGGAGGTCGTCAACGGCATCTTCTTTGCCGCCTTCATCGGATTCGGCAACGCATGCGGCACGTTGGTCGGCAACAGCATCGGAGCCGGGCGCGACGAGCAGGCGAGACGGTTCGCCAACCGGAGCGTCGGTTACGGTGCGGCCGGTGCCGTGGTGATGGGCATGATGCTTGTGCTGGCTGCGCCGCTGTTCCTCGGGTTCTTCCATGTCAGTGCGGAAATCGCGCAGTCCGCCCGGATGGCTTCGATCGTGTACGCCGTCTACATGCCGGTGCGTGTTGTCAATCTGGTGATGATCGTCGGCGTATGCCGCAGTGGCGGCGACACGGTCTTCGCGGCGCTCATCGACATCCTGTCGCCCTGGCTGGTGGGCATTCCGCTAGCCGCGCTGGGAGTCTACGTGCTGCACTGGCCGTTTCATCTCGTGCTGGCGCTCGTTTTCGTTGAAGAGGCCGTCAAAGCCATTTTCAGCCTCTGGCGGCTGTGGACGGGGAAATGGCTGCACAACCTGGTGCGTGACGAACCGCGGAAGGAGCAGGCGGCATCCGCGCAGGATGAAGACATCGCCGCGCGGGACGGGGGCATCGCCGCACCATAGGCATGCTGCTGGACGCGGTGACGCATGGGGGCGGAAGAAACGGACAGGCCATTCCGCCGGCTGTCGTGCGGCAGATCGGGCAGTTTGCCGCGCGGCGTGAAGGGAGGACTTGCATGCGGGAGACCGAACTGTACGAACCGGTGCGGGACTGGCTGTCCGATACCGGATGGATCGTGCGCGCCGAGGTGCGGGATTGCGACATCGCGGCGGTCCGGGGTGACCGGCTGCTGCTCGTCGAGCTCAAGACCACCCTCAATTTCGATGTCGTGCTGCAGGCGGCCGACCGGCAGCGGATGGGCGACTTCGTGTATGTGGCTGTGCCTGCGAAGACGAAGGCCATGGCGGGACGCCGGTGGCAGTTGGTCACGCATGTGCTCAAACGGCTGGAGCTGGGTTTGCTGCTGGTGCATTTTCCGCGGGGGAGCAGTCTGACGCCACGGGTCGAGGAGGTCTTTCCGCCCATTCCCTTCGATCGCGTCCGCAGCCGCGACCAGATGAGGAAGAAGCGTGAGGCGCTTCTGAAGGAGTTCATGGCCCGTTCCGGGGATCACAACCGCGGAGGCAGCTCGAAGCATCCCCTCGTGACGGCCTACCGGGAGCAGGCGCTGGTCATTGCCCGGTGCCTCGCGGCAGACGGCCCGTCCAGCCCGAAGACGCTACGCGGCAAGGGAACGGACGCGGGCAAGACCACCGGCATTCTCTATGACAACCACTATGGCTGGTTTGAGCCCGTCTCCCGCGGCATGTATGGGCTCACCGCGAAGGGCGCGGAGGCGCTTGCGGCTTATGAAGCGGTGCTCGGGCAAGCGGCAGGCGGACCGGATGCCGTGCCGCCTGCCGTCGGTTCAGGCGCGATGCCCGACCCTGCCGGATCGGGTCCCGATGGGGGAGAAGCGGATTCACTTGCATATCGCGAGGAAAAACCGTAGAATGTGTCTGTAAACGCGCGTTCACGCAAAGGGGACCAACATGATCAAGAGCGAGGAAGTGGCCCGTCTGGCAGGCGTTTCGCGCGCCACTGTATCCCGGGTCATCAACAACTACAGCAATGTGCCCGAGGAGACTCGCGAGCGTGTGCTGAAGGTCATTCGCGAGCACAACTATGTGCCCAACACGTCCGCGCGCGTTCTGGCAGGCAAGGGGACCGACACCATCGGCCTGTACATCTACAACGTGCATGACGAGACGCGGCCCGGCCGAATTTACAACAACAGCTACTTCGGTCCCTTTGTCAGCGCCGTCGTCGACCGTTGCAACCAGCAGGGGTATTCCGTCCTCATCCACACCATCTACCGGTCCGAGGAGTGCCACCGCATCCCGCAGGCCTGGAGGCAGAAGCGCATCGACGGTGCGATTGTCATCGGCACCGAGCTCAACGAGGACATCGACCGGCTTGTCGGCGAGACGCATTGCCCGCTGGCTGTCGTGGACTGGGATCCGGTCGCCGCAGAACGACTCGCCTCGCAGGAGGCGCGGATGCTGACGGTCAACTGCGACGATGCCGCCGGTCTTTCAACCTGTGTGGATTACCTTGCCGGTCTGGGCCATCGCGATATCGGCCTGATCGTCGGACGGCAGAATACCTGGTCCGCCATCTGCCGTCTGCGCGGCTTCGAGCGCCGCATGACCGAGCTGGGCCTGACGTTGCGCGCCGAATGGATGCCGGCCGGCGAGTTTTCCCGAAGCCGCACAAAACGGGCCGTTGAGGCGCTCATCGCCGCCGGAGACCTGCCCACGGCGTTCATCGCCTCCAACGACGACATGGCGCTGGCCGCCATCGAGGCGTTGCGGGCCGGCGGATACCGGGTGCCGGAGGACATTTCGGTCATCGGGTACGACGATGGCCTGGCCGCCCCCTGGGCACATCCCGCGCTCACCACAGTGCGCACGCCGTTCTTCGAGATGGCTGGGGCGGCCGTCGAGGGACTCGTCGCCTGCCTCGACGCCAAGCGCCGGTGCGTCCGGAATGTCACGCTGCCGGCCGAGCTCATTCTTCGCGACTCCTGCGCCATGCCCCGGCGCACGCTGGCACTTGCGGAAGCGGAAGAGGCCACGTCCTGAGATCAGGTCCTACACAGACCGGCATGGCTGCGAGCAAGCCGCCGGTTTGTTTTTGACATCAGGTGAACGCGCGTTCACCGAAAACCATGTCCGTGCATGCCACGGATCGCACCGGCTGACCCTGCGGGACGCCACGCCCCTGCAGGAGCCACAAGGAGGTATTCCATGCAGTTCGGCCATTTTGACGATGCACGTCGCGAGTACGTCATCACCACGCCGCAGACGCCCTACCCCTGGATCAACTACCTGGGCAGCGAACAGTATTTCGGCATCATCACCAATACGGCCGGCGGATACTCCTTCTACCGCGACGCCCGGCTGCGGCGCGTGACACGGTACCGCTACAACGGCATTCCCGTGGACAACGGCGGCCGCTACTTCTACATCAATGACGGCGGCGACATCTGGTCGCCAGGCTGGAAGCCCGTCCGCAAGGAGCTTGACGCCTATGAATGCCGTCACGGCCTGGGCTACACCACCATCACAGGCAGCCGCAACGGTGTGACGGCGAGCCTGCTGGCGACCGTGCCGCTGGGCTTCAACGGCGAGGTCTACAAGCTGACCCTGAAAAACGGCACCGCCGGTGAAAAGCGGATCAAGCTGTTCTCCTTCCTGGAATGGTGTCTCTGGGACGCGAACGATGACGCGCTGAACTTCCAGCGCAACTTCTCCACCGGCGAGGTGGAGGTCGTGGGTTCGGCGATCTACCACAAGACCGAGTACCGCGAACGCCGCAATCATTATGCCTTCTACTGGGCCAACCAGCCGGTCGACGGCTTTGACACCGACCGCGAGAGCTTCATCGGCCTGTACGAGGGCTTTGAGGCGCCGAAGGCCGTCGTGGCCGGCAAACCGGGCAACTCCGTCGCACATGGCTGGCAGCCGGTCGCCTCCCACTACTTCGACCTGACGATGGCCGCCGGCGAGGAAAAGACGTTCGTCTTCGTGCTTGGCTATGTCGAGAATCCGAAGAGCGAAAAGTGGGAAAGCAAGGGCGTCATCAACAAGACCCGCGCCCTGGAAATGCAGGAACGGTTCAGCACGCCCGCGAAGGTGGATGCCGCGCTGGCCGACCTGGCCGCCCACTGGGACAACCTGCTCTCGATCTATGCCGTGCGTTCCTCCGAGGACAAGCTCGACCGCATGGTGAACATCTGGAACCCCTACCAGTGCATGGTCACGTTCAACATGTCGCGCTCGGCCTCCCTGTTCGAATCCGGCATCGGCCGTGGCATGGGCTTCCGCGACTCGAACCAGGACCTGCTGGGCTTCGTGCACCAGATCCCCGAGCGCGCCCGCGAACGCATCCTTGACATCGCCTCCACCCAGTTCCCCGACGGCGGCTGCTACCACCAGTACCAGCCGCTCACCAAGAAGGGCAACAACGACATCGGCGGCGGCTTCAACGACGATCCGCTGTGGCTGGTGCTCGGCACGGCCGCCTACATCAAGGAGACGGGCGACCTTGCGATCCTCGACGAGCAGTGCGCGTACGATTGCGATCCGAACAACACCGGTACGCTCCTCGAACACATCACCAACTCCTTCTATCACGTGGTCAACAACCTCGGGCCGCACGGTCTGCCGCTGATCGGCCGCGCCGACTGGAACGACTGCCTCAACCTCAACTGCCATTCCACCGAGCCCGGCGAGTCCTTCCAGACCTTCGGCACAGCGGATGGCCGCGTGGCCGAGTCGGTCTTCATCGCCGGCCTGTTCACCTACGTCGCGCCCGACTACGCCGCGATGCTGCGAAAGAAAGGGCTCGAGAAGGAAGCCGCCGAGGCCGAGCGCCTCAGCGCCGACATGAAGAAGACCGTCATGGCCCACGGCTACGACGGCGACTGGTTCCTGCGCGCCTATGACGCATTCGGCGGCAAGATCGGCAGCCGGGAGAACCAGGAAGGCCAGATCTTCATCGAACCCCAGGGCATGTGCATCATGGGCGGCATCGGCCTCGAGGACGACAGCGCCCTCAAGGCGCTCAAGGCGGTCGAGGAACGGCTCGAGACGCCATACGGCATCGTGCTGAACAACCCCGCCTACACCGAATACGATCCCAAGCTCGGCGAGATCTCCTCCTACCCGCCCGGATACAAGGAAAACGCCGGCATCTTCTGCCACAACAATCCCTGGATCATCATGGCCGAAACGGTCGTCGGTCACGGGAACCGGGCGATGGACCTCTACCGCAAGATCGCGCCTGCCTACGTCGAGGCGATCAGCGAGATCCACCGAACCGAGCCGTATGTCTTCTCCCAGATGGTCTCGGGCAAGGACGCGCCGGTGCAGGGCGAGGCGAAGAACGCCTTCCTGACGGGCACCGCCGCCTGGACCTACTATTGCGTGGCCAACGCCATCCTCGGCATCCAGCCCGACTTCGACGGGTTGCGCGTCAACCCGTGCATTCCGGGGGACTGGAAGTCGTTCCATGTCACGCGGAAGTTCCGAGGCGCGACCTATGAGATCGAGGTGTCGAACCCGTCCGGCGTGCAAAAGGGCGTGAAGTCGATCACCGTCGACGGATCGGTCATCTCGGGCAATCTCGTGCCCGTGCTGCCCGCGGGCACCCACCAGGTGCAGGTCGTGATGGGCTGAGGCGTGTCGCGTGAGTCGGCCGCATTCGAAACGGCAGATGCTTTTCAACCGTATACGGCGCCTCCCCGCAGGGGGGGCGCCGTTGTTCGTCCGTTCTGAACGTGCTATGCTGTTCTCGGCGCCGGATGGAACGGGTCGGACCATGCAGCCGCCCGTCGGGCGCCGGCGTGGAAAAATGGAAACGATGGGGGACACATGTCGGACCAGATGGAACCAACACTGCCCTGTGCGGGCGGTATGCCGGGCGAAGGGGGCGATGGCCCCGCGCTTTTTCCCATGCCCTTCGGATGGGAGCCGCTCGGCGTGACGGCCGGATTCACAGGGCGGCGCGGCGGTGTCAGCCCGGCTCCCTGGGATTCGCTCAACTTGAGCTTTTCACGGCCTGATTCACCGGATCATGTGATGGAGAACCATCGACGGCTGTCCCAGGCCATCGGGCATCCGCTGTCGCGGTGCGTCCGGGCAAGGCAGGTCCATGGTGCCCGCGTGGTGCGGGTCTCGGGGTGTGACGCGGGCATTGGGCCACAGGTGCCGCCGCTGCTTGATGGGGCGGACGCCCTGATCACGAACGAGCCGGGTCTTGTGCTCATGACCTCTCACGCGGACTGCGTGCCGGTATACTTTTTCGACGCGGCGCATCGGGCCATCGGGCTTGCCCATGCAGGCTGGGCGGGTGTCCTGGCTGGCGTGGTCGAAGCGACGCTGGCCGCCATGGCCGATGCGTTCGGAACCCGGCCTGAGACGGTGCGGATCGGTGTCGGGCCGCATATCCGCGGCTGCTGCTTCGAGGTGGGCGGGGAGGTGCTCGCCCGCTTCCGGGGCATGCCGTGGTGGTGTGACCGGTTCGCCGCCCACGCGGACGGGCGGCATCACATCGAACTTATCCAATGCATTGGCGGCATCCTGTCGGCCGCAGGCGTCCCGCCGGAGCATGTGGCCGCGGATGCGCGCTGCACGCGGTGCGCATGCGACCTCTTCTTCTCACACCGCGGCGGCGGCGGCCAGTCCGGGACCAATGCGGCATGGCTCGCACTTGCTGCGGAAGAGAGGGTTGGTCCCGCCGGATTGTCTCATGCGGGGTGTGACCGCACGGAACCCCGCGAGGAATCATCCCGAACCGAAGGCGTCACGACATCGCGCCTCGCGAAAGATGACACGGAGCCGTGCAGTGCCGGATGTGCTCCTGCGGTGTGTCGGATGCGGCCAATCGGGCGCATGCGCCGTGCCGGCCGGCTGTTGGAAACCCTGCTGCCGGTGGTGCTGCTCCTCGTCCTGCTCACCGGCTGCACCGCGGGGAGCCAATCGGCTGCGGGGGCGTCTCCCGGCTCCACGGCGGCTTCCACTTCGACGGCCGGAGACAACGGGCTGTCCGCGGTGGTCGGCGGCTCCGGGGAAACCGCAGCCAGTCCGGCGGCAGCCGAAGGCACACCGATCGCGGGCCTGGGTGAGGTGCTGCTCGAGGATGCGGGCCCGGCGCCGGGTGGAACCCTGCGGTTGTTCATGATGCCCGCCGATGTGCTGGACCCTTTTGTCGCAACGGATCCGGAGATAGCCGACCTGGGCTGGTTTCTGGCTGATCCGCTGGTGAGCGTGGGGGAGAATGGCAGTGTGCGCCCCTGCCTGGCGACAGGCATCCGCTCCTCGCAGGAGGGGAGATTGTGGGACTTTTCGCTGGTCGACGGCGTGTGGCTGCATGACGGCAGCATGTTGGAGGCCGCGGACGCGGTCGCATCCATCCGGCATGCGGGTGGGGCTTCCGGCGGGCCCCATGCGTCCGGGCTCGCCAACATCGAAAAGGTTGAGGCTGTCGGCCGACTGCGGGTTCGCGTCATCCTCAAGGCACCGGATCCGGCATTCACCCGGAATCTGGCGCTGCCTGTTTTTTCCCGGAACGCATGGACGAGCGTATCCGGCGTTGAAACCTTCACCCCGGTCGGAACCGGGGCCTACCGTTTCGTGATCCGCGATGCGGCGGGCATCACCCTTGAACGCGCCACGTCCTGGTGGCGAGCGCAGGGAGACGGTGGGATCGGCCATGCGGTCTGGCCGGACCACGTCCGGTTCGTGTTCGGCACCTCGCCCGCCGACCGGCTCACCCTCTTCCAGCAGCGCCGCATCGACGCCACCTGGTCGCAGGGGACTGACATGAGCCGTTTTCTCAACCGCACCGATATCGAAGTACGGACGTTCGCGGGCAACCGGGCGGAGTATCTGGCGGTCGGATCGAAAAGCGTCGTGCTGCAGCGTCCTGAAATCCGGGCCATCGTGCTCCGCTACCTTGCAGGCTGCCTAGCGGGGGACGAGCTCAAGGGAGATCGCGTGACGGAGGGTCTGCCCGACCCGTTGGACGCGCAATCGGCGCTGACGATGCTCGCTGGCGCGGGATGCCGTGTGCAGCGAAAGGGTGACGATCCACCCGTGCTGCTGGTGCCGGCCACCCAGGGCATGCGGCAGGCGGCGCTGACGATCCGGTACAATGCCTTGAACCTCGACCGGCTTGGCACAGCCGAATGGCTTACCACACAGCTTTCCGAAATCGGCATCTCCGTGTTCCGGCAGGAGGCGGCCCCCGAGGAAGCCAGGAAGATGACCGCAAATGGTCAGTTCGATCTGCTGCTGCTTGGCTGCGAGGTGCCGGTTGGAACGCCCGACGGGGATCTTGCCGCAGCCCTGCGCACCGCGCTTGGCACCCGGGCGGCTGTGGCGGAGCTGCTGCCCCTGTACCGGGAACGGCTCGCCATGCTGTACAGCACACGCATCCGTGGCGAGAAGCAGCCGACATCCGCCTACCTGTATGGCGGATGGCCGGATTGGTATCTGCTCGGCGTCGATTCGCCCTGACAGGGGTGTGGAAGGAGGCCGGCGATGAACCTGCCGGGTCTTGCGTTGCGTCCCTGGCGGACCGGCGACATGTCCATCCTAACCGGTTGGTATGGACAGGCGGACAGCCACCGGCACGCCCTGGGCGGCCAAAGCCTGGCGCAGGCGCTGCCGACCTTGCGCAGCGGCATCCCGGGCCTGAGGATGCTTGTCGAGGGAGACGGGCGCCCGGTGGGTGTTCTTTCCGCGGAGGAACGAGCCGTTCCCGGCGGACAAATCCTGTGGATCCGCCTGTTGCTGGTCGATCCCCGCGAACGGGGCAAGGGATATGGCCGGTGCGCCGTCGCCCGCCTTTTTGGTTTGTGCGGCGTGGGAACCCGCATCGGCCGCGTGCTTGTCGCCGTGGACGAGCGGAACGAGGGCGGACTGCGCTTCTGGACGGGTCTGGGTTTCCACCCGGTCAGGCGGCTTGATCGCGGTGACCGGTATGATGGATGTCCGGTGCGGATTCTCGCGTGGGAGGGGCGGCTGGCATGAAACGGCCTATGCTCGCCTGTGCCGGCGCGGTCATGGCGGGCATCCTGCTGGCCGGCCGGCCCTGGCCGGTCGTGCTGGCCGGCTTGCTTCTCCTCTGCCTTGCCATGGTGCTGCCGGATCGATTTTTTCCCTCGTGGCGCCCCCTGCGCCGGTGGTGGCCGCTTGTCGCCTTGATGGGCGTCCTTGGCTTTCTGCGTCATGAATGGCTGCTGGCCGACTTGTCGGGACGATTCCTTCCCTGGGACGGCCGGGTGGTCACCGTGAGCGGCTGTCTGGCGGACGAGCCGCAACGCCGGCCCGACGGCATGGTGTGTACGATCCGCGTGGAACGGCTCGTCAACGGTGATGGCGATCCGGAAGACGCTTCCGGATGCCGGCCGGGTGGACGCATCCGCATCGTCTGGTACGGTGCGGCGCCCCCTTCGGAGGCCGATCCGTTGCGGTACGGCGATCGCGTCGCCGTCGCAGGCACGCTCCGGTTGCCTGAAGGAGAGCGGAATCCGGGCGGATTCGACATGGCGATGTACCTTGCGGCACGCGGCACGACAGGGCAGATGACCGCGAAGGGGCCGCCCGTGCGGCTGGCGGGCAACGACGGCCTGCTGCCCGTGGCCATCGGACTGCGCTGGAAGGCTGCGGCCGTGTCTGTCCTGAACCGGTACCTGTCTGCGGAAACCGCCCCGGTCATGGCCGGCATGCTCCTGGGAGAGACCGCGGCACTCGATCCGCAACTGGAGGCGGATTTCCGTACGGCCGGACTGTCCCATATCATGGCGGTGTCCGGCGCCAATGTCGCTTTCCTGCTGATGCCGGCGATGTGGGTGCTCCGCAGGCTGGGCGTGAACCGGCGACGGTCGTCCGTCCTGTCGATGCCCGTACTGCTGGTCTATGTCCTCATGACGGGCTTTGATGCATCCATCGTGCGGGCGGCCCTGATGGCATCCCTGATGCTGGCCGGCGGCATGCTGTGGCGCCGTGCGGACATGGCGGCCTCGCTGTCGGCGGCCTGCGTGCTGATGCTGCTGGCGGACAGCGCCTGGCTGTTTGACGCGGGGTTCCGCCTTTCCTTCCTTGCGACAGGCGCGATCGGCCTGTTCTGCGGGCCGTTGTCACGTCGGCTTCCGAAGCCGATGCCGGCCGGCTTGCGCGAGACGCTGGCGGCGACTCTTTCCGCACAGGCGGGCGTGCTCCCCGTGCTGGTTGACGCCTTCCACTGCCTGTCGGTTGTCTCGGTTCCGGTCAATCTTCTTGTCGTGCCGCTGACCGGTCTGCTGACGTTGGTTGGGGCTTTGCTGGTGTTGACGGGGCTTGTGGTTCCCGCTGCCGGCGCCGTCATCGGGGGCATTCTTGGCTGGATGGTCGATGTCATGATCCGTGTCGTGCAATGTGCGGCCGGACTGCCGTATGCCGCGGTGCCGGTGCCTTCCCCGCCGGCGGCCGTGCTGCTCCTCTACGTCCTGTGGCTGATCGGTTTGCGGTTCGGAAGGGAATGGCTTGACATCGACCGTCGCAGGCGGATGCGGCCCGCGGCGCTGCTGCTGACGGTGGCATGCGTCCTGCTTGCCCTGTGGCCCGCACCGTACCTGCGGATTACCGTGGCCGATGTCGGTCAGGGAGACGGCATGCTGATTCGGACGCCGGGTGGCGCCACGCTGCTCGTTGATGGTGGCGGCTCGCGGCTCGACACGACAGGCGCCCGGACCGGCGAACGCGTGATGCTGCCGCTCCTGTATGAAGCAGGCGTCCTCGCGCCCGATCTCGTCATATCGACTCATGCCCATGCCGACCATGTGCAGGGGCTCGCCACGGTCGTACGTCGGGCAGGAGCGGGTGAGGCCGTCCTGCCTGCTGGCATGCCCGGATACGGTGAAACGGAGGGCCTCGTATCGGCCTGCCGTGAACGGGGGGTTCCGATCCGCGAGGCGAAGGCGGGAGATGTGCTCTGGCAGGAACCGGGCATGGAGCTCGGGGTGCTGTCCCCGCCGGGCGACGGCGCACTTGCCGCAAACGGGTCGGACGCACCCGCCGTTGATCCGGAGAGCGTCGGCCTCAACGAGTCTTCCCTCGTGCTGCGGCTGACATACCGCGACTTCTCGATGCTGCTGATGGCGGACGCGGGCGCCGTGGTGGAGGAACGGCTTCTGGCCCAGGGAGGACTGCGGCATGCCGATGTGCTGAAGATCGGACATCATGGCTCGGACAGCGCGACGACCATCCGGTTCCTCGAGGTGGTCGATCCGGCATCGGCGGTCGTCAGCGTGGGAAGAAACAAGTACGGGCATCCCTCACCCGCAGTGCTCGGGCGGCTCAGGGCACGGAACATACCGGCGCATGCGACGGTGGATGGCGGCGCATGGCTGCTCGAGACAGATGGAAGGACATATTCCGCGCGGGCGCACCTGCGTCCGGTGCGCAGTCTCTTCGCCGGCGTGTATGCAGGAAGCGGGTCGAACGGGATGCGGATGCCATGAACCGGGACCGGGTCCGGTGCCGGATTGCGCCGCCGGGCTTCAATCGGCCGCATGGATCCCGTATAATGGGGACAGGTGTGCCAACTCGCGATGGAAAGCCGGTCATCATCCGATCGGCGGGGGCGGCGAAGCCGGCCGCATGGCGGACCTGCGGGTCGGGACCGCATGCCGCGGCAGGAAAGAGGGGAGCGGAACGCATGGCCAAGAGGGAGACGACACGTGACGGGGTCGCCGAAATGCGCCAGCAGCTCAAAAACGGATTGCCTGCGCCATGCATCCTGCTGTACGGCGAAGAGGGTTTTCTCATCGCACATTATCTCGAGGAGATCCGCAACGCCGTGCTCAGGCCCGACACGCGCGATTTCAACGAAACGCTGCTCGAGGGCCGCGTCAAGCCTGAAGCCATCTGCGACGCCTGCGAAACCTATCCGGTCTTCACGGAGCGCAAATTGGTCATCGTCCGCAAAAGCGGACTGTTCAAGGCGGCCGTGCGCAAGAAGTCGGCCGAGGACGCCGAAACGGCCGGCGACGGGGGAGGCGAAAATGGCGACGGCGGCGATCCGGATGCGGAAGGGGCGCCATCCGCCGACACATCGGCCGGACAGGAGCAGGACGGTGGCGGCAAATACGACTGGAAGCCTTTTTTTGATTCATTTCCCACCCATACCCTCCTGGTGTTCGTCGAGGAGACCGTCAACAGGACACTGGGCTTGTTCAAGCTCGTCGACAAGCATGGACTCGCTGCCGAAATGGCATTCCAGAAGCCCGATGTCCTGAACAAATGGATCCAGAAGGGCTTTGCCCGGTCCGGAAAGCGCATATCCGCGCCGGATGCCGATTTTCTGATGCATCAGGCGGAGGACGGCATGACCGCGCTGCACCAGGAAATCGGCAAGGTGTGCCTGTTCATGGGTGACAGGACCGATGTGACCCGGGATGACATCCGCGCCGTTGTCATCCCTTCCATCCGCAGCCGCGTCTTCGACCTGATGGACGCGGTTGCGGGCGGAAACCGCGCCACGGGGCTGGTCATGCTTGACGAGATGATCCAGAAGCGGGAGGCCGAGCAGAAGATCTTCTACATGATCGCCCGGCAGGCCGGGCGCCTGTATCAGCTCAAACGCATGGGCCCGGGCCTTTCCGCCGACCAGAAGGCCGAGCGGCTTGGCATGAACGCCTTTGCGATGACGAAGATGGAACGGCTCGCGGCCCGCCTGCCCGCGGATGCACTGGCCAAGCTTGTCCGCGAGTGCGCCGACATGGACATGGCCGTCAAGGGCGGCCGCATCCGCATCCGGCTGGCGCTCGAGCTGCTGATCGCCGGTATTGGCGCGGTCTGACGGCGCGGTGGCACATGCGGCCGTGCAGCCGGCTTCATGTTGTCTTTACAGGAAATTAACACGGGCGTGATCCGGTACCAACAAGCGTGTCCTATACTTGGATCGACCGGAAGCCATGACAGGACCGGTCCGCCGGATCCGCCGGATGCCGCCGTGCGGCAGACCGGCCGCATCAAGGCACGTCCGGCATGCGCCGGCAAGGAGCAGGCATGCAGACCATGACACCGACCGCCGTGAAATTTTCCGTCAGGGACCTGAACCTGCACTACGGGACATTCCATGCCCTCAAGGACATCCGGATCGACATCCGGTCCCATGGGATCACCGCCCTGATCGGACCTTCTGGCTGCGGCAAGTCCACTTTCCTCAAGACGCTCAACCGCATGAACGACCTGGTGGAGCATGTCCGCATCTCCGGCAGCGTCATGCTTGACGGCGAGGACATTTTCGCCGGCGATGCGGCCGACTTGCGCCGCCGCGTCGGCATGGTGTTCCAAAAGCCGAATCCCTTTCCGATGTCCATCTATGACAACGTCGCGTATGGGCCGCGCATCCACGGGGTGCGGCGCAAGGGGGAGCTTGACGACATCGTGGAGCGAAGCCTGCGAGCCGCCGCCCTGTGGGACGAAGTCGGAGACCGGCTCCACCGGAGCGCGCTGGGCATATCGGGGGGGCAGCAGCAGCGCCTGTGCATCGCCCGCACGCTGGCGACGAATCCCGAGGTTGTCCTGATGGATGAGCCGACCTCCGCGCTCGATCCCATCTCCACCTCGAAGATCGAGGATCTGTGTGATACGCTGAAGAAGGACTACACCATCCTCATCGTGACGCACAACATGCAGCAGGCGGGACGCATTGCCGACAGGACCGCATTCTTCCTGCTCGGCGACCTGGTCGAGGAGGGGCCGACGGAACAGCTGTTCTCCAAGCCGAAGGATCCGCGGACCGAAAGGTACATCACCGGCCGGTTCGGCTGATACGGCGGCCTCCGGCCCCGTCCGGACCGACAGGGGCGGATGGGGCCACACCGAACACGGAACCGCCCCACACGACGCAGGAACGGCACCATGCCGGATACGGGAGGAGAACATCATGCGCAACATGCTCGATCGGGAACTCGAGCAGCTCAACGGGGAGATCCTCCGTATGGGCGGCCTCGTGGAGGAAGCGGTGGACCAGTGCATCATCGCGCTCCGGGAGCGAAATGTCGAACTCGCACGCGTCATCATCTCGCGGGACGATCAGGTCGACCACCTCGAGACGAAAATCGAGAAGCACTGCCTGAGCCTGTTTGCACTGCAGCAACCCCTCGCGTCCGACCTGCGGCTGATCGGCGCGAGCCTGAAGATGCTGACGGATCTGGAACGCATCGCCGATCACGCGTCCGACATCGCGGAGCTGACAGTCCGCTTGGCCGGAAGCCCTGCCATGACAGTGCCGACCGGGATTTTCCGCATGGCGGAGAAAACGCGCAATATGCTCCGGATGGCGCTCGACGCCTTCATCCGGCAGGACAATGCGCTCGCGGAGGCGGTGTGCAGGGCGGATGACGAGGTGGACGACCTGTTCACAGAGCTGGTGCTGGAGCGCGTGAATGCCATGAAGGCCGATCCGGAAAAGGTGGAGGCATCCATCGACATGATGTTCATCATCAAGTACCTCGAGCGGATGGGCGATCACGCGACGAACATCGCCGAGTGGGTCATCTACAACACGACGGGCCGGCATGGCCACCTGCAGCATCCGGAGGCGCATCCCGAACGCGAACGGCTCGAACGCGAGGAGGGGTGAACCGCGACCACCGGTGTTTCCCGGGGCGGGCGGCCGCTTGCGGCAACTTGCGGGGCAGCAACCCACAGGAGGCTTTCACATGGCGTTGAAACGCAACATTTTTCTGGTTGAGGATGAAGCCCACATCCAGCAGCTCATCCAGTACAACCTGGAAGCCAGCGGCTTCCTGGTGAGCGTCTTCGGTTCGGGTGAGGAGTTGCTCCGGCAGTGTGCCAGCGCCCTTCCGGACCTGTTCATCCTCGATCTGATGCTGCCGGGCATCGACGGGCTGGAGATCTGCCGCCAGATCCGGCTGGATGCGCGCATGCGGATGATCCCCGTGATCATGCTGACCGCGCGTGCGGAGGAGTTCGACCGCGTGCTCGGTCTGGAACTCGGGGCGGACGACTACATCACGAAGCCATTCAGCGTGCGTGAGCTGGTGGCCCGCGTCAAGGCGATCTTCCGCAGAACCGAGGGGATCGGACCGACCGAAGGGGAGATCATGCGCGCCGGGGAGCTCGTGCTCGATCCGGCACGGCATGAGGCACACAAGGGCGAAACCCGTCTTGAGCTGACGCTCAAGGAGTTCGAGCTGCTCAAGATCCTCATGCAGAACCGTGGGCGGGTGCTCACCCGTGACCTGCTGCTGGAAAAGGTCTGGGGTTTCGACTATTTCGGCGAGACGCGAACCGTGGACGTGCACATCCGTTACCTGCGCCAGAAGATCGAGGACGATGACGCGAAACCGCAATTCATCGAGACCGTCCGCGGGGTTGGGTATCGCTTTGTCTGAACGCCTTTCCTGGAAACCTGGAACCACCCGGGGCACGCGTGACCTGTTCGCGCGTGCTTTGTTTGCAATTGTGTTACAATGAAAGGGCGGCGGATGCCGGATGCCGGGGAACCCTGTATAATGGATGCACTGTGGACGTGCCGCGTGCATGCGTGCGCGTGCCGGGTTTGAGACTGCGCATGAATGGTGGTCATGCGGGGCATGAAGGATTATCACGCGGGCCGCGTTGTCCGGGATGGGGAATATGCACGATCTGTTATTGCAGGCAGGAGAATTCTTGGGGCTGGACGGTCCTCTCGACATCATCCGGATGCTCATCGACATCGGGCTGGTGTCCTTTCTTGTCTACAAGGGCATCCAGCTGGTCCGAGAAACGCGCGCGCTGCAGCTGGTCAAGGGCATCCTGTTCATCCTCATCGGTGCGAAGCTCGCACAGGTCTTCGGCATCGCCACCATGGCCTACCTGCTCGAGGGCATGCTGCAGCTGCTGGGCTTTGGATTGCTTGTCCTGTTCCAGCCCGAGCTGCGCCGGGCGCTTGAAAAAATCGGCAGCAGCGGCTTTCAGGATATGTTCGTCAACCGCACGAGTGACGACCTCATCCGCACGACGACCGCCATCGAGGCGATTGTCCGTTCCTGTCAACGCCTTTCGTCCGAGTACATCGGCGCGCTGATTGTCATCGAGCGCGACACCAAGCTGGGCGAGATCGTCAATACCGGCACGCAGATGGACTCGCTGGTTTCCTCCGAGCTGCTCGAAAACCTGTTCACGCCCAAGAGTCCGCTGCATGACGGTGCCGTGGTCATCCGCGACGCGCGCATCAAGGCGGCGGCCTGCTACCTGCCACTGACCGAGAACAGCGGCCTGTCGCGCGAGCTGGGCACCCGTCACCGCGCGGCGCTTGGCATCTCCGAGGTGTCGGACGCCATCGCGCTGGTCGTGTCGGAGGAATCGGGCAAGATTTCGTATGCGCACAACGGGGGACTGACACGCAATCTTACGCCGGACATGCTCCGCAAGGCGCTGAACCGCTTCCTGATCGATCGCGAACAGGAAAAGAAGCGGTTCAAGTTTCTCAAGGCCAGACAGAATGAACGGGCGGACTGAGCGGCAGAGGCACGCATGTCCGGCCATAACGGTTCCGAAAGGTGAGGCAACGTGAACAAGCTCATTGACGGTCTCTTCGAACACAAGCTGCTGCTGCAGATCCTGTCCGTCCTGACGGCGATCCTGCTGTGGTTCATCGTGCTCGACATGAAGAACCCGATGACCACGCGCACGCTGGCTGTGCCGGTGACGAGCAACCAGGAGGTGCTGGAGGAGCAGAACCTCCGCATCATCGGCACCGGAGCCCCCGCCACCGTCGACGTGACGGTCCGTGGCCGCCGCAACAAGGTCAATCTCATCAATGCCAGCGAGTTTTCCGTGCAGCTCGATTACGAACAGATCAAGACTTCCGGCCAGGTGACCGTCAAGCTGGGAGAGCCCGTCTATACCGGAGCGAACCATGTGCGGGTCATTTCCATGTCGCCATCCCAGTTTCCGCTCAAGCTCGAACGCATCACCGGCAGCACCTTTGAGATCGAAGTGCAGTGGGAAGGCGCGCTGCCCGAGGGCTACAAGGCCGTCAACGTGCAGGTCGACCCGAACACCATCGTGCTCGAGGACAAGGAGAGCCTGGTCAACCGCGTTGAACGTGTCGTCGTGAACATCGACGCGACCTCGCTGGACAAGACCAGCAATGTCACCCGGCGCGTACTGGTCCTGGATGCCAATGGCAAGGCCATCTCCCAGTTCGACGGGAAGAACTCCGTCAATGTCAGCTATGATCTGGTTCGCATGCTGCCCGTCAGCACACGGGCCATCGGCACGCCCGCGACCGACTGGTATCTGACCGGCTACAAGACCAATCCAGAGCAAGTCCAGGTGCTTGGCCGCCATCAGGCGCTGGGCGAGCTGACCTCCGTCCAGGCCGCGGAGATTGACATTTCGGGCAAGGAGGGGTCATTCACCACCGAGCTTTCGCTGAAGGTGCCGGAAGGATTCACGCTCTACGGCATCAAGCCGCTCGTCAAGGCGGAGGTGCAGATGGAGAAGCTTGTCGTGCGCGACCTCATCGTGCCGGCCGCCTCCATCACCGTTCTGAACCTCGATACCGCAACACGCGCCCTTTCTTTCATATCAACGGAATTCACGGTTCAAATCAAGGGCAAGGCGGATGTGCTGGCCGTCATCACGCCCGAATCGCTCCTGTGCACGCTCGACGCTTCCGCCCTTCCGGACGGTGAGTCGCCGGTGGCGGTGCGCGTTGCCTTGCCCGATGGCGTTTCCCTGATGACGGAACCCAACGTGCAGATCAATGTCGCCCCGGCCGAAACGTCCCAGAATCCGCAGGAGAGCACGACACCATGAGCATGGCGCAAACCGGCGGGCTGCCGGCGTGGATTCTTCGCGACATCACCATTCCGTTGGAAGCGCTCACCCCCGACACGGAATGGCCGCTGCTTCGCCGTTTCGCCGCAAAACGGCTTGGCGTGCCACCGGACGCGGTCGCCAGTTTGTCGGTCGTAAGGGAATCGCTGGATGCCAGACGCAAGGACGCCATGACGATCGTCTACACGCTGTGCGTGGAGGCGGCGGCCAATCCTTCGCCGCGCAGCGGCGCACAGCGGCTTGCCGCATCGCCGGCCCCAGTGGCGCGGGTGGCGGCGCCGCCTGTCGGGAAGCCGGCAGGCCGGCAGCGGCCCGTCGTCATCGGTGCCGGTCCCTGCGGTTTGTTTTGCGCGCTCGCGCTGGCACAGGCGGGTTTGCCGCCCGTACTTGTCGAGCGGGGTCAGCCCGTCGAACGCCGCC
This sequence comes from Bacillota bacterium, assembly GCA_023440865.1. GTDB lineage: Bacteria > Bacillota > Clostridia > DSM-8532 > DSM-8532 > JAEWSN01. The sequence continues at coordinate 41,938 of JAEXRM010000117.1, forward strand.
GCGAGGATGTCAACGCCTACTGGCAGGGTGGACCGCTCAATCCGGAATCGAATGTCCAGTTCGGCGAGGGCGGTGCGGGCACGTTTTCGGACGGCAAGCTCACCACTCGCATCCATGATCCACGCTGCAACCGTGTGCTCGACACGATGGCCGAGCTGGGGGCTCCCCCTGACATCCGCTGGCGCGTCAAGCCGCATGTGGGGACAGACCTGCTGGTTCCCCTGATGATGCGGCTGCGCCAGCGGCTGCTGTCGCTGGGTACGGAAATCCGATTCGGCACGCGCGTCGACGGGCTTCGCACAAGCAACGGCCAGGTGTGCGGCGTCCGACTCTCGGACGGATCGGAGATCGACGCGTCCTCCGTGGTGCTCGCCATCGGCCACAGTGCACGCGACACCTTCACGTGGCTGCACGACATGGGCCTTGCGATGGAGCCGAAGCCGTTCTCGGTCGGCGTGCGCATCGAGCATCGGCAGGACATGGTCAACCACGCGCAGTACGGCGGCCGGAGCCACTACAAACTCGGCGCGGCCGAATACGCGCTATCCGAACGCTTCGGGGACCGGGCCGCCTACACGTTCTGCATGTGCCCCGGCGGAACGGTCGTCGCCGCGGCGTCGGAGTCCGGCACAATCGTCACCAACGGCATGAGCGACCGGGCCCGCGACGGCGTGAATGCAAACAGTGCATTTGTCGTTTCGGTCGATGCGCACGACTATGGCTCGCATCCGCTTGACGGCATGGCATTCCAGCGCCGTCTCGAACAGGCTGCGTACCGGCTGGGGGGGGCATCCGGCGCCGCGCCGGTGCAGCGGTTGGGTGATTTCCTGGCCGGAACCGCGACAACGGCATATGGCGCAGTCCGCCCCACCTACACCGGCGAGGTGCGGCCTGCGCGGCTCGACGAGGCCCTGCCCTCCTTTGTCACATCCCGCATGCGTGATGCGGTGGCGCCCTTCGACCGCCGATTGCGCGGTTTCGCCGATGCGGACGCCATGTTGACGGGCTTCGAAACCCGCACCTCGTCGCCGTTGCGGCTGACCCGGGGGGAGAGTCTCGAGGCGTCCGGTTTGCGGGGTCTATATCCGGCCGGCGAAGGGGCGGGATATGCCGGCGGCATCATGAGCGCCGCCGTCGACGGGCTGCGCGTTGCGGAGGCCGTGCTGGCCGCCGCATGCGCGGCGGAAGGGTGAAGGGTGCATGCGCAGACGGTTGACCCTGATCTATCTGGCGCTGGTGTTCGTCGTGACGACGGCACTTTCGCTGTCCGCCTACCACTTCACGATGAACCTGTATCGGCAAGGGGTGCAGGAACGACTGCTCGATGGCGCCGTCCTGATTGGCGATTCGATATTCAGGAGCGGATTTGAAACAACCCCCGGTTCCATGGACGCGGCCGCGGCGCGGTATGCGGCCCTCATGGCGCTCGAGGCCGACGGCGACGGCAGCGGCGTCCGGGTGACGCTGATCCGCAGGGATGGCGTCGTGATCGGGGATTCCAAGGCCGATTCGCGCAGCATGGAAAACCACGCCGGTCGCCCCGAGGTGCTTGCCGCCATCGCCAACGGTGTCGGCAGCGATGAACGGGCCTCGTCGACGGTCGGGACGTCATTTCTGTATCATGCGCGGTTTTTCCCGGAGCAGGGCATCGTCATCCGCCTGGCGATTCCGCTGGCGGCCACGCGTGCCATTCTGGGCGGCATCGCGCGCACCTCGCTGCTGGCGATGCTGGTCAGTCTGCTGTCCACCTGGCTGCTCGCCCGGATCTTCTCCCAATATGTCACCCGGCCTGTCGTGCGGCTGACCCGGCAGATGTCCAGCCTCACGGAAAGCGACTTCAACAACCGGCTGCAGCTGCCGGATGATCGCGAACTCGGTGCGTTGACGCAGAATGTCAATGTGATGGCCGAACGGCTCGAACAATCGATCGCCGCACTGGGAGACCGCAACGCGAAGGTGGACACCATCATCCGAAGCCTGCAGAACGGTTTGGTGGCCGTTGACCGGAACGCGCGCCTGATCATGGTCAATCCGGTGATGTTCGGGATGTTCGGTCTGCAGGTGCGGAACGATGTGCTGGGACGCCCGATTGTGGAGGTATTCCGCAACCGGCAGCTGCTGGAGATGATGGAGACCGCCATCAGGGAAAACCGTGCGGAGAAAAGGGAAATCAACACCTACGAAGGCGGCAAGCGCATCCTCGAGGTGAGCGCCTGTCCCATCCAGCCGATGGACGACGCATCGGAGAACATCGGCGCGCTTGCCCATGTCGCGGATGTGACCGGCGTGCGAAAGCTGGAGGATATGCGGTCGCAGTTCGTGGCCAACGTCACCCACGAGCTCAAGACACCGCTGACCTCCATTCGCGGCTTCGTCGAGACGCTCCGTTCCGGCGCACTCGAGGATGCCGCAGTCGCATCCCGGTTCCTGGACATCATCGATATCGAGGCCGACCGTCTGTCCATGCTCATCGACGACACGCTTTCCCTGTCCGAGATCGAGGTCATGAAACAGGATACCGCGCTCATCGAGTTCCCGCTGGCCCCTTTGGCGGAAGAAGTGGCGCACATGCTTGCCGCCGCGGCAGAAGACCGTGGCGTCACCCTGGCGGTCGAGGTGCGGGCCGATTTCATCCTGCGCGCCAACCGCAACCGCATCAAGCAACTGCTGATCAACCTGATGGACAACGCCATCAAGTACAACCGCGAAGGCGGATCCGTCACGGTACGGGCCCGCCGGCGCGAGGACGGGCGTGCGGAGATTCAGGTGGCGGATACCGGCATCGGCATTCCGGAGGAATACAGGGAGCGCATCTTCGAGCGTTTCTACCGCGTCGATCGGGGGCGGACCCGCTCCACGGGCGGTACGGGCCTGGGGCTGTCCATTGTCAAGCACATCGCCCAGCTGTATGGCGGCAGTGTGCTGCTCGAGAGTGAAACCGGTGTCGGAAGCACCTTCACCGTCATCCTGTAGACGCCGGCCGCGTGTGGTTCGGCATGACAAGGCACAACGGCGGTGACGCCATGTGCGGAGGAGGAGACATGGGCATTCTGTTTGAACAGGCCACCATTGTAACGGGAGCGGGCGGCAGTGTCATGACCGGGGGGCATCTGCTCGTCGTGGATGGCCGCATCGCGGCTGTCGGTGCGGGGGATTTCACCGCCGATGAGCCGGCCGGCACGGTCCACGAGCGCATCGACGCGACCGGCTGCCTGCTGCTGCCGGCCTTCTTCAACACCCATACGCATGCGCCGATGACTCTGCTGCGCAATTATGCGGACGACATGGACCTGCAGACCTGGCTGTTCACGAAGATTTTCCCGGCGGAGGACCGCCTCGACGGGGACGATATCGCCGCCGGCACGCAGCTTGCGATGATGGAGATGCTGGCAGGCGGAACCGCCGGTTTCACTGACATGTACTACTTCTGCGACCGCATGGCGGAAGCGGTCAGCGAGGCCGGCATGCGGACCCTGCTCACCCGCGGGCTGATGAACGGGGCGGAGGCCGGGCCGTTCGACCAGGATGTGCGGCTCGCCGAAAACCGGGCGCTGTTCAAGCAGTGGCATGGTGCCGGCGAAGGGCGCATCCGGATCGGGTTCGGGCCGCATGCCGTATACACATGCTCGCCCGCTTACCTGTCCGCTGCCGCGGAGGAGGCGGACAGGCTTGGCGCGACGATCCACGTTCACCTCGATGAAACCCGGCGCGAGCACGAGGAATGCCTTGCGCGGCACGGGAAAACCCCGACGGAACTGTGCGATGCGGCGGGCCTGTTCCATCGGCCGGCCGTTGCGGCCCACTGCGTGCATGTGACGGAGTCGGACCTTGAGCTGCTGGCGGAACGGCAGGTGACGATCGCCCACAATCCGCGCAGCAACCTCAAACTGGCCAGCGGCATCGCGCCGGTCGCGCAGGCGCGGCAAAAGGGCATCCGGGTTGCGCTGGGAACCGACGGCGCCTCGAGCAACAACACGCTGGACCTGTGGGGCGAGATGGGGCTTGCGGCCCTCCTGCACAAAGGGGCCACATACGACCCGCTCGCGGTGGCTGCGGGGGATGCGCTGTACATGGCGACGCGTGCAGGCGCCGAGGCGATGGGCTTCGGACAGTCCGGCCTGCTGGCGGCCGGCATGGATGCCGACCTCGTGATGGCCGACATGAGGGGGCCTCACTGGCAGCCCCTGCACAATCCCCTTTCCGCACTCGTCTATTCCGGGCGGGCGTCGGATGTGCGCCTGACGATGGTGGCGGGACGCATCCTGTTTCGTGACGGCGCATACACCACCATCGATGCGGAGCGCGTGCGGCATGACGTGGCGCGGACCATGGGCAGGGTCTTCGGCGGATGAATGCTGTCGCACCCCTGCGGTGCCATCCGCATCGCACCTTCGTTCAAGCGTGCACGGCAGCGCGTGAAGCTGTCACCTTCATGGCGTTTCCACATGTCAAGGGCTGTGCGATCACGCGTCTGCCTTTGGTTCCCGCGGCACGACGTTCGCCGTGCGGTAGTTCACGTAGATGACCATGCCCGGTTTGCCGCCCGCCGGTTTGCGGACATTGCGCACCGCGGTGTAGTCCACCTCCGCCTTGGTAGCCTGACGCGCCTTGGAAAACCAGGCCGCATAGGCGGCGGCCTCCTCGACGGTCGCATCCGGAACCGGTTTTCCGGCAGTCCGGATCACGACGTGCGAACCCGAGAAGTGCTTGATGTGGAACCACAGGTCTTCGGCCCGGGCCAGCTTGAGCGTCAGACGGTCGTTTTGGCGGTTGTTGCGGCCGATGAAGATCTCGAAGCCATCCTGTGACAGGATGCGCAGGGGTTCGGCCGGCGGCGGGCTGCCGGCTGTTCCGGCGGACTTGGGCCGATTCGCTCCGCCCTTGACCTTCCCCCCTTTTCCGCCTTTCCCGTTCTTCACCGCAGGCGGTTTGAGGTAACCGGAGGCGATCATTTCGTCACGGATTTCCTGGAAATCGGACGGAAGCGTTGCGTTCTCGATGGCGTACAGCAGGCTCTCGAGATAGGCAGCCTCCCCGTTGAGCCCCTCAAACTGGCTTTCCGCATACCGGCAGGCCGCCTTGGCCTTCTGGTACCGCCGGAAATAACGCTGGGCGTTCCGTTGCGGGGACAGCGACGGGTCAAGCGGGATGACCGCCATTTCTCCGGTCTCGGCATACCAGTCGAGCACGGTGGCCGACGCCATGCCTTCGGAGAGAGCGTGGATGTTCGAGGTCAGCAGCTCTCCGTACCGCATCCACCGCTCATAACCGGCATGCTCGTCGAGCGTCGCCTGTTGGACGGCCAGGCGCCTGTGAACCTTCTCCAGGTTGCCCGAGACGGTTTTCGCAAGCTCCGCCCGGCGGGTCGCAAGCCGAGCCGAACGGTCGCGCTCGCCGTAATAGGCATCCATGGCGGCGCCGAGCGTTGCTTGCGCTGTCGGTGCACCGGATTCGGTCAGCGGCCATGCGTGGTAGTCCGCCGTACGGCCGGTGAAGGGGTCGGATACGGTGCAGGGGGCGAAATCGCCCCGCTCCAGGCGGGCGGCATATGCCGCCAGCTGGCCGGACAGCAGTTCGAGCTCTGCCGCGCCGAGCGACGAGGCAGCCCGGTCACCGTCGATCCGCGCCTGATGGCAGATTTCGCGGCACAGCACGGGGGAGAAGCCGCGCAGGCGGTCAAGCAGCACGCCGCTGAGTTTCTTGCCCGATTCGGCCGCTGTCCGGACAACCTGCGCCGGCGTGTCGGGGCGCGAGGGATCGAGCTTGTCCTGGGCGGGAGGCAGGCAGTAGGGCCTCGCCGGCAGGATCTCGCGCACCCGGCTGATGTCCTCGTCCACGTGGCGTGCGGCATCGAGGATGATGTCGTCGCGGTTGAGCAGGATGATGTTGCTGTGCCTGCCCATGACCTCGACCACCAGCTTCTTGAGGCTGCGGTCGCCCAGTTCGTCCTCTGTTTCGATTTCGATGATCAGGATGCGCTCGAAGCCGGGGCAGGCGATGCGCCGGATGATGCCGCCGGAGATGTGCTTGCGCAGCAGCATGCAGAACATGGGCGGGGCGGCCGGATTCTCCGGCGCCTCCTGCTGCGTCAGCTGCAGGCGCGCGTCCGCGCCGCCGCAGCAGGCCAGCAGCCGGTGGTTCCCGCCGCCGGCCCGCACGCCGATCAGCACGGTTTCGCGGGTGGGCATCGTGATCTTGCCGATGCGCCCCCCGGCGAGGGTGTTGTTGAGTTCCAGCGCCGCAGCGTGTGCGACGATTCCATCGAATGGCATGATGGTCCCGCTTTCCTGTCACCCCGCGGTCGTGGGTTCCGCCGACAGGGCTTCCTGCGGGGCATGCGGGGGCATGGGTTCATTGTAGCGGCCCCGTTCCATCGCGTCAAACCGCTCTTCGGTTCCCACAAGTTCATGCGCGGGCCTTGTCGACGGTCCACACGCATCCTGATGCGGGGAAAGGCGGCGCACATCGGCAAGCAGCAGGGTGGAGAGCGTTTCGAGCGAGGCCGAGCAGGAGGCGGCCTGTGCCATCGCACCGTCAAGCGCATCGAACCGCGCATGCAGCTCGCGTGCCTCCTCCGCGATGGAAATCGCCGTTTGGCTGATATGCGCCGCATTCAGGGATACCTCATCCTTGTGGCTGTCCATGGCCGAGACGGCGGAGACCACGCTGTCAAGCGCCGCGGAGATGCTGTCCATCTGATCGACGATGCCAAGGAAGATCCTGCGGGATGTCTCGGAGAGCGCATGATGTCCGGATGCGACTGCCTCGACCCGGGCGACGCGTTCGGCCGTGTCTGTGGCGTATTGTTGTATGCTGCCGATGAGTCCGTCGATTTCCCGGCTTTCCGCTGCGGATCGATCTGACAGATCACGGATTTCGGCGGCCACCACGGCGAAGCCAAGCCCGTATTCCCCGGCCCGCGCGGCTTCGATGGAGGCGTTCAGCGCCAGCAGGTTCGTGTTCGAGGCAATGCCGGCCAGGGTGCGGGTGATCTGGCGCATGCGTCCGACTTCCGCGTGCAGGGCGGACATGGCGCCGCGGGCGGCGCCGGCATAGTCAAGGTTGTGCAGGGATTCGTCCCGCAGGCGGTCCATCTGGGATTCGCCCCGGCGCATGTCGGTTCGGATCTCTCCGATGGCAGCGCCGATGTGCTCGATTGAGACACGGATGTCGTCGATGCGTTCACGCATGGCCTGCATGCTCCGACTGACATGCAGTGTGTCGGCTGCCTGCGAACCGGCGCCGTCGGAGAGCTCTGCCAGGCAGGCCAGGCATTGTGCCGTCTCTTCCCTGACCTGGACGACCATGCCGGACAACTGCTCCGATGAAGAAGACAACGTCATTCCCGCGCCCTGCAGGCGATGCATGAGCGAGGAGAGCCTCGCCGTCATGTTGTGGAAACCGTCCCGGATTGCATCCAGTTCGTTTGCGGCCCTGTCGTGGATGCGATGGGACAGGTCGCCGTTTCCGGCGGCCGTGAAGGCGTCGCTGAGTTGGCGGATCGGACGGGTGATCGTGCCTGCAAACCGGCTGGAGAAGACAATGGCGGCGGCGGCAAGCAACACGGACAGGGCCAGCAGGAACATGCGGTATGCGCGGGTTTCCGCCAGGAATGCCCGCATGGGCATGTCGACCGATATGAGCCAGCCGGTGGATGGCATGGCGCGCACCGCAACCGCATGCGGTCCGTCGTCGTCCTCGAGTTGGGCGGGTGTTCCGGCGAACGTGCCTTCCGGAGGAAGGCGCATGCCTGAAAGGACTTCCGGACGCCATCGCGCTGGCATCAGGATCGGATCATCCACGCCGCCGAACAGGCACACCCCGGATGCATCCGTCACGAGGATGCGGTCCCCGCCTTGTTGCATCATCGCCGAAAGGGGAGCGGTGAATGCTTCGAGATCGAACAGGACGGTAAGGCTTCCCTGGTATCCGGTCAGGCTCCAAAGCGGCATCGTGACCGGCAGCACCGCCCTCCCCGTGGCAGGCGAGATGCGGGCCGAACCCGGTAGGATCCCCTTGTCGCGCCGCATCAGGGTGATGGTGGCACTGTCGGGGATGCCGGCATCCCGGTATGCGCTCTCGTGGTGTGAGCCATCGGCCACCATGCCGCCATCCGCCTTTGAGAGCATCACGGTTTCATAGAGACTGCCGGACTGTCCGACCGCGTTCTTGAGCGTCGTCTCGATGGACTTGAGCCGGCTGGCGTCCATTGCGGTCTTTCCCTGGTTGGCCATCTCCAGCACGACGAACAGGTCGGACTGGGAGCCCAGCAACCCGAGTTGGTCAGCCGCGCCCTTCATCTGCAGGGTCATCACGTCGCGGGCCCGCTCCGATTGGCTGACCAGTCCGGAGACTTTCTGCCCAGTCAGTTGCGTGAGTGTGCGGTTCCCCATTGCGACTGCGGATAGTGCCAGGGGGATCAGCGAAGCGATCAGGAAAGAGGACATGAGTCTGAAGCGGAGCGAGTTGTGTGGCTTGGGACGAACTGTGGCAGCCGTGGGGGCATTGTGTCTGTCCATGCGCTGTCCTTTCCGTGATGCGGATGACCGTGGTTGCAACCGCCCTTTCCTCCGGTGCGGTACCGGCCGCCTCCCGGTGTCCTGCTGCTTGCCGCCGGTGACCGGAAAGGAGTGGCTTGCCGGGTATGGCATGAAGATACCAGATGGACACTGGCGGCATGTTGACGGCAGGTTAAGCCTGTGTTGGATCCGTTGATCCCTCCGTCCGGTGTGTGATTAACATTCAATTAACATCCGCCCAATATGGCCTTCGCATTCGGGGGGTACGATGAGTGTGCGGAACGAGCCGCGGTCCGGTCGATGACCGGCACGCGACGGATCCGACGTTTTGGACTCCGACATGGGACATCCCGGTCAGGACGATGGAGCACCGCAAGCGTGCGCAGGATGCGCAGACGCAAACGGACAAAAAGGAGAAGACGCATGAAGATCAGAAGAATCGCCTCAATGCTCGTGATGACCGCCCTGCTTGCGACAACGGCCGCAGCCTGCGGCACAACGCCCGCCGCGAATGGCACCGCTTCCGGCGAGGCATCGGTCTCCGCATCAACCGGGGCTTCCACCGCCGCAACGGAAAAGCTGTCCGGCGAGATCCGCATTGATGGTTCATCCACCGTGTTCCCCATCACCGAGGCCGTTGCGGAGGAATTCCTCGCCGTTCATCCCGATGTCAAGGTTCCGGTCGGCGTATCCGGCACCGGCGGCGGCTTCAAGAAATTCATCGCCAAGGAGATCGACATCAACGACGCGTCCCGCAAGATCAAGGATGAGGAAGCGGCATCCGCACAGGAAGCCGGCATCGCATACACCGCCATCGAGGTGGCCTACGACGGCCTGTCGATCGTGGTCAACAAGGAGAACACCTGGGCCACCAGCATGACGCTGGACGAGCTGAAGAAGCTGTGGGCGCCCGACAGCACGATCAGGACCTGGAAGGAGCTCCGCGCCGAGTGGCCGGATGAGGCCATCAAGCTGTACGCTCCCGGTACCGATTCCGGCACATTCGACTACTTCACCGAAGCGGTCAACGGCAAGAGTGGTGCCATCCGCGCCGACTTCGTGGCCAGCGAGGATGACAACGTGCTGGTGCAGGGCGTCGCCGGCGACAAGAACGCCATCGCCTTCTTCGGCTTCGCCTACTACGAGGAGAACATGGACAAGCTGCAGGTCGTGTCCATCGACTCCGGCAAGGGTGCGGTCACCCCGACTTTCGACACCATCAAGGACGGAACCTACTCGCCGCTGTCACGTCCCCTGTACCTGTATGTGAACAACGAGGCGCTGACCCGTCCCGAGGTGAAGGCGTTCCTGGCCTTCTATCTGGAGACGGCGCCCGAACTGGTCAGGGAAGTCGGCTATGTGGCCCTTCCCGCCGAGAAATACGCGGAAGGACTTTCCCTGGTGAAATGATGCGGCCACTCATCCCTGATGGGGCACTCCGGAGTCAACTCCGGGGTGCCCGTACCCGTTTCCACGGCAAATCGCCCGGGAACAGGGACGCCGGCGTGCTGTATGCAAGCTGCCGGCGATGTGGACGGCAACCTGACATGCGGCCGGCTGACTGCAGCGAAGAAGGATGGCAAGACCGATGGAAGTGAAAAGCCCGCAACAGGCACTCAGACAACCGGACGGCGCGGCGCGGCTGCGGGAGACCCTCATCCGATGGGTTCTGCTGGCATGCGCCTCCATCTCGATCATCACGACGGTCGCCGTGGTGTTCACCCTGTTTGAAGAGTCCTTCGCCTTTTTCCGCGAAGTGTCGGTCATCGAGTTCCTGACGGGTACGAAATGGACACCGACACTCGTTCCCAGGCACTTCGGCATCCTGCCGCTGCTGTCGGGCACATTGATGATCGCGCTGGCATCGAGCCTGATCTCGATTCCTTTCGGCCTTGGCAGTGCCGTATATCTGAGCGAGTACGCGCCGAAAAAGGTGCGTCGCGTGCTCAAGCCCATCCTGGAGATCCTCGCGGGCATTCCCTCGATTGTGTTCGGCTTCTTCGCGCTGACCTTCATCACCCCGATCCTGCAGCGCCTGCTCCCGGCCACCCAGATCTTCAACGCCCTGAGTGCCGGCATCGCGGTCGGCATCATGACCATTCCGCTGGTCGCTTCGGTATCGGAGGATGCCATGGCTGCCGTTCCCGATTCCATGCGCAACGGAGCTTTCGCCCTCGGCGCGACGCGAATGGAGGTGACCACGGGCATCGTCATTCCCGCGGCGATCTCTGGCATCGGGGCTTCCTTCATCCTCGCCATCTCGCGCGCCATCGGAGAAACCATGATCGTGGCCATCGCGGCAGGGCAGAGTCCGGTCCTCACGCTCAATCCGCTGCAGAGCATCCAGACGATGACCGGATTCATGGTCAATCTCAGTCTCGGAGACATCCAGCAGGGGACCATCGAGTACAAGACCGTGTTCGCCGTCGGCAGCCTGCTGTTTCTGATGACCTTTGCGATGAACCTGCTGGCGCGTTCGATCATCCGGCGCTACAAGCTTTCACAGAAATGACACCCGCGTGACGGAACGGGACGGAGCGCGCACAAGGAGTGACCAACATGATCCAGACTGCCTTGAAGATGAACGGGCCGGACAAGCGGACCGGCGATACGACCGGCGGACACGTCTCCCATGCAATGGATGCCGGCCGCGGCGCCCCGCAACGGCTGTCACGCAGACGGAAGCTTGCCAACGGTGTGTTCCATGCCATCTTGATCGGCGCAGCCTCTTTCGCGATCATCATGCTGGTGCTCCTGCTTGCCAAGGTGCTGCGGGATGCGATCGGGTGGCTCGACTGGCAGTTCCTGACCAGCCTTCCGTCGCGCTTTGCGGAGAAAGCCGGCATCCGGTCGGCCTTTGCGGGCAGTCTGTGGACCATCGGTCTCACCGCTGCGATTTCGCTGCCGATCGGCGTGGCGACCGCGCTGTATCTCGAGGAGTACGCCGTGCCGGACAGTCGCATCAGCCGGGTGATCGAGCTGAACATCTCGAATCTGGCCGGTGTTCCCTCCATCGTGTACGGCATGCTCGGCCTGACGGTGTTCGTGCGCGTGCTCGGTTTCGGGCGCAGCGTCCTGTCGGGCGCGCTCACCCTGTCGCTGCTGGTGCTGCCGGTGATCATCGTCACCACGCAGGAGGCGCTGCGCGGTGTGCCCAAATCCTTGAAAGAGGCGTCTTTCGCCCTTGGCGTATCGAAATGGAAGACCATTACGGGCGTCGTGCTGCCCTATGCGATGCCGGGCATCCTGACCGGGGCGATCCTGGCGGTGTCTCGGGCCATGGGTGAGGCGGCACCGCTGATCATCGTCGGCGCGGCAGGCTATGTCGCCTTCCTGCCCAAGAGTCCCATGGATGCCTACACGGTGCTGCCCATCCAGATCTTCAACTGGACCAGTCGGCCGCAGGCGGAATTCCAGCATGTGGCGGCCGCCGGCATCATCGTGCTGATCGTCCTGCTGCTTTCGGCCAACACCATCGCCATCCTGCTGCGCAACAAATACCAGCAACGGATGGAGTGAAGATGCCGCGAAGCGGCATCTTCACAGCCCGCGGCAGGAACTTCCCGCAGGGAAGTTTCGGGAGCGGGACAGGTTCGAACGCGAAGCGGCATCTTCACAGCCCGCGGCAGGAACTTCCCGCAGGGAAGTTTCGGGAGCGGCATATCGACGGGAACGCATCCTGCGGCAGCGCGACAAGCCCGCCGCAATCAGGAGAAGTGGAGCATGACGATGGAACCCAAGTTGCAGGTACGGGATGTGAATTTCTGGTATGGCGATACGCAGGCGCTGCACCATGTGACCTTTGACATACCGCAGAATGCGGTCACCGCACTCATCGGACCTTCCGGCTGCGGCAAGACGACCTTTCTCAAGCTGGTCAACCGCATGAACGATTATGTGGCCGGCTCCCGGGCGGAAGGTGAGATCCTGTATCACGGACACAACCTCCTGGGACAGGCGTTTGACATCCCCTCCCTGCGCATGCGCATCGGCATGGTGTTCCAGAAGCCGAATCCCTTTCCGAAATCGATCTACGAGAATGTCATCTACGGACCGAAACGGCATGGGACAAGGGGGAAGACCCAACTCGACGCCATTGTGGAGAAGAGTCTGCGACAGGCATCGCTCTGGGATGAGGTCAAGGACAACCTGCACAAGTCCGCGCTTGCGCTTTCTGGCGGGCAGCAGCAGCGGCTGTGCATCGCACGCTGCCTCGCGATGGAGCCCGACGTGCTGCTGATGGACGAACCGACCTCTGCGCTCGATCCCATCTCGACCCAGGCGATCGAGGAGTTGCTGGTGCAGTTGAAGCAGCACTACACGATCGTCATCGTGACGCATTCGATGCAGCAGGCCGCCCGCATCTCGGACAAGACAGCCTTTTTTCTACACGGGGAGGTGGTGGAGTTCGGCGATACGCGGCGCATTTTCCTCAAGGCGGAGAATCCGCTGACCGAGCGGTACATCAGCGGCCGATTCGGCTGAGTGTCCATGCTTTCCGCTCCGTGACGTGTGTGATATAATCTGGGTGCATGTTCCCGCGACCGGTCCATACCCGGAAGCACATGCGGGAACTCCGTTTCGGATTCGGCGGTCGACAACACACCGCCCGGAAAAGGGGAGCGTCATGTCACGCAGCATACGCCGTTCCAAGGCCATCCGCGCCAGCATCCAGCGCACACCCATCGTCCTATTGTTCCTGTGCGTCGCAACCATCATTGCGGCGGACCGCTTCCTGGAGCTTGGCCTCAACGGCTTCGATTACGGTGCGCTCGTCATCCTGGCGCTGTTCGCCCTCAAGGGCTACCTGCAGGGGCTTGTGAACACGGTGTTCAGCCTGCTGGGCTACATCGGGGGAGCCATCGGTGCCGTGCTGCTGTCTCCCGCCGCAGCCGGCTGGGCCATGCAAAACACGGGACTGGGCAAGGCGCTTGGCGAGCGGCTCGGGAAGATGCTGCCGCTGCTTTCCTCTGTTCCGGTTCCGACTCCCGACACAACCGGACAGCTGACCACGGCGGTCGGTTGGATTGGCAGCACGCCGGCGGCGCAACAGGCCCTGGAGGGACAACCGCTGCTGCTGCAGGTGCTGGGCACGGCAAATCCCGTGATTGGAGCGACAGGCGCCTTTGACGCACCCGTGACGAATCTCAACGACTGGCTGGTTTGGTCGCTGCTGCGCATCCTGGCCGTCCTCGTCCTGTTCCTCGCCATCAAGCTGCTGCTGGTGCTGGTCGGCAAGCTCATCACAGCCCTGATGACCATGAGTACCGTGCTGGGGACCGCGAACCGCACCGGCGGCCTCGCGCTGGGGTTGCTGGTCGGGCTGGTCATCGTCTATGTGCTCGTGGGAGCCGTGATCCCGTTTCTGGGATCCCTGCGCCTTGTATCCATTCCCGATGCCTTCACGGAATCGAAGTGTCTGTTCCTGTTCAATCAACTTGTCGCCTTGCGCGGGAAACTGGGGTGAAATGCATGGCTGTGCTCTCAGGTCTCACGGTACGCGGATCCGGCCGTTATCCGGGGAAGTTCTACGTCGATCTGTCCGGCCGGTATGCCACGGGTGACATCGCCGCCGTGACCGGTCTGGCGAAGGACGCCGTCGAGGAAGTCTACCAGCGGAACGGCGCCTCGCCGGATGAAAGCACCGGCGTCTGGTTCTTCGATTCGCGCGAACAGGCGCTCCAAGCCATCCATGCGCTTGGCGACCAACTGGCGGGCATGTCCGGCAAGGCGGTGTTCCTCACATATGAGGAAATCGACTACATCCGCCAGGCCCTCATCAACGAGGGCAGCAACATCATCAATGTACGCAATGAGCTCAAACGGCGAATCTTTGAGAAAATCAACGGGTAGGTGCCGGAACCGGCAATGACCGTGCCAAAGGCGGCGGATCATGCACATGGCGGCGGAAGCCCGGTCAAATCGGGTTTCCGCCGCTTCCCGCATTTCACGGCCTTCGCATCGAACAGCCTCCGCGACACACGCCCTTCACGGCGGCGCCCTCCGCGTCACACCTGTTCCATGACGCGCCTCCTGCGCATCAGCGTGCCGCGGGAACACGCGTCTTGTCGAACAGGTCTGCCAGCTCGGCCTCGGAAAAGGGGACGGGGGTATTTGCCGCGTTCTTCGCGCCAACGGTGTCCCGGGCGTAGGCGGCTGTTTCCTGTCGCGGCATCCGTTCCGTCGCCCCGAACAGGGAGCGCAGGAACTGATTGCATGCCTCTCGCGTCTCGAACCCGAGATACGCCATCACCTCCCGGATGCGGTCGGGCGCCTTCTGGGCAATTGCATCAAGATAAGCGGGCATCAGCAGGCCGTTTGCGAGTCCATGGTCGAGGTTTCGGGCCAGTGTGAGGCAATAGCCCATGGAATGAAGCAGCGTTGTTCCTGTTTGCGCGATCGTGATGCCGGCATGCATCGAGCCCAGCAGCGATGCCTCGCGCACGGAGGATGGCACCTCTGCCGGCGCGCAGCCCAGTGCGCGCAAGCGCGCCAGTTCACGCAACACGCCGGTCATGGCCCGCATGCCCAGGATGGCGTGCGGCTCCGACAAGGGGGTGCCCCGGTTTGCAAGATATCCCTCGAGGGCATGCGACAGCGCGTCGACGGCCGTGTTCACCGTCGTATCCCAGGGGAGGGTTCGCAGATAGGCGGCATCGAGGAAGGCCAGACGCGGGAAGAGCGGTGTGCCGCCCATGCTGCGTTTCGTACGGGTGCGACGGTCGATGAGGACCGCATAGGGTGTCACCTCGCTGCCGGTTCCGGCGGTGGTCGGCACGCAGACGATGGGGAGGGTCGTGTCCGGATACTTGCCGCAAAAGAGCGCGTCATCGTCGCAATCGTCCGTCATGAGGACTGCGGCTGCCTTGGCGGCATCGAGCGGGGATCCGCCGCCGATGCCGATGACAAAATCGGCACCGCACGATCGGCCTGTTCTCGCGGCGTCGCGGATGGTTTCGATGCAAGGGTTCGGTTCAATGCCGTCGAAGAGGGTGAAGAGGATGCCCTGTGCGGAGAGGGCGGTCTCGATATCGCGCAGCGCGCCGCACATGCGGGCTGAAGCGCCGCCCGTGACGATGAGCGCATGACGGCCGAGCGGAGCCAGTAGCGGCGCGTTGCTGACGACACACCCGTTGCCGGCAAGGATGCGGGTTGGCATGAAAAAGGATGCGGCCATGTTCTCCTCCTGTCTTCATCCGGCGCGGCGGCAGCATGGACCCGTACGGCCGTTGCGGTGCCTCGGCCCATGTCGCCACGCCGGGGTTGCGGTTTCTGCGTGCAGCACCGTCGATGCGGGGATGTGCGCGCATTCCTTGGAACAGTATCGCCATCCCGCGAGCCGATGTCAACGGAGCGGGAGGATCAGAGGCCAGACACGACAGCCAACATGGATTTCGGTGAATATTTATACAAATGCAGGCAATATGAAGGCGGACTTGCAAAAAAACGACGAAAACGCATCGATTCGCTTGACGCGGGGCATATGGCCCAATATAATCGAGATATTCTATAGAGCAACGGTGGCCGGTGTTCCCGCCGGCCCGCGAAGGAGAACGACATGAAGAAGAGCTCGCTTGTCAAAACGCTTGCGCTCGTCCTCGCCCTTGCATTCCTGTTTGCTTCCTGCGGATCCGCCACAACGGCCTCCGGCAAGAAGACACTCAAGGACGGCATCCTGACCATCGGCCTGGATGACAATTATCCGCCGATGGAGTTCCATGATGAAAAGAATGATCTTGTTGGCTTCGACATCGACCTGGCGAACGCCATCGGCGAGAAGATGGGGTTGAAGGTCGAGTTCGTTCCGATTGCGTGGGACGGCATCTTCGAAGCGCTGAAGACCGATCGCTATGACATGATCATGTCTGCGGTCAGCATGACGCCCGAGCGGCTGGAGAACTTCGAGTTCACCAAGCCCTACCTGGCGAACGGCCAGGTCATCGTCGGCAAGCCGGGCGACACCACCATCAAGAGCGCCAAGGACCTCGCCGGCAAGAAGGTGGGCGTGCAGACGAACACAACCGCCGACACCGCCTGCGTCAAGTACATCGAGACCGAGAAGATCGATTTCGAGCTCACCCGCTACGACGACATCATCCAGACCTTTGAGGCGATGAACGCCAACCGCATCGACTACATCGTCGTCGATTACGCCGTGGCCATCGACTACCAGACAAAGCACCCGGACCTGTACTACATCACCGGCGCCCAGCTGACGAACGAGCCCATCGCCGTCTGCTTCAAGAAGGGGAACACCGCGCTGCGCGACGAAGTGCAGAAGGCCATCGACGGTGTCCGCAAAGACGGCAAGCTGGCTGAATTCTCCAAGAAGTGGTTCCAGGAAGACTACACCAGCAATATCGACGAGAAGCTGTATTGATCGGCTCTCCCGGCAGGGTGACCAGGGGTGTCCTTCGGCTTGGGCCGGAGGACACCCTTTCGCCTTGCAGGCGCGATGGCCGACACATCACCTGGTGAGGAGTGCGAATCCATGGAGCGTATCCTGGCTACCATGCCCGACCTGATCAAGGCAACCGGCATGACCCTGTCCCTGACCGTCGCGAGCATCATCGTCGGCGTGTTGCTCGGACTCGCGCTCGCTTTCGGGCGCATGGCGAAGAACAAGATCATCCGCGGCGTGACATGGACCTACATCTGGATCTTCCGTGGCACGCCGATGCTGATGCAGATTTTCTTCATCTACTTCGTGCTGCCGAAGGTCGTCCCCTCGCTGATGACCAGCGGCTTCAACACAGCCGTCATCGCGCTGGGGCTCAATTCGGCCGCCTATCTCGCCGAGATCATCCGGGCGGCCATCCAGTCGATCGACAAGGGGCAGTTCGAGGCCTCCAAGGCGCTTGGGATGAGCACTTCGCTCGCCATGCGCCGCATCATCGTGCCCCAGTCCATCCGCCGCATGCTGCCGCCGTTCGGCAATGAGTTCATCATGCTGCTCAAGGATACTTCCCTGGTATCCGCCATCGGCCTGACGGAGATCCTCAAGATCGCAAAGCAGATGACTTCAGCGACGGGCGATGCCATTTTCTATCTGCCGACGGCCGCCATCTATCTGTTGCTCACCACCATCTTCACCTTTGTGTTTGAAAAGCTGGAAAAGAAGTATTCCATCTACGAATAAGCAAGGGGTGTCATCCGGATGCACCCGATGACCTGCGCGGCGTTTGCGGCGCGGCAGGCGGGTACCGGAGGAATGCCGCGGAGGTCGCGCATGCAGGGCATGATCGAACTGACAAACATCCACAAGTCCTTCGGCACCCTGGAAGTGCTCAAGGGCATCGATCTGACGGTCTCAAAAGGCGAGGTGGTCTGCGTCATCGGCCCCAGCGGATCCGGCAAGAGCACGCTGCTGCGTTGCATCAACCATCTGGAGCGCATTACGACCGGCAGGATCCTCATCGACGGCGAGGTGATGGACGAGCGCAAGGAAGGCCACGATCTGCACAAGATCTCCATGACCAAGGTGCTGTCGCTGTGCACCGAGGTCGGCATGGTGTTCCAGCGCTTCAACCTGTTTCCCCACATGACTGCGCTGCAGAATGTCATGGAGGCGCCGGTCCAGGTCAAGAAGGTGCCCCGGGCGCAGGCCATGGAGGAAGCGCGTGAACTGCTGCGCAAGGTGGGGCTCGAGGACAAGTTCGATGAATATCCGTCCCGTCTGTCCGGCGGACAACAGCAGCGCGTCGCCATTGCGCGCGCGCTGGCGATGAAGCCCAAGGTGATGCTGTTTGACGAGCCCACCTCCGCGCTCGATCCCGAACTGGTCGGCGAGGTGCTCGAGGTCATGAAGGGGTTGGCGCAGGATCACATGACCATGATCGTCGTCACCCATGAGATGGGTTTCGCGCGCGATGTGGCCAACCGCGTCATCTTCATGGACGAGGGGCATATCATCGAGGAATCCTCGCCCGAGGAGATTTTCACCAACCCGAAGCAGGAACGCACCAAGGCGTTCCTCTCCAGGGTTCTGTAAGCGCCGCTCAATCCGATCCCATGTGGAGTTTTGCATGAGAACATCCCTCAAGGCCGATCTGGCGATCCTCAGCATCACGGTGATCTGGGGATCGTCTTTCATCATCATGAAAAATGTCGTGGAGGAGGTGGGCGTGTTCGCCTACCTCACCATGCGATTCACCGTGGCCGCCATGCTCCTGGCGCTGCTGTTCCGCCGCCAGATCCGCGACGTCCGGCGGCGTGACGTGTTCCATGGCGGCGTCATCGGGCTGCTGCTGTTCCTGGGCATGGCGCTGCAGGTGGCGGGCCTTCGGTACACAGCCGCTTCCACAAGCGCCTTTGTGACGGGGTTGAATGTGGTCATGGTGCCCATCCTCTCCGCCGTGCTGCTGCGGAAGCAGCCGCCCGCCCGCGCCGTTGCCGGCGTGGCGATGGCCACCGTGGGCCTGTTTGTGCTCACCGGGGGGCTCTCCCAGGGGTGGAACAGGGGGGACACGCTCACGCTGCTGTGTGCGCTGTGCTTCGCCCTGCAGATCATCTTCATCGACAAGTTCAACACCGAGACCGACCCGCGTCTCAACGCGGTGCTGCAGATGGTGACTGCGGCGCTGCTGTACGCGGGAACCTGGCTGCTGTTTGAGCGCGGCACCGTGCACTTTTCCTGGCGTGTGGTGCTGACGGTGCTGTATACGGGTGCGCTCGGCACCGCCTTCGCGTTCGGGGTGCAGACGGTCGCGCAAAAGTACACCTCACCCACCCGCACCGCGCTGATCATTGCCTGCGAGCCGGTCTTCGGGGCCATCTTCGCACTGCTCGTGCCCGGAACCGATGGAGAAACCGAGCGGCTGACCATGCCGCTGGTCATCGGTTCGATGCTGGTGCTGGGCGGCATGGTGCTCGCCGAGTTCCAGGGCGGGGGCACACAGGCCGCGCGGCATGATGCCGATGGCGGATCGACAGGCCTTGCGGCGGATGCGCGACCGGATGAAGGAGCGGTCGTCCAGACGGCGGACGCGCAACCGGATGACCGTCCGGCAACCCGCGCGGCGGATGCGGTGTCCGATGCCGCTGCGGATGTGGATGTGATGTCATAGCCGGGTCCCGCGCACACATATCTTGGCTCATGCCTGTCATCCAATTGAAATGCCTCATTCGTTATGCCACGCACCCTCCGTGCCGATACAAACCATGAGGCATGTTGACGGCTGCCGTCCTCATGCCGTCACGGAAGGAACGGAGGACCCATTCTTGCGCACAATAGGGAAACGGGCGGGCGCGGCCGCGCTTGTCCTGGTCTTGGTCATTGCGGCGGTTGTGCCGCTTGCGGCGGCGGCTGTGCCGGAGACGCCCACCCGGATGTTCACGGGAACGGAACGGGCCGCCGCGTTGCTGGCGAACCTTGATTTCACCGATGTCCGCGCTTCGAACTCGTATGCCCGCGAAGCCGTCTGGGAAACCGGCGCGCTCGAGCTCATGAAGGGGTATGGCGCCAAGCGGTTCGGGCTGGGCGACACGCTGTCGGTCGAGCAGGCGCTGGCCATCGCCTATGTGGCGGCCGGCCGCGAGGCGGAGGCCCAGGCGGCCGCCGAAACCCTGGATGCGGCCCGTGCGGCCGATGCCAAGCTGTATCCGGCGCCGAGGATGTGGTCGGACGGATATGTCCAGCTGGCGTTCAACGACGGTCTGCTTACCCAGGCGCAATACGCTGACGCCCTGCAGACGGACCAGCTGGTGCTGACAGGGGAGAACTTCCAGCGGAAGGCCTCCGTCACCCGGGAGGACATGGCGTACTATCTGGCGGGGACGCTCGGACTCACCCCCCTCTATCCGCAGACCAGCCTGTTCAACGCCTATGCCGACTGGCAGACGGCGAACCCCGTGCGCATTCCCGCCATCGAGGCGATGCTGCAGAACAGGGTCATGCACGGCGACGCCAACGGCCGTTTCCGCCCGAAGGGGTATCTTACCCGCGCGGAAGCGGCGCAAATGCTGCAGAATGCCGAGCCGGTGCTCTTTCCAAAGCTTGGATTGTCCAAGTTCAAGGGCGTCGTGGAGGGCATCGACCGCTCCGAGGACAACACCACCGGCGTGCTCGTCAACGAGCGCACTGTCCGTATCCGGAACACAGACGGATCGCTGCATGTGCTGACCCTTCGGGAACCGGCCGCTGCGATCGCGACGAACCGCAACGAGCTCACGGGTGCCAGCGTGCTGCGCGTTTCAGACACCATCGTGTCCGCCGGAGGCGTGCCACGGTCCGGAGCGGTGCTTGCCGTCGGTCAGCAGGTCCTGTATGTGGCGGACTCGTCCGACCAGGTGCCCTACATGCAGGTGCTTGCCGGAACGGACAAGACCATCCTGCTGGGCCGTGTGAAGGCGATCGACGGCACCACCCGCGCCATGACCTTCCAACCGTATCAGGAGCTGCCGTTCGCCGATCTGAGGCTGGTCGACCAGGAGACCATCCGTCGCATGGAAACGGGAACCGACACCATCCGCCACATCGTGAGCAGTGGTGCGAGGATCTATTCCGGCGAGGCGCAGATGACGCTGGCGGCTGTCGAGCCGGAGACACATGCGATCATTGTTGTGGAAGGCGGCCTGATCACCTACATCGAACCCGTGAATCTCGACCTGCTCCAGCAGGATGGTGTCGTGGGCGGCATCATCGCCGATGTGAACGCTTCGCTGGGTTATGTGACGCTGTACGCGGCGGATGGATCCGGCCTTGCCTCCGGCATTGACAATGGGTTTGCGGGACTGCGCAATTATCCGCTCGCGCCCGGTGTCGCGGTGACGCGCGACGGGCTGCCGGCAACGGTTGACGCGCTGCTCCCCGGTGACAGCGTATTTCTCCGGCTTGATGACGGGGGCGCCGTGGTTGCCGCGGGTGCCGCGAATGACCATGAGGCCGTGTATGGGACCGTGACGAAGAAAGGTGCCGCCACGCTGACGCTGATCGATGGGCACGGTGCGGCACGCACATACGCCGTCGCCGCCGCGGTGCCGGTGTATCGCGACGGGCTGCCGACAGACCGGAGCGCCATTGCCGTGGGGGATCGCGTCCGCCTGCTCGTGCAGAGCAGCGGGGCGAACACCTCCGTCTCGGAGATCAGGCTTGAGCGGGATCCGACGCAGGTTGTGAATCTCTATCGCGGCACCTATGTCTGGTACGATCCGCTCCGGCGTCAAATCGCCGTCTCGGGCGCCCAGACCTTCACCGGCGGCCGGTGGCTGGCCGCCCCGCAGCTGGGTGCGACGGCATTCACGCTGGCATCCGATTATGCGGGCTCCCTGCCGCCAGAGCGTGCTGCCGGCACCGCCTACTTCGCCGTGACCGAGGATGCGGGCGGCTCCGAGCGCGTCGCCGCCCTGGCGATCCGTGCCGCCGACCGGTTCGAGAAGGTGTATGACGATACCATCGCCACCACCTCGGTCGATGGATCCACCTTCAGCATGAACGGCAGCGCCCAGGCCTTCACGGCGGATGCCGGCACACTCGTCGTCAAGGATGGCCGGCTTGTGTCCGCCGCCGCGCTGCTGCCGGACCAGCGGGCACGACTGTCCGCGGGCCGGGACGGGACGACGGGAAGGATGCTTGCGGATGTGGTCGTCGCCCAGACTCCGACCGGCGCGGAAGGGCTCTCCGTCTACCGCGGACGCGTCAGCGACATCACCACGGAAGCGGCGTTCTCGCTTGAGTCCTTTGCACGGCTCGACGGCAATGTCTGGACCTTCTTCAACACGCCCAAAACCTTCTCGATCCGCAACGACGCCACGCGCCTGCTGTCCGATGGCGGGGTCGCCAGCCTGCGCGGTTTCATCCGGTCGGACTGGGTCGGAACCAGCGTCTACATCCTGACGGACGGCACCTATGCGGCGGCCATTTCCGATGCGCCGTACGGGGAGATCATCCGCAAGGCGCGTGTCACAGCGGTCAACGGCGCGACCTTCGACGAGTTCGGTATGCCGCTGACGGAGCCGACCTCCCTTGCCGTGGCGGAAAGCCGGCAGTACGACCCTGTCGGCCATGCGTGGACGGTGGTGGCGGATGGCGAGCTGACGGTTCCGGGCGACGCGATCGTTGTGCGGCAGGGCAGACAGGCCATGCTTTCGGACATCCGGCCGGGCGATTCGGTCCGCGTGCTGCAGACGGCCGCAGGCGGCGAGGCCCGCGTGATCCTGGCGGAATAGGGGGAGATGCCATGAGGAACGGACAAAAACACCGACGCCTGGCTTTGCGGGCGGGCGCACTGCTGTTGGCCCTGGTGCTGATCCCGCTGCTGCGCGCGCCGGTGAGCGCTGCGGAAGGAACGCTCGGCTATGAGGGTGGCATTTCGGTGGTCAACCGCCTGGTCAAGGACACATACCAGTACCGGGAGGTCGCCTTCGTCACCGGCAAGCCGGTTGTCCTCGACGGCACGGTCACCATCAAGAAGACGGTGAAGGCGGGCAAGGAAACCGCCACCTACACGTACAAGCTCGTCAACGCGGCTCAGGCGGCCACGCTGACGCGCGTGCTGATCCTCGACACCGCCGTCGATACGAAGAACAACGGGCAGATCACGAAGTCGAGCCTGTTCCAGAAGCTGCCGACCGAGGTGCTCAAGATCGGGTCGACCACCTACACGCTTGCGTCCGAGACCTTTACCCGCTCGGATCTGACCGATCCGAAGCCGGCCGTGGATTATCATGCCGGCGAGTTCAGGTCGAAGAAGGTGTACCGGGTCGGCACCGGCGCCGACGTGCCGACCGTCACGGTCGAGACATCCGGCACCGTGCACGCCTACGACCAGTACTGGAGCGATACCCAGACGCAGAAGCTCGCCATGCAGGTCACGTGGGCGAAGAAGGGCGCACCCTCCTGGGGTGGCACCGCCGTCGTGACCGTCTCCTCGTCAAGTCGGCAGAAGATCGATTACCGGGCGAACGCGCCCACGCAGATCAGCTTCGACGGCGGGTACCTGCGCACGACCTGGAACGAGGCCGTCCTCGCCTACGAGGCTTCATTTCCCGAGTTCGACAAGGGCGGGGCCGCTACGGACCGCATGGTGAGGTACAAGGACACGCTTGCGCTTGACACCGAACCCATATACGAACGGTTGCAGGTACCGGATATCCGCCACCTCAAGGGACATTTCGCGGAGCAGGCCATCCACATCCTGTATGGTCTGGAGGTGATTCCGGGGACAGGAGAGGACTACAATCCGGAGAAGTATCTCACACGC
The DNA here is from genome assembly GCA_023440865.1 of Bacillota bacterium. GTDB lineage: Bacteria > Bacillota > Clostridia > DSM-8532 > DSM-8532 > JAEWSN01. The sequence continues at coordinate 65,657 of JAEXRM010000117.1, forward strand.
GAGGCGTTCGTCGCGCAGGCCGTGAAGGTGTTCAAGGCGGTGCCCGCGGATCCGAACCTCCGGACAACCGCGACCGCCACGGCAAGAAGAACCGCCGCGGCGGCGCCCGTGGCCCCGTTTGCCGACCTGGACGGCAAGGAAATCCATTATCAGGAGATCGTGGATGCAAGCAATCGCGGCATCGTCATCGGTCGAGGCATGTCCTTCTTCCGTCCCGATGACTACATCACCCGCGCGGAAGTCGTCACGATTGCCATCCGCGCGCTGGGACTGGGTAATCTGGCACCGTGGCCCCACGCTGTCGCACCTTTTGTCGACAATGACGAGATACCGGCCTATGCACGCAATCCGGCGGCCGTCGCGGCGGAGATCGGCGTGCTGGGTGCGGATGACGCGGGCCGCTTCCGACCCTCGGATTTCATGACCGCCGCCGAAGCGGCCGACATGTTCCATCGTCTGGTCAACTATATGGGAGACGACCTGGTGACCGACTACCGCGAGCACATCACGAATTGGTGAGGCGCGTTGCAGGCCGGAAGGATTCCTGCCGGAAAAACCGCGTGGTATAATGGTTCCTGCTGGAAAGCCGTCCGCGTGCCTGGATTGTCGGCATGCCGCCGGGCGGATTTCCTGAGAGGAGCAGCCATGGTGGACAGAATTCATATCGGCTTACTGCGGCACATGCATGCCTTCCGGTCATCGCACGGAACCGGCGGATCCCGCCGGGGAAGGACCGCGCGGAAATGCCGGACCGTTGCCGCGCTTCTGCTGGCCGCCGTTCTGACGGCCTCGCCCGCGACGGCCTCGGCTTGGTCGGGAGACTATCTCGAGGCGGTCAAGAACTTCATGCAGTCGATGCACCTGGAGGCGCAGTCCGACACGAAGCTGCTCGAAGGGGCGCTCAAGGGCATGTTCTCGAGCATGGACCCCTATTCCTCCTTCATGAACCAGGAGGAGACCAAAGCGTACGAGGCGAGTCTTTCCGGCCAGTTCAGCGGCATCGGGGCCACACTCGAAGCCGCTGCGGCACAGGGCGGTGTCCGCATCAGCCACGTGCATCCCGATTCCCCGGCTGAAAAGGTCGGGCTCCATGACGGGGACATCCTGCTCAAGGCCAATGGCACATCGCTTTCCGGCATGAAACCGGAGGATGCGGCTGCCATCATCCGCGGCACCGCCGGAACGACGGTGACCCTGGTGTACCGGCGAGGCACCGTGGAGTCCACCGTCACCGTCACGCGCGGCGCGATCCGCACCACACCCGTCACCTGGCGGATGGATGGCGCTTACGGCTATGTCCGGATCAGCCAATTCTCCACCGGCATGTCCGGCGAGTTGGAGGCGGCACTGTCGTCTTTCCGCAAGGCGGGTATCGGCAAACTCATCCTCGATCTGCGGGACAACCCCGGCGGCTATGTCAGTGAAGCGGTTGCGGCAGGCCGGCTGCTGCTGCCGCCCGGCAACATCGTCTCGCTCGATTACCGGTCCGAACGCTTCAGCGATGCAACCTACTTCACGGCCAACCCCGATCCGGGTTGGCGCATCGCCGTACTGACGAACGAAAACACGGCATCGGCCGCCGAGATTCTGGCCGGTGCCATCCAGGATGCCGACAACGGCTTCCTCATCGGTCGGCAAACCTATGGCAAGGGCGTGGTGCAGAGCATCTTCATGCTGCTGACGCCGCAGGCGCAGGCCAAGTACGCCGGTCAGTACCAGGAGGCGTTCGTCACGGATCTGGAATGGGCAAGCTATTACGGTGTGCAGGTCCAACCCGACGAAGTGCTGGGTCTGGCGAAGGTGACCACCGGCCGCTATCTGACCCGGAACGGCCGGGCACTCGACAAGGAGGGCCTCCTGCCCGATGCGGAGGCGGCAAACCGATCACCCGTCCATGAGGTGGACATCGCGAACGCGGAACCCATCCAGTCTTCGGGCATACTGGCTGCCGGCGCCTATTCGCTGGCAGTCAGGCAGGCGGAGACCATTCTCAAGGCGGAGGGCTCATTCACCGGCTACCCGGACCGTGCCTTCGATGCAGCCACCGCCACGGCCCTGCGCGCATATCAGGCAAAAGTGGGGCTGACGGCGAACGGACAGCTCGACATGGCCACCCAGGCGGCGTTGAACCGCCGGCTGACGATGATGCGCATCGCGAACGATCCCCAATACGCCCTGGCCGTGCAGGCGCTGGGCTTCTTCAAATGAATGACGCGCCCGCGGCCCTGCCGCGGGCAAGGGGCACGAAGGATGGAGAGACCATGGAAGAACAACCGCGCAAGCACGCATCGGGACTTGTCCTGCGCATCCTCCTGTTCCTGCTGCTGCTGGCGGCGATTCTCGGGCTTCTCCTGATGGCGCTGACCGGTGTGGGGCCGGGTCAGATCCGTGCCGGAGGCCTGTCAGCCTTCTGGGACCGGGTGACCTTCTCCCTTGCCGAAGAGGCGCCGAGACAGCAGGCCATCGCCGATCTTGCCGGCATCGAGGGGGAGACGGCCATGGCCGTGTTCAATGAGAGCCTGTTGCTGTGTACGACAGGGGAACTCCGGTGCCTGGACCAGGCGGGAAATGAACAGTGGGTCAGGCCCGTGAGCCTGGCATCTCCCATGCTGTCCGTACAGGGGCGCGATGTGCTGTATGCCGATCTGGCCGGCAGGACTTGGGGCGTCGTGCGCGAGGGTGAGGGCTTTTTCGAGAAAGAGGCCAAGTACCCGCTCCGCAACGCGTTTCTTTCCCGAGACTATGCACTGTTGCTCGAGCATGGCGGGGCATCGGGATACACCGCCATTCTCGAAGGGCTTTCACGGGAAGGCTCTCCCGTGTTCACCTCCTACATCACCGACTATGCACCCTTTCTGGTCCGCCATGATCCCGAATCGGGCCAGCGCGCGCTGGTCCTCTCCGGTCTTTCGACGGCCGACCTCAAGGCCGGCGGTGCGGTGGAGTTCCTCGCGCCGGACATGACCCGTCTGGGGGGAGTTGCGGCGGATGACGACCTGTACGCCGTTGTGCTGCAGATGGCCGACGGGGCGACGGCTCTGGTCGGTGAACAGGGCGTCAGGCTGCTCGATCGTGATTTCCTGCCTGTCGGCGCGTACGATCCGGCTGGCAATCCCATCACGGCGGGCGCATTGCTGGAAGGCGCCACGCCCGTTGTGGCGGTGCTCGACGGCAAGCGGTACGACACCACCCGGCAGGAGAAGAGTTGGGTCCGTCTGCTTGATGCGACCGGCCGCATGCAGCGGGAGTTCATCGTGGACGGCCGTGTCGGCCGGCTGATCACCGCGCCGGGGGTGATTGGCGTGCAGACCGAGCAAAGCGTCCGTTTCTTCGATGGCGCGGGAACCGAGATCACAGCGTTCCGTGCAAAGTCGGCGGTGCAGCATGCCGTGCTGACGAAGGCGGGCGTGGCATACATCCAGGCGGACGATACGGTCACCGCGCTGCGGGTGAAGGAACGGAAACGGTTTCTGGGCCTGTTCTGAGGTCCGGCTTCGGGAACCGGACTCGTGATGCATCGGGGTTGCCGGGCCGGACGGGGGTGAAATCGTGAAACAGTCTGTCACCATGAAGGACATTGCCGCACGGCTGCAGGTGAGCTGCGTGACCGTATCCAAGGCACTCGGCGGCAGGGAGGGGGTCGGTCCCGAGCTGCGCGAACGGATTGCATCCGTTGCGCAGGAGATGGGATATCGTGTCAACACCCTTGCACGCAGCATGAAGCAGGGACAGTCGTACACGGTTGGCGTGCTGGTTCCCGAGCGGTTTCTCGAGGGCATGCACCCGCTGTATCTGACGATGTTCGGGCATGTGCAGCGGCGGCTCGAGGAGCGGGCCTACTACGGCATGCTGCTGGTTCTGGGGCACGATGCGGAGGTGGCGGGCGATCTGCCGCGCGCTTTCATGGAAAAGCGCATCGACGCGTTCATCCTGCTCGGACAGGTTTCGCCGACCTATCTCGAGATCCTGATGACCACCGGTGTGCCGCTGGTCTGCCTTGATTTCTACGATGAGCATGCGGAACTGGATGCCGTGATCGCCGACAACTTTTTCGGCGCCTATCAGCTGGTCAGCCGCTTGATTCGAACCGGTCACCGGCGCATCGCCTATGTGGGCAACCTGCATTCGACCAGCAGCATCCAGGATCGTTACCTTGGATGTCTGCGTGCTTTGCTCGAGCATCATCTCGAACCGGTTGCCGTCCTTTCCGACCGTGACGAGGAGGGGCATCTCACGGTGCCCGAACTGCCGGTTACCCTGCCGGATGCCTTTGTCTGCAATTGCGACCGTGTCGCCCGCACGGTGATGACCGCATTGGCGGAACGCGGGGTGAGGGTGCCGGAGGATGTTTCCGTGACCGGTTTTGACAATGACGCATTCGCGACGCTGGTGCCCGGATTGACAACGATGGAAACCCATATCGACGACATGGCCGCACAGGCCGTCCGCATGGTCTGCGAGCGTCTTGCCGATCCCAGTCGGCGCCATGGCCGGCTGTTGGTGCCGGGCAGCCTGATCTTCCGGGATTCCGTCCTGCCCCGGACAAGCGATGCCATGCCCTGACCGGATGTGCAGGGTGAATCGTATGCTGCGGCATCGGTTCGCGGTTCTTCGGCAAACGGATGCCCGGTACAACCCGACGGTTGTGCCGGGCTTTACAACCTTGAGAATCTCCGCGATAATGAGCATGTTAACTTAAACGATGACTTCAATTCATGATGCAAGCAGACGGCATCACGAAAGCAATGCCATGGGCAGATGCGGAGGTACAGGCATGGAAGCGCTGGATGCACTCAGAGAAGCCTTGTCCGGAGAACTGGAGGGCAACATCCTGCCATACTGGCTCGACAAGGTTCGCGTTCGCGATGGATGGGGACATCATGGATGGGTCGGGATGAACGGACGCATCAGGGCAAGGGCGCCGCGCGGAGGCGTCCTGCATGCGCGGATCCTGTGGGCGTACAGCGCGGCGGCGCGTACGCTGGAGCGACCTGATCTGGCCGATGCAGCGCGGTCTGCGTTCCGGGACCTGTCCGACCATTTCCATGATCGGGAGTACGGCGGCTTTTACTGGATGCTGGATGCGAAGGGGCGTGTGATCGACGATCGCAAGCAGGTCTACGCCCAGGCCTTTGCCGTCTACGCCCTTTCGGAGTATGCAGCCCTGTCCGGGGATGCCGAGGCGCTGGCGTTGGCCCGGGAGACCTTCGGGCTGGTTCGCCGGCACGCGGTCGATCCCGTCCATGGCGGTTATCTGGAGGCACGGGACCGACAGTGGGGACCCACGCGGGAGAACCGGCTCAGCGGCAGGGACATGGATTCGCCGAAGTCGATGAACACCCATCTGCATGTGCTGGAGGCGTGGACCTGCCTGTTTCGCGTCGATGCCTCGCCGGCGGTGCGCGAAGCGCTGTCTGAGACATACGACTGGATGCGCGCGCATATCGTGGACGATGCGGAAAGCCGCATGCAGCTTTTCTTCGGGATGGACTGGACAAAGGCTTCGGATACGACGAGCTTCGGCCATGACATCGAGGGCAGCTGGCTGCTGCACGAGGCGGCGGAGGTGCTGGGTGATCCTGTCCGCCTCGCGGATGCACGCGCACTGGCTGTCCGCATGGCGGACAAGGTCCTTGAGAAGGGGCTGGACCAGGAGTACGGGGGACTGTTCAACGAGATCGCCAATGGGCGGCTGAAAACGGAGAAGATCTGGTGGGTGCAGGCGGAGGCCCTTGTGGGCTTCTTCAATGCCTGGCAGATCAGCGGGGAGCACCGCTTCCTCGATGCCGCCATGAACCTCTGGCGGTTCATCGACAGCCATATTGTCGACCACGCCGGTGGAGAATGGTTCTGGGAGACCGATCGAAAGGGGCGACCCCTGCACGGCAGGCCGAAGGTCGAACCGTGGAAGTGTCCGTACCACAATGCGAGGGCCTGTCTGGAGATGATGCGCCGTCTCGGTGCGCGTGATTGAAGCGGTGATCGCCAGGTCCGGCGATGGGGCATCCATGGCCGGTGCCGCACCCTCACGCCTGTGAGACGGGTGTCTCCGGCGTCGTCCAGAACTGCTCCAAAAGCGTGCCCAGCGCCGGGCTTCGACTCAGCAGCGGCACCGGGAACCATTCCGGCGGCAGCAGGTCGCGGTACTGGCGGCCCGCAAACCGCGCGTCAATCAGCAGCAGGCCGCCGCGGTCCGTCGTGGTGCGGATAAGCCGTCCGGCCGCCTGCAGCACGCGGTTGAGACCGGGATACGTATACGCGAAGTCAAAACCTTCGCCGAAGCGTGCCTCAAAGTAGGCACGCGAGATCTCCTGCTCGGGATTGACCTGCGGCAGGCCGACGCCCACCACGGCAACACCCGTGAGCCGTTCGCCGACGAGATCGATGCCCTCGCCAAACGCGCCGCCGAGCACGCAGAAGCCCACCCGCACACAGTCGCCGTACCGCTCGAAACGCGACAGCCACGCCTCGCGGTCGGATTCGGTCATGCCACCGGCCTGTACGAGCACATCCCACTCCGGCATGTCCGGCCGCGCGGTGCGCCGGTCGCCGTAGATGCCTTCCAGCAGGGAGACCGCCTGGTTCATGTACCCGTAGGACGGAAAGAACACCAGATAGTTGCCCGTATGGGCGGAGAGAAACTGGTACAGGGACGCCGCCACATTCGGCAGATGCTGCTCGCGCAGGCGGAAGCGGGTTTCGGCGCGGTCCTCGATGGCAACGAACAGGTTCTCGCGCGGAAAAGGGGACGGAAGACGCAGTGTAGGGTCGTCGGATCTTCCTCCAAGCATCTTGCGAAAATAGGAGAGCGGGGAGAAGGTCGCGGAGAACAGGATCGTCGAACGGGCCCCTTCCATGCGGCGGTCAAGCATGACCGAAGGATCGAGGCACATCAGCCGCAGCGTGAAGCTGCGGTTTCTTCCCATCTGCAGCACGCGGTACTCGTCTCCGAACAGGTCGAGGGTGTTGCGGAAATGAAGCAGGTCGAAGAACAGGCCGACAAAGTCATCCTGCCATGGAGGCGGCTCCTTGCCTTCCTCCTCCTTCTCCTGCAGCAGCGGTTCCGCGGCGATCAGGAACCGGTTGATGGGATCGAGCAGCGACGCCGGTGCGACATCGGTGGTGCGGAAGCCCTGGCCGCCCGCTTCGGACAGGCCGACCTCGGGCTTGACCTGCATGCGCGCGAGCGGCCGCAGGATGTCGCCCAGGGCATGCGCCAGGTCGGGCCGGTCCTTTGCCAGCACGCGGCGGGCCGCCATGAGCGGTTCCCGCGCCAGCGTCGCGGAGAACATCTCGCGGGCCCGGTCAACCAGGTTGTGCGCCTCGTCGACGAGGATGACATTGTTCTCCTTGCCCTTTTGCTGAAAGAAGCGCTTGAGGTATACCCGTGGATCGAACACGTAGTTGTAGTCGGCGATGATGAGGTCGCATCCCAGCGACAGGTCGAGGCTGAGCTCGAAGGGGCAGACCTCGTGCTTGAGGCCGGTTTCATAGATGAGGTCGCGCGTGAGCGCGTCATGGGACTTCAACAGCGTTTTTGATACGCGCTGCATGCGCGTGAGGATGCCTTCGGCATAGGGACATTTCGCCGGATCGCAGTTCTTGACCGACATCAGGCACATCTTGTCCTTGGCGGTGAGGGTGATGGATTTCAGGCGCAGCCCGCGCGAACGCAGCAGAGCGACCGCGTTCTCCGCGATACCCTTGGTCGTGGTCTTGGCCGTGACATAGAAGACACGGTCGACCTGCCCCTCGCCCATGGACTTGAGCACAGGGTAGAGGGCTCCCATGGTCTTGCCGGTGCCGGTGGGGGCCTGCGCGTAGAGGCGCCGGCTGTCGCCGATGCAGCGGTAGACATTGTAGGCCAGCAGTTTCTGGCCCTTTCGGAAGCCGCCGGCGAACGGCAGCTCCATGGCCTGGATGGAGCGGTCGCGCTTGGCGCGCCAGGCCGAAAGGTCCTTCTCGCGCTTGACGTAGGGCTTGAGCAGCTCGAGCATGGTGCGCCCGAGCTCCGTGCGCGTGAACAGGCGATCGATGTCGCGGGTTTCGCCCGTGGGGCGGTGCACGTAGGTCAGCCGGGCGGGCATCACCTCGAAGGCCTGCGCCTCGAGATACAGGGCGGCATAACAGGACAACTGCGCCCAGTGCGAGGGGATGCCGGCGGCCGGCAGATCGGCGAGCGGCACGGATGTGCTCTTGATTTCATGGAGCATGGCCTGGGGCGTGCCCTCGGCGAAGATGCCGTCCGCCCGGCCGGATACCTCGACGCGGCGGTCGAGCACCTCGTAGGTGTGAGCCAGGACGGCTTCCGCGCGGTACGGACCCGCTTCGGCCAGCTGCGTCTGCAGCTGCTGGTGCGCCCTGCCGCCTTCGCGCAGCTCGGCGTAGGAGACATAGGCCCAGGCTGTGTCGTCGGGCATGGAAAAGGCCACAAGCCCACGGACCGATACCTTGATGACAGGCCATTCGGTCGCGGATGCGGGAACCGCTTGCCCATCGGCCGTCAGCAGGGCGGCTTCCTCGGCATCGGCACGGCTTTCCTCCATGGCATCGGCCGCCAGGTCCAGGGCCGTCGGCTTCTCGCGCTTGTTTCCGCGTTTGCGGGGCTTGCCGTCGGAAACGGGCTTGGGGACGGGATGAAGGCCATCCGATGCGGATGCCGCCTTTTTCTTGGATGCCACAGGTCCTCCAGATGCATTCGGGGAATGCGGGACGTCTTTTCGGAACACATGTTCCCTGACCATTGTAACCGTTGCTGCGGGCATGGGCAACCGGTGCGGAACACCCCCCCGCGACCGGCCTTGCCGCCGGGGGGAGAAAAGGCCAAAAAAAACCGCATCAACACCAAATGAGGCCAGAAAACGGTGTTTTCTCCTGTGTAAAGTGGAAGGGAGAAGGGGAGGGAAATCGCATGTTCATGACATTTCGCTGGTATGGCGCCGACGACCCCGTCAAGCTCGAGCACATCCGGCAGATCCCCGGCATGAAAGGCATCGTTTCCGCGATCTACGACGTACCGGTGGGCGAGGCGTGGCCAATGGAGCGCATCCTCGCACTCAAGGACACCGTGGAGGCGCACGGGCTCGAACTCTCGGTCATCGAGAGCGTGCCGGTGCACGAGGACATCAAACTCGGCCGGCCCACCCGCGACCGGTACATCGACAACTATTGCACAACCGTGCGCCGGCTCGGGGAGGCAGGCATCCGCACCGTCTGCTACAACTTCATGCCCGTGTTCGACTGGACGCGCTCGGCGCTCGCCCACCGGCTCCCCGACGGATCCACGACGCTCATCTACCGCCAGGCGGATGTCGACCGGATGGATCCGGCAAGGGGCGACCTGTCGCTGCCCGGCTGGGATGCCAGCTACACCCGCGACGACATGAAGGCCCTGCTCGACGCGTACCGTGACGTGACCGAGGAGGTGTTGTGGGAGAACCTGGGCTATTTCCTCGACCGGGTCATTCCTGCAGCCGAGGAGGCAGGCGTCAACATGGCCATCCATCCCGACGATCCGCCGTGGCCCATTTTCGGCCTGCCGCGCATCATCACCGACTGCGAGCATCTGGAGCGGTTCCTCAGGCGGGTCGACTCTCCCGCGAACGGTCTGACGTTGTGCTCGGGTTCACTCGGTGTCAGCCCGAGGAACGACATTCCGGCGCTCATCCGGCGTTTCGGCAAGCGCATCCGCTTTGCCCACATCCGCAACGTGCTCATATCGGGGGAGGGCAGCTTCGAGGAAACAGCCCACCTTTCCGAAAAAGGGTCACTCGACATGGTGGAAATCGTCAAGGCCTATCATGAGGTCGGCTTCGACGGCCCGTACCGCCCCGACCATGGGCGCATGATCTGGGATGAGACCGGAAGACCCGGTTACGGCCTGTACGACCGCGCCCTGGGCGCCGTCTACATCAACGGCATCCAGGAGGCGGTGCGCAAGCTGATGGGATGAACGCATCCCCGCATTGGCGGCGGAACGCGGGAACCGCATCGCACCTGCGATGTGGACGCGCGGCTCGATACGGCCCTTTGACAAGCAGACGCAATCTTGCTATGCTAACAGATGATTCCGTGTCCGGTCGCATGAGGCCGTGCACGGAATCATCTGTGTTTTCGGCGTTTCTGTTCCGGACAACCGTTCGCGCGACGGTCAGGTTTCTGTCGACGGTCTTTCCCGTACGGCGGAGTCTCCGGCTCACCGGAGATTCCCGATCGACGGAGATGCGTATGGACGGGAATCGCGTGCATGGGGAGGGTGGCATGAGCAAGCCTGTCATCGGCATACCATTGGGCGATCCGGCCGGCATCGGACCGGAGATCGCCCTCAAGGCGGTCCTGAATCCGGAGATCGGCTATGCCTGCATTCCGGTTCTGGTCGGGCCCCGTGCTGTTGCGGAGGATGCCGTGCGGCGGTTCCGCCTGTCGCTGAGGCTGGCCGACTGCCCGGAGGCGGGGGCGCTTCCCCTTCAGCCGCCCCCTGGCAGCGTGCTGCTGCGCGATACGGGGGTGTTCGACATGACGGACCAGCTGTTCGGCGTCGTGTCCGCTGCCTGTGGAAAGGCCGCATACGAGGCCGTCGCCACTAGCATCGACGAGGCGCTCCGGGGCCGGTTCGATGCCGTCGCGACGACTCCCCTGAACAAGGAATCCCTGCGTGCGGCTGGCATCCGGGACATCGGCCACACGGAGATCTTCGGCCGCCTCACCGGTGTCGCGGATCCCCTGACCCTTTTCCAGACACGCGAGCTGCGCATCTTCTTCCTGTCCAGGCATGTTTCGCTGCGCCAGGCCTGCGACCTGGTGACGCGGGATCGGGTCGAGCGGGTCGGACGCGCCTGTGTGGATGCCATGCGTCGGCTTGGGCTCGCCACCTGCCGGCTTGCTGTGGCGGGATTGAACCCGCACAGCGGCGAGCATGGCTTGTTCGGGGACGAGGAAGGCCGGGCGATCGAACCGGCGGTGGATACGCTCCGCCGCGAAGGGTTTGACGTCACCGGTCCCGTGCCGGCCGATTCGGTGTTCCATCAGGCCGCGCACGGGCGGTATGATGCGGTCCTGTCGCTGTACCACGACCAGGGGCATATCGCCGCCAAGACCTATGACTTCGAGCGGACGATCTCGCTGACGATCGGACTGCCGTTCCTCCGTACCTCGGTCGACCACGGAACGGCCTTCGACATCGCCGGCAAGGGCATCGCCGCCGCCATCAGCATGGAGGAGGCCATCCTGGCCGCCGTCCGCTACACCCGGCCCTACCGGGCATCCTATGCCACCCAGACGACACCGGAGGTACCGACGACTTGAGAATGCGCAACATCCCCGACGCGGCCCAGAAGGTCGCCCGCAGTGCCTGTTTCATTTCCGAACCCGCCACGCTGAAGGGGCGCTGGCGCGAACACCTGCAGGTGGACGGCCCGCTGCATGTGGAAATCGGATCCGGCAAGGGCCGGTTCATCACGACCCTGGCCCACCAGCAGCCGGGGACGGCCTTTGTCGCCATCGAACGCTTCACATCCGTGCTGGTGCAGCTGGTGAAGCGGATTCCCGACGAGGGGCTGACCAATCTGGCGGTCGTGAACATCGACGCCCGGGCGCTGACGGAGTGCTTCGAACCGGGTGAGATCGACCGCATCTACCTGAACTTCTCCGATCCATGGCCCAAGAGCCGGCACGAGAACCGCCGGCTGACCTTCCGCTCCTTTCTTGACCTGTACCGCATTGTGCTTTCACAGGACGGCGAGGTGCACTTCAAGACCGACAACAAGGGCCTGTTCGACTACTCGCTCGAATCCTTCCCGGCGGCCGGATGGCAGTTGGACCACGTCACCCGCGACCTGCACGCGGAGCTGCCACCCGAAGGCAATGTCATGACCGAATACGAGGAGAAATTCAGCGCGATGGGGCATCCCATCCACCGACTGACAGCACGGCCCGACAGAAAGGACGCCTGAGATGGAATTCATGGAGCACAGCATCAAGATGCGCGGCACCTGCGCAACGGAACTCAAGTTCACCATCAAGGACGGGAACATGCACAACGTGCGGTTTCTCGGCGGATGCGACGGCAACCTCAAGGCCATCATGAAACTGGTTGAAGGACGGCCCGCCGACGAGGTTGCAGGCATTCTCGCCGGCATCCGGTGCGGCCGCAAGAGCACCTCCTGCCCCGACCAGCTGTCCAAGGCCATCGAACGGGCGATGGCGGAGAAAGGGCAGGCGATGCCGGAAGGTGCAACAGGGTCTTGATGAAGAGCGCGCCGGAAGGAGTATTGACGCCGACATGAAGGCTGTACGGGCCGGGTCCACTGGTGATATGCAACGCGACGCCCACTGGCTGCTGTGCCCCAAACCACGCATGGTCAGCACACTTCGTGACGCATTTGCGATTGACACGGGCATGTCGGCTGTTGTATACTAATCTTCGCCGGTTGAGATTGATTGGCGTGGACGTTCTGCCGAGCCAGATCGTGAAGACGCATATCGATACGGCATGCAGGTCATAGGAGTGTAGCTCAGTTGGTAGAGCAACGGTCTCCAAAACCGTAGGTCTAGGGTTCGAGCCCCTACTCTCCTGCCACAGAAAACCCGCTTCCTAAAAGGGATGGCGGGTTTTCTCTTCAAGAAATAGATTCGTATTTGTCACAATGGTTATGTACACTGAGCAATATGTACAGGAAATGGACGTATCATTAAGCTACACTGAATCCAGAACCTGCTTTCTCCAACTGAATAGGGCAAAGCTGTCGAAAGGCAGTGACGCAAAACTACAGGGTCTACGGGCTGATGCCTACGACCGCCAGTTGCTGAAAACAAGCTCCGCAAGGAAACATGGCGATTGGGATTTGTACCAGTCGCCTTTGTTATTATCAGGATTGAAGTCATACCGTGTCATGAAAAGGAGAATGCGAATGAACAGACTGCTTCCGTTGGTCATGGTATTCTGCCTACTGATCAGTACCGTCTCCAGTGCAGCCGTAGCCCAGCCATCTGTGACGGATACTGAGTACAATGCCGCTGACGTTTTTCTTGACGGCAGCCAGGTATTTACAAAGGGCAAGGACATCTCCACCACGGCAGGAACAACAATCCCTGGCACCATCAAGTACAAGGGGACAATGTATCTCTCCTTGGTAAAGATTGCTGAGCTTTTTGGACTTTCAGTCAACGTGGATGGAGCCGTAAAACTTGCATCTAAGGGTTCCAGTGCTGCAATATCATACAAACCAGTACAATTTGGGCGAGCGTTGAGGGTGAGCGGCTCGTATCCCGTCTTCAAAACCGCATTTATGGAGACGCCGGATGGCACAGTCATAAACGGATTGACTTTTGCGTGCGGGGATGAGGGCGTCTCCATCGGGAACACCTACAACCTAAGCCTCAACACAGATTACAAATTGAGCGTCGTATATGACGGAAAAGTCGAAACAACGGGGATTCGCACTTCTGGGATTACACTGGCGTCATTTTCCTCGAATTATGGCGCGTGGGAAACCATTATTCCCGCCAATCCGAGCAAGGGGTTCCACTATCCATATATTCTGAGATTTCCCAAACGTTCGAATGATATCGCAAAAGACCTTGCCGCACTCAACGCCACTTTGCTTGCCGAGGGTAGCAATGAACACCTCACCACGACGAATGATGAAGCGGTATCCAGAGTGTTGAGCCAATACAGCGGGTGGTATTCGACCCGGTTGTCAGGCGATGGTGGATACGCGATGATGATGTCCATGTTCCCGCGTCCTGCACAGGATGGTGGACTCTATACGCATTCTCTTGACCGGGGCACACTGTTTTCCAGTGAGGCATACCTGAATAGCCTTGGGCGTGGTAATCTGTACCGCATCGACAAGCAATTTGATTGCATGATTGCAGACGCCATCAAAACCTTTAGGGGGCTCGGAAAGACGCTGGACGAGAAAGTATTCTTGATTGGGTTCTCCGCTTCCAGCGACTTTGCCACCCGGTTCAACTATACACATCCGGACAGGGCCAAGGCCGTTGTCGTCAATTCCGCTCCCACGCTCCCACTCACGGAGTACAAGGGCGAAACGCTTCGGTTCCCGCTAGGTGTCGGCGATATTTCAGAGGTAACCGGCCAACCTTTCAGCGTGGCGAAATACAAGGACACCCCGCAATTCTGGCACACGGGCACGGAAGATACAAACGACGGAACCTACTTTGGTGATGGCTGGGGCGATTACGGGAATTCCGATTTGAACTGGAACCAGGAAGGCATCGATTACCGTCGGCTTTTCGGTGACGAGATTGTCGCCCGCAAGAAACTTATTTCAAAGGTTTTGAATGATGCGGGGTTCACCAATATCACCCACAAGGAATACGCCGGAGTCGGGCATGGGTGGACAGATGAAATCGTCATTGAGGCACTGAAGTTTCTCGACAAGAACAAGTGAGTGGTAGAACGAGCGAGGGTTTTGGAGCGCGTATGCGAAGCTGCATCCAACCGAATGGGGAGAAGCCCCTCCTCTCGCTGTATAGTATTCGATACACCAATGAAGCCTACAACCGCGTCTTTCATGAACTGCCGCGTTGCCTGTTCTTTGACGGCGACAGTAGTGGCATGTCGATAAAACCTTGGGAACAATTAATAACCGGATGTAGAATTAGTTCTCAACACGTTTCGTTCGAGATTCCTATTTGTGGAATTCTGCTACATGCATTATCATTGACAAATAACGACGTGTTATTAACACTACCACTGGCAACACGCTCTTGAATGTCATATAAGATTCATTCAGATCTATGAACTGGATGATGCTAGAAAGGATTCGGCAGATTTGAATTTACATCATTTTAAAGTTATGTAAACTGAGCTCGGAGCACAGGGAATGAGAATATCTTCCGTGTTATTCTAACTCCAGAACATACTTTCCCTAACTGAATAGGGCAAAGCTGCTGAAAGGCAGTGACGCAAAACTACAGGGTCTACGGGCACAAGCCTATGACCGCCAGTTGCTGAAAGTACGTTCCGCAAGGAGCATGGCGATTGGAATATATACCAATCGCTATTATTTTCAAAAGAAAGGGATTACAAATGCGCAACACATCGAAGTCTCGGTTCATCTCCCTTCTTCTCGTTGTGACCATCTTGACAAGTATCTTCGCAACCTCTGCCGTCTTCGCGAGCACTCCGTATGCGTTCGTTGATTCGGTCATCAAACAGGCGGCTTTGGCTGACCTGATTAAGCACGGGTATCTCCCTGAAGGCTCAACAGAAGTCCCCTCTGAAAAAATGGACTACGTGCTCTCGCTCGCCATCTCCGACAATGTAACGAGCTGGGGCGACTTGGCAAATATGCCCCAGGTACAGGTTCTGTACTTGCTGAACCCCCAAGCGCACGCCTTGACCGTTCCGGACGTATCTGGGCTGACAATTGCCACACAATTGCACACAGTTAATGTCGAGGGCGTATGGAATTTCGATGCCGCTGACATGGCCGGAATCCCCACACTGACACAGCTTGACATGTGGGGCGTTATAAACTCTATCCCTTCCGAAGCTGTTCGGATTGAAGGCAAAATGGATGCCATTATCGCCAGGATTACCCATTCAGGCATGACTCCGTTTGACAAAGTCCTTGCCGTTCATGACTGGGCCGTCCGCACCATCAACTACAGTGAGTACGTTCCGGGCGACCTATATGACTCCCGTGGCGTATTCGATTATAACTCCGGCCTGTGTGGAACATACACCTTCGCTGCCGTCGCAATGTTGAACCGGATGGGAATTCAGGCGCGGTATACGCAAGGCCGGACTGGAGGAGGTTCTCACGCGTGGGTTGGAGTCAACCTTGATGGCGAATGGGTCAACATGGACCTTCTTTGGGACGACAATCAGAACGATAACACAATCATCAAGTATGACTTTTTCCTGACATCTGATGCTGAGCTCCTTGCCCATGACGCAATCCGCACTTGGAAAGATGACACAAACCCCATCAATACCATCGACACAGGCTCTCCCTTCTCCGCCATTTCGGATACATTGAACCTGTTCAATACTTTTGAGAAAGTTGACAACCGGGCCAGCACCATGGGACAGCTGTTCTTTGCCAACCCTTCTGACGGAAACAAGCTGTATAAGCAGGCTTACAATGGTTCCGAGAGGACCCTCGTTGTTGATACTGCCGTCAAGAAGGTTCGCGCAACGGCAAGTAAGGTGTTCTTCACCAATACTGCTGACGGATTGGTGTATAGCGCCAATTTTGACGGAACAGGAATTGCTCCGGACGTATACCCTGTAAGTGAAATTGGTTCTGGTTCCGTTATCACTTTTGTTGACCCCATCGTCGAAGCGGCTATTCGGGCGCAATGCGGGGTGTACGGGCGTGACCTGACAGAAGGGGACGTCTCATCCATTCAGTATTTGACCACAAACCTCGCAACATCCCTTTCTGGCATTGAGAATCTCGTCAATCTGCGCGGCATTTACATGCAGAACGGAACGTTTACAGACGTTTCCGCACTTCAAGGTCTTTCGAACCTGTCCAGAGTCAATCTCTCGTTTTGCAACAATGTGACTACGATTGCCCCGCTGAAGAACCTGAATCTTACCAGTCTCAATCCTTGGTACGGGCTGAATGCGAACACCCCTGAGCTCATCACGAATCTTTTCGCCGCAGAAGAGGCCGTCATTCTTGCCGAAACCACCCGCACCCAGGAAAACATTGATGCCGCCTACACGGCGGTCGCCCTTGTAACAACGAACGCCAACAAACTGAAAGCCCGTCTCGACGCTGTTTCCGCCATCACCGCCCTTGAAGCCGCCACCAATGCCGTAGCCCTTGCCGAAACGACCCTTGCCGATGCAGATTATGACGCCGCCGTCGGCCTCGTCGTTTCGCTCCCTGAATCCGCAGACAAGACAGCCCTCCTTTCCCGCCTGGAAGCCATTGTCGACCAGATTGAACTTGCTACTGCAACTGCCAAGGTCGTCATTGCCGAAAGTGCCAAGACTCAGGATGCAGTCGATGCTGCCAATATTCTTGTCGACGCTCTGGTTGACTCCGCCGACAAGACCGCCCTGCTGGCACGTCTGACCGTTGTGCAGAACTACATTACCGACGAAGCTCTGTATGCAAGTGAACTTGCTACTGCTGTTGCCGCCGTTCAGGCCGCCATTGTCTCGGAATCCCAGACCGATGTGGACGCCGCCTTCGTCCTTGTGAATGCACTTCGCGAAACTGACAAGACGGCACTGACCGCCATTCTGGATGCCGTACAGGCTTCGATTGACGCCAAGGCTGCCGAAGAAGCTGCCTACCTTATCCAGAAGGCTGAAGCGGAAGCCGCAGTAGCCAATGCCGAAGCCTCCAAAACCATTGCAACTGTAGAAACCGCCGAAACGCTTGTTGCCGTTCTCCGTGATGCCGACAAGACTGCCATGACCGCCCGACTCACTGCGGTGCGTGAGTACATCACCGCCGAAGAAGCCTACGCTGAAGTCCTTGCTACTGCCACAACCGCCGTACAGACTGCCGTAACTTCCGAAACCCGTGAATCTCTGGATGCCGCCCGCCTTCTCGTCAATGCGCTTCGCGCCGATGACAAGGCATCGCTTACCACCACCTTGGACGCAGTGGAAGCCCTGATTGTGGCTCACGAAGCCGAAGAAGCCGCCTACGTCATCCAGAAGGGCGAAGCTGAGGTTGCCGTTGCCAATGCCGAATCGGCCAAGACCATCGCAGCCGTTGAGACTGCCGAAGCTCTTGTTTCCGCTCTTCGCGAGGCCGACAAGGATGCCATGACAACTCGTCTCACCGCCGTTCGCGAGTACATTGCCGCCGAAGAAGCTTACGCAGATGAACTCGCTACGGCAACAACAGCCGTCCAGACTGCCGTAACTTCCGAATCCCAGGCCAATGTAGATGCTGCCCGTACACTTGTCAGCGCACTTCGCTCAACCGACAAGACTGTGTTGGGTGCTACACTGGATGCCGTACAGAATGTCATCGACGTCCGCGAAGCCGCAATCGCCTACGCAAATCTTCTGTCGAAGACCGAAATCGCTGTTGCCAATGCCGAAGCGAACAATACCCCCGAGATTCTCGCCAATGCCGACGCGCTGGTTGCCCAGCTTCACGAAGCTGACCGCAGCGTATTTGAAGTCAGGCTGACTCCTGTGCGTACAGTTGTCGCGAATGCAATTGCCCTCGCTACTGCCACCACGGCTGTTGAAATGGCAGAATCCACCATTGCTCAGTCTGACATTGATTCCGCTAAGGCACTGGTTGCCGTTCTTGCCGAGAGTGCCGAGAAAGAAGCGCTCGCCGAACGCCTTGACGTTGTTCAGGTTCTTGCCGACGAAGCAGCGTACACATTGAAACTCACCACCGCCACCACTGCCGTCATCGCCGCCGAATCCGCAAAGACTCAGCTATCGGTTGACACTGCCCGTACCCTTGTTGACATGCTCGACGAAAGTGACAAAACGCCCTTGCTCGAAAGGCTCGCCGCCATCGTGGTTATCATTCCTCCGGTTGTCATCGCCCCGCCTGCTCCTTCCGTCCCGACCGGTGGACCCGTTGGCCCCGCACCTATCGCAGCCCCCGCACCCGCTCCAATTGCCATCATCGCCCCGGTTACTTCCTCTACAGCTCCGCAGATTGGTGCAACACAGGAAACCGTATCGCAGAATGGCGTTGAAACCGTAGTCACAACGGTGGGTGCCGACTTCTTTACCGCAAATGCTCCCACGACCAACCCGACAACCGGCAACCAGGTTCTCTCCGTGAACATCGAGCGCAATAACACCGAACAGGCTTCCGTCCTCTTCAATACAACCGACCTCGGAGCACTGTCCGGCAACACAGACATCACCATCAACTACGGCGGAATCGGATATGCGCTGCCCGTTGCCGAGCTCAACATCGCCACACTGCAGAGCCGCCTCGGCCTCGCCACAGACGTAGCCCCGACCATCGAGTTCGTCATCCGTCAGACCTCTGCCTCCGAAGCTGTCACGCTCCTGCGCAATGCAAACAACCCGACCTACTCCATCCTGGTCGAACCCACCATCTTCGAAGTTGTTGCAAAGGCCGGAGACAAGACCGTGAACCTTGACACCTTCAACTCCTACGTGTCCCGTGTCATCGCACTGCCCCAGGGCGTGACCGAGGCGAATGTCTCCACAGGCGTTGTCATCAACCCCGACGGAACGCTCTCTCCGGTTCCCACCGAATTCTACACCGAAGGTGGCGTGACCTACGCCC